>JBFRWF010000333.1:0-20244 GCA_051439465.1 Xenococcaceae cyanobacterium | reverse complement strand
GTGACTGTTTTAATCTTGTAAATAGGATTTTCCCCATCTCCCCATCTCCGATGTTTCCCGTCTCCCTCACATGGGTTGGTTTTTTACTTTTATGGTTGTGACGAGCAGGGGGAGCAGGGGGAGCTGGGGGAGCAGGGGGAGCAGTGGGAGAGGGGGAGAGGGGGAGACGGGGAGACTCTAGAGACGGAGAGAGGGGGCGCAGGGGAAGAAAAAGACAGAAAATTGATAAAGAGGGTTTTAGATCCGGATTCAGTATAAAATAAAGCCTCGCAACCACAAATGTTTGCGAGGCTTTATCTATCTTCAATTTGGTGGCGGGAGGCGGATTTGAACCACCGACCTTCGGGTTATGAGCCCGACGAGCTACCAGACTGCTCTATCCCGCGTCGCCTTTTTTAGTATAGCGACAAACTGACCAAAGTAACAATTTTTTTTTCAGCCAGTTTATTTTCCATGCCCAAATGTCAAGCTTGTTAAGGCGAAAACACTTATGAAATGGGAGGACAAGGAGACAAGGAGAGGGGAGAGAGGGGGGAGACTCGGTCGACGGGGCGACGGGGAGACTCGGTCGACGGGGAGATAAATTTTCAACAAACAAATCAGCTTTCTCCAGAATCCCCCTTGTCCTCGGAGTCTCTCTTGTCTGAGTGGCTATCCACTTAAGCCTTAAGTTGGTAGCCGTCCGAGTTACAACATGGATAATTCACCTATAACCTCCAGGCGCTTGTAGTGACTCAGAATCATAAAGCTTTCAGAAAGGGTTTCTGAGACACTGGGACTAATCCATCCCATTTGCTTGAGTAGCTGAATCGCCACGGCATACTTAGCCCTTTTAGATCCATCTATAACTTTAATTGCCAATCCCATGCCCTCGCCGACGCGACCAATACATTGAATTCCTTCTGCACCGGATTTACTCACCAATTCCCCTTGAGTTAATCCCATCAGTTCCGTATCAAACGCCCTATCTCCAGCAATCATACTGGGATGATGAGTCATTGCTCGGACAATGCGCTCCAAATCCAAATTATTGCCTGAGGCCAACTGAGCATACAAATAAGCCATTTGTCCTAGCTGCATAAAGTAAGTGGGAGCACCACAGTCATCGTGAGCACTGATCAACTCTTCCCCTGGCATTCTCAGTAACTCTGCTACCTTACTCAAAATCAGCTTTTGCAACGGATTAGAGCGCTGCAAGTAGGTGTTGAGGGGCCAGTTACGCTGCTGGCAGACAGCAAGCATTCCAGCATGTTTGCCAGAACAGTTGTATTGCAGTGGACTCTCCTTGCCTTCTGGAATAGGACATTGAAGGGCAGTCGGTTCAACATCCGCACGCCAAAGGACATTAAAAACCTGTCGCGCTTGTTCAACAGTGCCTTGGTGAGAACTGCAAATAATCGCTAAATCTTTGTCAGTGAGATCGTAGCGCTCTAGGGTACCAGTGCTGGTGACTGCTAGAGCTTGAAAAGGCTTGAGAGCAGAACGAATAAAAGCAGTGGTGTCAGAACTGCCTGCCGCTAAAAGAACGCGCCCTCGGTGATCGCAGACAGTTGCCTCAACTTGATGGATTGATTCGACAATCCCTTCCCGCAGTAAATGAACTTCTAGTTTGGGCGCTTGAGTTCGTTTTCCCCTGGTCATTCGATTTTGGATTTTGGATGAAAGGATTTTAGATTTACCCCCTCTTCTATTGCCACAGCCAAATCAGGCTGCCGCTCCCGACTAGCACAGCCAGGATCGCAGAGGTTCGTTTCAGACGTTCCAGAATTGGCTCAACTTGATAGGAGACAATCAGGCGATCGCGGGTCAGAATTTCTGGTGGCTTCTGCCAGACTTGCCCATCATACCAACCCGACTCTTCATAAAATACTTTCTCTGCCTTCAGGCGATCGCCCACATAGGACCAACCTAAATAAAGCCGCAGCAGCACCAGCGCCATCAACCAACCCGCTCCCACCGCACCAGACAAGCCAAAGAGAACCGGAGCTTTCTGGGGAGGGAAACTCGCTGCTGCAATCGGACCTACAATAATCCAACCCCAAACCCAAACCCAAGCGAGCTTTCTCAAATATCCTAGCTGCTCGAAGGTTGCCCAACGAAAAAACCAGGAATCTTTTAACTGTTCGTATTCATTAATCGGTTGCTGTTCAATGGGAACGGGGCAGAATTCAACGGAAGATTCCCTCATTGTTTCTACTCTCGCACTGGGTTGAACATTGGAAAATCAATTCGTTCAGCGTGTCCCCAAAACGCTTCCAGGTTATAGAATTCACGTTCTTGGGGCAAGAAAATATGAACGATAACATCACCGTAGTCCTGGAGGATCCAGGTTCCTTCTGCTTTTCCTTCTATCCGCATAGGATGCTTTTGACACTCTTTTTCTACTTTTTCTTTAATCGAGTCGGATATCGCTTGCACCTGGGTCTTAGAAAAGCCAGTCGCAATGACAAAGTAATCCGTCAGATAAGACACTTCTGCCACTCGCAACAAAACAATATCCTCAGCTTTACGATCATCAGCGGCCTGAGCAATGGTCCAGGCTAGATGCTGACTGGATTGTTGTGGCAAGACATCATTGGCTGTCATGGTAGATGAGTTATTTAATTCATATTGTTTTTGATCTGTCATTAAGCTCTTCAATTCCTATTTTTTTGATTCAAACACAAATAAATTACTAACTGGCAACAGCAACTAGGTTCCCCACCCATCTTGTACGAGCCTATTCCCAGTTTCTGCTGCTTGCTTTTTCCTGGCGGTTTGCAATGCCCAATTCCGGGTCAAAATGGTGCGTGGATGAATAACACGGCGAGTATCGAGTAAGTATCTCAAAGAATAGTCACAGGTTTGCTGCACACTTTTATGGAGATTTTCCCGACTCACCTGACGCATTGCCTCTAGTTCTAGGTTATCCCCGCGACTTGGCTCAATAGTATCGGCTACAAAGACAATACAACTGAGGTCAGTCATGTGGGGACTCCCTAAAGTGTGATTGCGGATGGCGGTTAAAATTTCTTCATCTTGTATTCTAAATTGGTCTCTAGCAACGATGGCACTCACATCGGCGTGTAATAGGTGGGGATTGACTTCACAAATTGGGTCTATCTCTATACCGTCTTTTGAAGCCATCTGCAACAGTCGAGTCGGCTTAAAGAATTTTGCCAAGTCGTGCATTAAGCCAGCTTGAGCCGCCTTCTTCTCGTCAACTTGATGATGATGAGCAAGCTGGATACACATTTGCTCGACGCCGAGAATATGTTGCAGGCGAAGAGCAGAAACATTATCAGCTAACCAGGTTAGAACCTGATCCCGCATCGCGATCTAAAACTCTAAATGACAACAGGTGTGGTTGCAAGATTAAAAAGGTTATCTGCAATAGGTTTTACATCTTAAATTAAAATCCAAGAATTTGCTTCTATTTTAGATTTTAGCAAAATCGGGCGGAATTCATAGAACACTAGCGGTCAAGGGTGGGTCATTGACCTCAAGAATTCGTGACAGCAGCAAAGAGTTGCTCATAGCGATCCAATGCTAATTCAAAGGCATAATACTTTTCGGCATACTGTCTGCCTCGGTGCCCCAATGCTAGTACTTGAGCCGGATTCGAGTATAAATCTACAATCGCTTTTGCCAGGGCATCGGGGTCTTCTGGGGGAACTACTATTCCGCCGCCACTTTTTTCTATAGCTCTGGCAGCAGTACCCATAGCAGGAACAGAGCCGATGATAGCACAACCACTTGCCAGCAACACCTGAATTTTAGAAGGCATATTGAAGGAGATCACGTTATGCTTTTGCACCACCAACCCTACATCAGCTGCAGCTAGCATTTCAGGTAGTTTTTCCCGGGGTTGAAACGGTAGCAGTCGCACATTGTCAGCACCGCATTTTTGGCAATAGCGCTCCAGTCGCGCTAAAGCTTTCTCTGCTCCCACAATGACAATGGCAATGTCTAGAATATGTTGCAGGCGTTTTGCTGCCTCGATCGCAGTTTCCAAGCCTTGGGTGTGAGCGATATTGCCCGAGTAAAGGACAACAAATTTGCCTTCTAGTTGATTCTCGGTCCGAAAGTAGTTATTTCCCCGGGACAGGGGTTTGATAAAGTTAACATCAACCCAATTGGGAATCTCCACGATTTTGTCAGCAGGAACGTCCTTTTCGAGGAGATTTTTCGTAAACCCATCAGCAATGATGCTAATCTTAGTCGCTGTCCGATAGGCAAATTTTTCCAAGACTTTTAAGATCCGAACCAGTTTTTCGTTTTCGATCAGCCCAACGTGAACGGCGGCATCCGGTAAAATATCCTGCAGATTCAAAACCACTGGGGAGCGGTACAACCATCCTAGGATTGCTGCTGGGACAGACACTGGCAGTCCCGGTACGGTGAGGAGAATCACATCTGGACGCCAACCTTTGAGAGCTTGCAAGAAGCTGAGGACGACGAAGCTGCCTTCAAATAACACCCGAACCCTGAGACTCCGTTCGCGACGAATCCAAACATAACAGCGCTGAATCTTGACACCGTTCCGTTCTTCTGTGAGATATAACTTACCTTGATATTGTTTGTAAATTTTGCCCTCTGGATACCAGGGCATGGCGGTGAGCACGTGGACTTCATGACCTCGCTTGACTAGACCTTCTGCTAGATCGGTCATCAGTGGGGCGATGCCGATGGGTTCTGGATAGTAGTTATAGGAATAAATCAGGATTTGCATATCCAATATTTTATCCTTGTCGAGTCTCGACAGGTTCTATGTAGTGAGTCAGAATTAAAAAGGGCAACTGAATGTTTAAAAGAGGAACCATCAATGATGCTTCGTTTACGAAAATTCTTAGCTATTTTACTATTGGCCACTTTGCTGCTAGTAACATCCTGTACTAGCCAGCCTACCTCTCGTTTTGATCAGGCACAACAAGAAAGCACTCAGGCAGGTAGTAGGAATCAAGCAGTTTCTAAGGAGGCTGTTGCAGGTGGTAGGTTTAATCAGTTCTTTCCTTCCGCTGGTGGCGGCTATCAGCGGGTCTATACCCAGGAGAAAAAAGGCTCTGCTCAGGCAAAGTTGAAAAAAAATGGCAAGGAAGTGGCAGTGCTGACGATTTCTGATACCATCAGCAATCCTAAGGCGATGGATAAATTCAAAGAAAGTAGGGAAACAATTGGCGGTTATCCCACTGTTGAGCAAGGAAGTAAGGGGACTGCGGTTTTGGTGGGCGATCGCTTTCAGGTGAAAGTGCTTTCCCGCGATCCCTCTTTTACCCAGAGCGATCGCAAAGCCTGGTTAGCAAAATTTGACTTGAATGGTTTGGCTCGACTGAAATAAGTAGAAGTTAGATGGCTACACTCAAATTAATATAAACACCGCAATCAAATAAGGAGAAAGTTGTGAGCAAATCGATTTTTGAACTGGTTGATCAACTGCCAACTAATAACATGACCATTATGATGCTGCGGGCTCTAGATTTTGTTGCCCCTGGCGAGTGGCAAAACATAGTTGGCTTTGAAAACACTATTTGCGAGGTGACAGGGGAAACCGATGAAGAGATGATTCAGCAAATCGGCGATCGCGCTGTCTGGCTATACAACGATAAGTCCCAAGGATATCAACGGGCAATGTGGCTCTACCAAACCGTCGATAATGTTGATACTGCCCTCGGTGCTGCTGCTTTAGCTAATAAGGTGGGTAATAAAATTCCCTTGGTTGGCGGTTTATTAAACCGCGTCTCCCCCAATCCTGATAAAGCTCAAGCCCTTGATCTGTGCATGAAAGTGATAGTTGAGTTAGTTGCCTTCTGCCAAATTAACGGCATTCCCGGAGACAGCATCGGAGATTTCGTCGCCTCCCTCGCCGACTACAGTGGTGAGTCTTTGATGCGGATGGCTGCCTTGATTTGCATTGATGGTTTGATTCCTTTAGGTCCGGATTTCATCCTGAAAACGCAATCAACCATTAGCAGTATCAATCCCGAAGACTTAGAACGAAATTCCACTTTCAGTCGAATCAGCAATCTGATTCCCGGCGGTAGCGCTGGGGGTCAACTTGACTTCATTGGTAATAGTTTCGACTCAGTTAAAAACTGGATGAGTGGCTTTGTCGAAGATCGCGGTTTGACTCCAGAAATGATTTTCAGCCATCTACAAAGTTTTGTAGAATTTTCCGATGATAAGTTGGATTATGTTGCCGCCTTTCTCGATATGAGCACTAACTACTATGAACACACGGGAACCCAAACCTTAGCACGCCGTCTGATTGAACGAGCGATAGCAGAAATTTAAAGACCGGAATAGGGAATAGGGAATAGGGAGCTCTGAGCAGGAAATAGGCAAGAGTAAGAAGGTGAAGGAGCAAACATTTCTTTCTACCTTTTCTAAACGGCACCACTATTCTTACAAAACAAAATAAAAATTGTTTTTACTATGAGCTTGACATCATATTTCAGGCTCCAATTCTGCTGATAGCGCAGGTCTAATTTGATCACATCTTCAAAATCACGCACCTGCGATCGCCCGTTAACCTGCCACTCACCTGTCATACCTGGTTTAACATCTAACCGCTGCCATTCTGGAACCTCGTAGCGCTCCACTTCATCGGGAGTCGGGGGTCTAGTGCCTACAAGACTCATCTCCCCTTTAAGCACATTCCAGAATTGAGGAAATTCATCCAGACTTGTCCGCCGCAAAAAACGACCGACTCGCGTGATGCGCGGGTCATTATTGTTTTTGAAAAATGCACCACTAGCTTGATTGGCAACCTGGGATTTTAGGGCTTCAGCATTGACACACATCGAGCGGAACTTCCAAATCCGAAATCGTTTGCCCATCCAACCACAGCGAGTTTGACCAAAGAAAATTGAACCGGGACTGTCTCGTTTGATGGCGATCGCAATCGGGATAAACAAAATTGCCGTAATGCCTAAACCCACCAGACTACCAACAATATCCACAGATCTTTTTACCCAAGAACGAACAGAAGGATGGGTCTCTGGTAGCTGCTTTTCTGAGCTTTTGCTAGAGATTTTCTGCGTCTGGTGCACCAGTGATTTAATCTTTAAAACTTTGTCTAGTCCAGTCATAGACAACACTGCCATCACTGAGGGATGGACATTATCGAGAATCAATTCCACGTCTTTTTCCTGTGTGGTTCTGAAATTATTAACTAAGGCACCGATACCACTACTGTCGATAAACTTAGTGTTTCTGAAATCGAGGACTATTTGTTCAGGAGGTGAGTCCTCGTTGAGAAGCTGATGACAGGTTGTCTTAAAAGGGACAGCCTCCACCACAGTTAACCGTGCAGGCAACTGGATCACAGGAGTATTGTTGCAGAAAATAATTGGAAAATCTGCTTCTGGAGTTTGGCTAGTCATCAATCCCTGGCACTCAGTTGAGCTTAATCATAAAATATATATTTACGACCAACTAACCAGGCTACCGGATTGTAGAGAACTGGGGTATAGTCCTAAAGAAACTAATGAAAATCAGTTGCCATCAACCCGATCGCTAAAATATACTGGGTTTCTCAGCCAACAGGGCAGAAGTACTATAGCAGTCCTATAAAGGGTTGTAAATCAAAACGCTACTCAAAAGGCAACAGACAACAGGGGGTAAGGGTTCTGGTTGTTTTATATATGTTTTGATTTGTCACGACTCATTTAGGACTGCTATATACCCTTAAATTCTTTTCTCTCCCTTGCTTCCTTGATCTCCTGATTCTTCACGCTTAGCTTTCATTTTCGCTTTCGCTTTAGAAGCACTGCGTCTTAGGCTTTGCAAGCGGTTTTCGTATTTTTTCCGCTGACGCCGACTGGGAGTTTGCTCAATTAAAGTTTTTAAAGCACTGCCCAGACTTTTGTAAGCGTTGGGGAGAGAATAACCAAAACGAGTAGCCAGGGCGATCGCTTTTTCGTCAGCTTCGATTGCTTCTTTCAGAGTGCGCTCTCCATTATTTTTCTGCCAGAGTCGATAGCCAGAAATCCCGCACAGTGCTAGGGCTAACAACAGCAGCAAACCATCTTGAACCCAGAGTTCACCAACAGCACCGCCTAAACCAATTGCCAGGGCTGCCATTTCCCAGCCTTCTCTGGGAATTGTATCGTTTTGAATACGAGCGACCTCGTGCCAAAATACTAAATTGCGCTGGTCAATTGCCAGGTTCTCCCATTTAGCTAGGTCGATTTGAATTTCCACCTCGTCTTTACCGATTTCTTCGCACCGAATCAGAGGGGGATTAATTTCTGTCGTTCCTTCCACCATCACCCAGCTTTGCAACTCTGGAGGTAGCAAAGTTTTCAAACGCCGGAGTTCACTCATCTCGGCTTTCGCAGAAGAGGTTGCATAAGATGTCATAAATCTGCCTAAGTCAAATTCCTTCACAAACGGGTATTACTTTGGATCATAGCGATCTTTTTCCACTCAGACACCTTCTGTCCGAACACATTACCCACACCCACGATATGGAGAGCGATCTACTGATTACTATTTTAGCACAACATACTTTATGCAAGAATCGGAATATGGAACGAGGTCTTTTATGGTTGCCCCTGTTAGTCGCCTTTTTCTGGCTTGCTTGGACGGGTTGGAATGAATACCAAAAAATCGAAGCTTATCGTCGCTGGGCAGAGCAATTTGAGCGGGCCAAGTATGATATTTATGCGGTATTGGGTCAAAAAGGCGAGGAATTGACTTGGGGAAAACCCTCCCGCTCTGGACCGGTGAATCTAAACACCTTTTCCCTCAAGGATGTGCAAGCTATTCGTCTGCTGGTGAATGAGCAGCCCGTTGACCTGGAAGAACCGCCAAGCTTTGGTTCAGCGATCCTAGAATTTATTATGGCAGACCAAGCTACGCCGATTAAAATTCCCTTTACGGAAATATCCTTGGCAGCAAAATGGGGAAAGTATTTACACCAGCAATTACAAAAAATCTTGGGAATATGATTAATATTAATTAAATCAAAGATAGGCGATACCCACCCGACAATAAATGCTCACTCAGATAAAAGACTTAGCTGAAACTCTAGCCCCGCGCCTGATTGAAATCCGCCGTCACATCCACGCCCACCCAGAATTAAGCGGTCAGGAATATCAAACGGCTGCCTATATTGCTGGTGTATTATCTTCCTGCGGCATCCACGTGCAAGAAGCCGTGGGAAAAACTGGTGTAGTGGGAGAATTGAAAGGTCAAGGCACTGATAACCGAACTCTGGCAATTCGCACCGATATGGATGCCCTGCCGATTCAAGAACACACCAACCTGGATTTTGCCTCCTGTAAACCGGGGATCATGCACGCCTGTGGTCATGATGTCCACGCAACGGTGGGATTGGGAACGGCAATGGTGCTGTCACAGTTGGGAGAACCCTTGCCAGGGAATGTCCGCTTTTTATTCCAACCCGCCGAAGAAATTGCCCAGGGTGCTAGCTGGATGGTTCAAGATGGGGCGATGGGGGATGTAAATGCCATTTTTGGGGTTCACGTTTTCCCGTCCATTCCTGCCGGTTCTTTGGGCATTCGCTATGGGGCGTTGACAGCGGCAGCGGATGACTTAGAAATATTCATCCAGGGAGAATCAGGACATGGCGCACGTCCCCATGAGGCGATTGATGCGATTTGGATTGCCTCCCAGGTGATTACCACTCTACAACAGGCAATTAGCCGCACCCAGAATCCTTTGCGCCCGATAGTCTTGACAATTGGGCAGATTACTGGTGGGCGAGCACCGAATGTGATTGCCGATCAAGTGCGGATGGCGGGAACAGTGCGATCGCTCCATCCAGAAACCCATGCTAATTTGCCCCAGTGGATTGAAAGCATTATTTCCAATGTTTGTAAGGCCTACGGTGCGAGTTATGAGATGAATTACCGCCGGGGAGTGCCTTCGGTGCAAAATGATTTAGCCTTGACTCAAATATTGGAGGAAGCAGGTAGAGAAGCTTGGGGGAGCGATCGTGTGGAAATTCTCTGTGAACCATCTCTGGGGGCAGAAGATTTTTCCCTCTACTTAGAACACGCCCCTGGTAGTATGTTCCGCCTCGGCGTTGGACAACCAGATAAGCCCAATTATCCCCTTCATCATCCTAAATTTGAGGTGGATGAATCAGCAATTGTTACTGGTGTGGTGACCCTTGCTTATTCTGCTTATAAATATTGGCAACAGATTCTCTGGTGTAGAGTCACTTCAAATTCCCAAAATCATTCTGGCGATGTTGAAAAAAATCAATACCCCTAAAACATCAACTGCTGTGGTAATAAATGGGGCTGACATTAGGGCAGGATCGAGACCTAATAAGCGGAAAAGAAACGGTAGCCCTGAGCCAGCAACAGATGCCAAGACAGCGATCGCTAATAGACTAATCCCCACGGACAAGGCAATGAAAAGATCTACGTGAAACAAATAATAAGCCCACAAAGTTGCCAAAGTGCCGAGAATTATTCCCAGAAGTACCCCAGCCAGTGCTTCTCGAAAGATAACTTGACCAGTTCCCAGATCCCTAATCTCCTCAGTATTTAAGCCGCGAATCACCACCGTTGAAGACTGAGCCCCCACGTTGCCGCCAGTGCCAGTGAGCAAAGGGATAAATGCTGCCAGAGCCAATACTTCCCCCAAAATTGCTTCTTGAGAGCGGATGATCGTGCCGGTAACAGTATTGGTTAGCAATAAGATCAATAACCAGACAACCCGCTTGCGAACAACTGTGACTAGATTAGTTTGAAAATACTTATCACCATCGGACTGCACACCGCCCAAAGCATAAATATCCTCGGTTGCTTCTTCCTGCAAAATATCAATAATGTCATCCACGGTGACAACTCCCACTAGACGCTGCTCTCGATCGACAACGGGCAGTGCCAGCAAGTCATAGCGTTGGATCACTCGTCCCACCTCCTCTTGATCCGTATCTGTGTGGACGCAGACTACATCGCGAGTCATAATTTCACTTAGAGTTTTCTCTGGGGAGGAAAGCACCAAATCTCGCAGTGAAACAATCCCGCTCAGGTGTCGAGAAGCATCCGTGACATAGAGATAATAGATAACCTCCGAAGCATTGGCCAAGCTGCGAATCCGCTCCAGGGTTTGGGTGACAGTTAAGTTTTCTTTGAGAGAAATATATTCAGGGGTCATGATCCGCCCTGCTGTATCCTCTTCATAACCCAACAGCAGGGCAGTAGCTTGGCGTTCTCCAGGACTCAGCTGGGCAAGCATACGCCGAACAACTTTTGCTGGTAGCTCGTCAAACAACCTAACTCGGTCATCTGGGGACATTTTGTCCACAATGTCAAGGACTTCCTGGCCTTTGAACTTTTGAATCAGCGCCTGTTGAATCGCCGAATCGAGATGCTCGTAGACTTCAATTGCCTCGGCTTTAGCAAGCAAGCGGAAGGCAATCACCTGCATTGACTCTGGCAGTCCTTCAATCGCTTCAGCGATATCCACTGGCTGCACTGGCACTAACAGTGCTTTCGCTCCCTCTAGATTTTGTTGCTCAAGCAGTATTTGCAACTGGCTGCGAACTAACTGCCGCAGCTCACTACGTGAAATCTTTTGGATCGGGGTAATATTCTCAGTCAAAATTAACCTTCTTTAGCTATTGTTTATCTGTATCTATACTTTCCCGCTCTCTGACTCCCGTTCTGCCTTTGAGGCGGTGAGAGGAACGCGGGACGGGGTTTAGCGCTTTTCAATAACAAGCTCTCTTGAAGACCCATTCTACCTAACGTTGCGTTTTGTAACAGTTCTCTTTCTTCCTCCTGGAAATTTTAATGCTGTGTTACCTTAATATTGGATGAGAGTTAAGTTCGGTTACAGTGTTGATTTCAATTATTGACAGGCTTTTCCCTGACTTTATTGACAGGCTCGTTTCCGAAGTCTCAATTTCTACACGCTGCTGCTGATTTTGGAGACAATCTATGTCAATTTATGTCGGTAATCTATCCTATGAGGTAACACAAGACGACCTCACCAATGTTTTTGCTGAATATGGAACCGTTAAGCGGGTTTATCTACCAACAGACCGTGAAACGGGACGTATGCGCGGCTTTGGTTTCGTAGAAATGGAAACCGAGGCTGAAGAGGCAAACGCCATTGAAATGCTTGATGGCGCTCAATGGATGGGGCGTAACATAAAAGTTAATAAAGCGAGGCCTCGTGAAACTGGAGGTGGTGGTAACCGCAGAAACAGCGGTTTTTCTCGTAGCGGTTACTAAAAGATAAACTCAACCTAATTTAAAGAGGCTCAGGCAGTAATGCTTGAGTCTTTTTGATATTTACAATCTATTTCATTTAAGTAGGTCGGTCAAATTAATTAGAAAATGGTTGAGGGAGGGAACTTCGGATCAGGGAACTTCGGATCAGGGAACAGGGAATAGGGAATAGGGAATAGGGAATAGGCAACAGGCAACAGGCAACAGGGAATAGGAACAGGGAACAGCTAACCCTAACACCTAACACCTCATCCGGGTTTTATATTTATTTTTGCCCGACTACTTAAGCTCTACTATTCTGGGGGGAAATATCTTTATTTTTCTATCAATGATGGCAGACAAAAGAATAATCGCTTCTCAACTGGAACTTTTCTATCAGAGTGCGTTTCCCAAAAGGTTAGGTTGGTACAACCGAACCTTCCCCCTTAGAGTTTTCCCTCCCTTGCAACCAAGAGTCAGTAGATACAATAAAAGAAAAATTCCATAGCCTTTTGAGTTCAAAGGCTTAAGAATCATCCAAGTGCAAGCTTTCAAAGGAGGGCAGGCGCAGTGAATCAATTTAAAACCGTCGCTTTATTAGCATTACTCAGCGCTTTACTAATTACGGTGAGTTACTGGCTCATCGGTGGTTGGGGTGGCGCAATGATTGGCGTAGTACTAGCCGCTGTCACTAATCTCGGCTCTTGGTACTACTCAGATCGCATCGCCCTATCTGCCTACGGAGCCCAGCCAGTCAGTCCTAGGGAAGCACCGGGGCTTTATGACATGGTACAACGCCTGAGTACGCGGGCAGGATTACCTATGCCAGCGATATATATCGTCCCGACTCCTGCTGCTAATGCCTTTGCCACAGGTCGGGATCCAGAACATGCCGCAGTTGCCGTAACAGAAGGGATTGTTAATCTGCTACCAGAGGATGAATTAGAAGCTGTCATCGCCCACGAACTGAGTCATGTTCGCAACCGTGACACCCTCACCCAAGCAGTTGCAGCCACCATTGCGGGTGCAATTTCTTTACTCGCTCAGATTGTGAGCTATAGCTTGTGGTTCACTGGAGGGTCACGGGATGATAATGGCGGTCCAAATCCTTTAGGTTTGTTGTTGACCATTATTCTCGCTCCCATTGCCGCTACAGTGATTCAGCTAGGGATTTCCCGCACGCGAGAGTTTGAAGCCGATGGGGGTGCAGCTCGATTGACAGGTAATCCTAGAGCATTGGCTCGTGCGCTTCAGCGTTTAGAAAGCAATGGGCGACAGTTGCCCATGGAGGGAAACCCAGCCTTTGAGCCACTGTTGATTACCAATCCATTTTCCGGTAATTTTCTGGGGAACTTGTTTTCGACTCACCCTTCGACGGAGGCAAGGATTGAAAACCTGCTGAAGATCGAGCAAGAACTCTCAACAAATTTAAATAAGCTGGTTTTTTAAGGAGAAATCAATATGGCTAACGAAACCAATGTTCCTCAAGAGAGCGCTATCGTTGAAGTAAGCGATGAGACAGCTCTTGTCAAAGAGGGAAAGCCTGAGGAAACCGATGAGGTCAAAAATGAAACAGTGGCCCTGATTGAGGCGATAAAGAGAGAGGCTCAGTCAGAGGTGCAAAAAGCGGGGGATTTTACCCGTGAAAAATATCTTGAGGCTGTACGTACAGCGCGGGAACAAATTGAGAAGATGAATCTGTTTGATCCAGAGAGAATCGAAGAAGCGATTAAGCAGGTGCAGAAGGAGGTAGAGAAAGACTGGGATGCCCTGGTGAAGGAAGTAAACACCATTGGCGATCGCCTTAGTGATGCAGCTAAAGCAGCTTGGGAAGCACTAACTGCTCCTCGCCCTGATGATTCTTCCTCTGATTCTGAGTCATAAGGGGTCACTCGCGCTTATTAGGCTTTGCCCCTGCTGTCGCAGCGCGTCGCTGCTGTGCAGAGCGCTCAAAGTCACCCATTCAAAAGTCACTTACAGGGCGAAGCATTCGGATAAAAAATCTTGGGTGATTGCCATAAATTACTCCCCGAATGCTTCGCCCCTACAGCATTCATATTTTGCTTTTTTTGTCAAATAGATGAAAATTCAAATATATGACAGTTGGGGGTGCGGAACGTGGGTAACAAAGTTTTAGAGCTGATTTATTCTACCGTTTTGCACCGAGTACTAGTCTAAATCTCTAACATCACTAACGACCAAACCCGCAACTCTGTTACTCGCTGCAAAACCACATCATTTGTCAAAAAAATCTCACAGCCAGCCTCCAGAGCAGCAGCTAACTGCAAAGCATCCGGTAACTTCAAGCCATAACGCTCTCTCAGCTCCGCCGCCTTCTGACCCATCACCGCATTGATATCAACTAACTCAATCCCATCCGTCCGCATCAATAAATCTGTAAAATCCTGCTGTACCTTCTCCAACCCCAACCGAATTGGCATCACCAAACATTCTGCCAAAGTCACAGGTGTTGTTACTCCTTGGATTCCCCGTTGTTCCATCAACTCAAAAGTCGCCCATGTTACCTCAGCAAATACCGGAGTTGCCTCCACAAAATAAATCACAGGAGCCGTATCCAGAAAAACCCTCGTCACCCCTTCAAAAGCCTCAGCGATCCTCATTTAGAATGACCCCCACCTATCTCACGCTTTTCCCACTCGTCCCGTAAACGATTAATCCACTCCTGAGCATCCATGTCCTCCCTTAAATTGGGCGCAACCCCATAGAATTCACTCAACTTTCGTTTAGGCTTCTCCTTCGTGTCATGCCGCTTAGAATGCTCAGCCAGATATCCCATTACTTGCGCCTGCTCCTCTGGCGTTAGCTGATCAATTTCGTTCAAAACTCGCTGCAATAACGAACTCATCATTCGATCCCCTTATAACATTAGACTTCTTGCAGAAATCGGAAACAGAGAAGTTCCCACTTTTGCCCTTTGCCTTTCACAATATTCCCCTGCAATGGTTTACTCCCAATCAGACTGTTGAAGATGTGATAGCGTGGATGGGTCGAATTGTCCTGTAAACGGCTATCCACTTAAGCCGGGACAGTAATCAAAAGGCAACAGGCAACAGGGAACGGGGAACTTCGGATCGGGGAACGGGGAACGTGACGATAGCAGGGGGAGCTCCTGGGAGCAGGGGGAGTAGGGGGAGCTCCCGGGAGCTCCCGGGAGCAGGGGAACGACTCATAATGGACTGCTATATTCCCCATTACCTATTCTCCATTACCTATTCTCCATTACCTATTCTCCATTACCTATTCTCCATTACCTATTCCCCATTACCTATTCCCTATTCCCTATTCCCTATTCCCTATTCCCTATTCCCTGTTCCCTATTCCCTATTCCCTATTCCCTGTTCCCTGTTCCCTGTTCCCTGTTCCCTGTTCCCTGTTCCCTACTCCATAGTGTCCCGCCTTAAGTTGGTAGCCCTGTAAACTCGATATTATTTCTTTTGAAAACTAAAAGGGTTAGCAACAGCCCAGTGAAAGCCCTACTATCTAACCTGGAGTTTAAGTTTTATTCCCCGAATTGAATAATCCAACAACTCCATAGGATGCATCAGGGTAATTTCTTTCCCTTTCAAGCGTAAATGCTTCTTAATTTGCAAAGAACAACCGGGATTAGGAGAAGCTATTAACTCTGCACCAGTATTCAGTAAATTATCAACTTTTTGCTCACCTAATTCATCAGCTACCTCTGGTTGCAGCATATTGTAAACTCCAGCACTTCCACAACATAAAGCAGCATCAAAAGGTTCCCTTAGCTTCACCCCTGGAATTTTCCGCAACAACTGGCGCGGCTGCAAACTAATCTTTTGCCCGTGCAACAAATGACAGGCATCTTGATAAACCATCGTCAGTCCCCCATCGGTTAGAGGTGAGAGTTTTGCCGTTACTCCTGCTTCCATGAGAAACTCTTGTACATCCTTTACCTTAGCAGCAAATTCCTTGGCTTTTTCCCGATATTCTGGATCATCTTCCAGGATGTGACCATATTCTTTTAAAGTATGTCCACAGCCAGCAGAGTTGATAATAACAGCATCAACATCTGTCCCTTCAAAGCTGTCAATCATCTGTCGCGCTAACGTCTGGGCTTGGGCTTCTTGTCCTTGGTGAGCAGGTAACGCCGCACAACAGCCTTGAGTTTTGGGAATCACCACTTCACAGCCATTGGCGGTTAAAACGCGCACTGTAGCTTCATTGACTGGGGAGAAAAATATGCGCTGCACGCAGCCTAAAATTACACCTACACGATAGCGTTTCTTCCCTTGGGCGGGAATGACATCTGGCAGGTTATCCCGGAAGGAATCGAGGGTAATTTGTGGTAAAATTGACTCCATTGCAGCCAAGCGTGGAAACAATTTTTTGAGTAAACCTGTTGCTCGAACAAGTTTTTGTAGCCCTAATTTTTGATAAACCCACAAAAAAGGAAGAAGTAGGAGGCGCAAACGGTTAGGATAGGGAAAAAAATTAAAGATTAGTTGTCTAATTAACCTATCCGGGAGGCTGCGAGGTTGGTTTCGCTCTACCTGGGGACGAGTAGCAGCAATTAGCCGATCATACTGCACACCAGAAGGACAAGTTGTTACACAAGCGAGACATCCCAAACAAGAATCAAAATGTTGCGTTGTAGCTTCTGTTAATGCTGCTTCACCCTTGTTAATGGCATCCATGAGATAAATTCGCCCTCTGGGAGAATCCATCTCTTTGCCTATGACTCGATAACTGGGACAGGTTGCAAGGCAAAATCCACAGTGAACACAAGTATCAATAAGTTCTTGTTTCGGGGGATTTTTTGAGTCAAACCCTTTCAAGTCTTTATCAAGAATAGTTTGAACATTAAAGCTTTTTAAGTCCGTAGAATTTGATTCAACTGTATTGGCCAAAGATTTTTTTGAAGTCTGCATGATTTTTCTTAGATATCAGGTCTGGTTATTTTTCCAAACAATTTGCTAATGAGTAATCCCTTAAATTCCACCAATAAAACGACCTGGACTGAAGAGATTTTCAGGGTCAAATTGTTTTTTTATTTTCCCCATAATTTCTAAAGCATTGCCCGTGTAACCCCAAGATTCAAGCTGTTGTTTGAAAGCGGCTGGTGCTTCTAAGACAGAGAGGAAACCCCGATGCTCTTGACAGAGCGATCGCAATTTCCTAATCTGACTAAGAGCATCTTCACTGTCTAGGTGCAATCGCCCCAATCCACTACTGGCGTTAATCATGCCTAATCCCTGCTTAGAGCTTAGCTCATCCAGTTGATTAAGGATGGTTGCGGCGGCGGTGGGTATTACTCCTATTTTGCAACTAATTGCTGAGACTGAGGCAGGCGATCGCATTATTTGTTGTAATCTTTGCCATAAGTCTGTCTCATCCCCATCCCGATATAAACCAGCCTGTAAACCTAATCGTTGCGCTATAGCTTTGATTTGCGCCGATTGTTCTTTAACACTTTCGGCTATACTTTGGAAGCGCACCATTAAGCCCATCCCCTGTCCAATCACTAAACGACTCACTAACGAAGCAGAGAGTAAATCAGCAGCAGTAGGGGTTAAAGCAGAGGTGAGTAAAGTTTGAGTCGCCGTAGCAATGGCGCTTTTATCCCCAGTTAACACCACAGTTTTCGAGGCTTCCGGTAGAGGGTAAACTCTAAAGGTTACTTGAGAAATAATGCCCAGGGTACCATAAGAACCCGTAAACAGCTTCATCAAATCATATCCGGCGACATTTTTCACCACCCGTCCTCCAGCTTTGGCGATTTGCCCATCGGCGCGGACAAAAGATAATCCCAGCAACATATCTCGCACGCCGCCATAGCGTTGCCGCCAACTGCCAGAATCAGCTGTGGCAACAATACCGCCAATGGTAGCTGATTCTGGATAGGCAGGATCGAGGGGGAGAAATTGACCTGTTTGATTGAGGGTATGCTGGAGATCAGCTAGTTTGACTCCCGCTTCTACCGTAACTGTTAGATCCCCTACTGCGTGTTCAATAATTCGGTTTAGACGT
Source organism: Xenococcaceae cyanobacterium (assembly GCA_051439465.1). Classification (GTDB taxonomy): domain Bacteria; phylum Cyanobacteriota; class Cyanobacteriia; order Cyanobacteriales; family JBFRWF01; genus JBFRWF01. Next base: position 2,062 of record JBFRWF010000333.1, on the reverse strand, counting down.
TGAGTACTAATGACGAGCTGAATATTTTTGAGCAGTCCCCCCCAATTAAGTTTACTACCGCTACCACAGGGTATAACAGCCCAGTGATAGTCATGAGCGCACTTCATGATTTCTGAGAGGGCTTCTGGGGTGTGGGGATAAATCAGGTAACTAGGGTAGTCATTGACGGCGATCGCCTGTTCAATCTTTTCTTTCCACTGGGATTCGGCATTTTCCCAATTGACGAAGTCTGAGTTTGACTCAACAAGAGTTTCCAGTTTCGAGGCGATCGCTTTAGTCATCTGATGAAGTTTGAAGTCTGAAGTCTAAAGTAAACATTAACTTAAGTCGGGTGTGTTAAGCACATTTTCTTGTTGAGTTGGGACTACTCCATGAGCAAGATTTACTCCGCTAGAATGAAATAGCCCTGGCTTCGTAGGGTGGGCATTGCTGCCAAGACTGATGCCTTTAACAGATATTTTGAATCAGCAATGCCCACCAATCTGGCTTCGTAGGGTGGGCATTGCTGCCAAGATTGCTGCCAAGATTGATGCCTTTAACAGATATTTTGAATCAGCAATGCCCACCAATCTAGCTTCGTAGGGTGGGCATTGCTGCCAAGACTGATGCCTTTAACAGATATTTTGAATCAGCAATGCCCACCAATCAAGGGCTAAAAAGGTGGGCATTTTCTGTTGATGGTGAAATTATTTGTCCCCAAGATCATCCCAGAAAATGCCTATCCTACAATTTAATATTAGTCCACAGATGAACGCGGATTAACGCTGATGAACTCCGGATAATATCTGTGTTTATCTCTGTTCACCTGCGGACGCTCTTCAGAAAATCGACTAGACACGAACCATGACACTCACAAGCACAGAGCATAAGTATATACAGCTCAATGAAAGTAATGACCCGATCATTGAGGGTACTTCTATGAAAGTAGTTGAACTAATTACTTCTGTGAAGGATTACGGCACCATTCCTGAAGAATTGCTTAAAAGCTATCCTCACCTAACCATGAGCAAGATTTACTCCGCCTTAGCTTACTACTGGGATCATAAACAAGAAATTGATGCAGCTCTTGAGCTGAAAGATCAGTATGTTGAAAGGTTACGAAAGGAAAAAGAAATACTGAGAAAAACTTTCTTAGAACTTGCTCAACAGTGGCGCAGGGAAACTCGCTTTATTTCATCTACTAATGAAGCTGCAATGCACCCTGCTTATCAGCAAATTATTGGTATAGGTAAAGAGGTAGTCCCTCTATTGCTCCAAGAACTCGAAAAATCCTCTGGCCGCTGGTTTTGGGCATTAAAATCTATTACTAGAGAAGATCCTGTTCCTCCAGAAAAGCGTGGAAAAACCAAAGAAATGATTAAGGCTTGGCTTGATTGGGGAAGGAGAAAAGGGTACACATGGTAGGAAATGAAGCTTGGCTTGAGTATGCAAAGACTGAGATTGAAAAAGCTTACCCTAACCTCCCATTAACTGGATATGAAATTACCAGCCCAGATACTATTGATTATAATTGTATCGCTTGGGCAGCAGGAGACCAGGAGAGTTGGTGGTGGCCTGATAAAAATGAACAGGACTACTGGCCGCCAGGGATAAAAAGAGAAGAAACTTTGCCGGCATTTATAGATGCTTTTCAGACAATTGGGTATGAACTTTGCGAGAGTGAATCCTTGGAAGAAGAATTTGAAAAGGTTGCCATATACATAGATGAAAATAGCAAACCAAAACACGCCGCTAGGCAGCTACCTAATGGTAAATGGACAAGCAAGCTTGGAAACTGGGAGGATATAGAGCATGAAAGTTTGGATGGTTTAGTTGGAGAATATTATGGAACGGTTGCACAGATAATGAAAAGACCTATGGGAGCCAATTTAATCTAAAATATAGATAATGGTTGTTCCGCACTTACTATGCTCATAGAGGCAAGCGTCGTCGGGTGGGCATTGCTGCCAATATTGATGCCTTTTACAGATATTTGAATCAGCAATGCCCACCAATCAAGCTTCGTAGGGTGGGCATTGCTGCCAATATTGATGCCTTTTACAGATATTTGAATCAGCAATGC
>JBFRWF010000332.1:0-8192 GCA_051439465.1 Xenococcaceae cyanobacterium | reverse complement strand
CGATGTGTATCTCCCACCGTTGGTTCCCCGACAGCTCGACTGCCTAGGCGTTTTGCTTCCCCAGAGTCCCTGGGTACTAGCTACCAATCTTTTTGGGAAGACTTGGCCAAGATTCGGTGAGGTTTTTTACCCAGACACCGAGAGTCAACCGCTGACTTGATTTCCTGTCTGGAACCCCATAACCTAAGTTGTCAAGGTGTGATCCCGTTCCCAGAGTTTGGAGGTCCCGGCAATACCTGACTTTCACTCTCAATCTGGTCAGTGGTTAGCTGTTCTTCTCATCGTATCACACATATTGGTACGATGACTAGAAAATTTCTTACTGTGAGAGTTCCAGAAGAAGAACTGAAGATCCTTGAATCTTTTTGGACAAAGCACGAAGGAACAAAAACCGATGTTATTCGAGAAATGATTCGGTCTTTGGCGATTTCGGGTACATCGAATACCCGAAATCGCCGTAGGGAGTCCATGTATCCCGACGCTCATCCTGGGGATAGAGCGCGGAACTTATCGCCCCCTACAACCCCCGAAAGTTAAAGTGATTATTGGGTTACATCGAAAAGCCTCTGCCTGAATAGTTTTGTGTTGCGAGAAGATAAGAAATCAACAACGGGCTAATGATAATGGATGCAAGTGAACTACTAGAGCGATATGCCGCAGGAGAACGGGATTTTCGGGAAGCAGACCTAGAGGGGGCATTTCTCGGTAGGGCGGACTTAAGTGGGGCTAATCTGCGGGAAAGCAACCTGAGAAGGGTCAACCTAATTGGGGCATCACTGATTAGAACTAACCTGCGGGAGACAGATCTCAGTGAGGCTAACCTACAGGCAGATCTGACAGAGGCGAATCTAATTAGCACTAACCTGAGTGGGGCGAATCTCACTGCCGCCAAGTTATGTGATGCTAGTCTGCGAGCATCGAACATCACTGGAGCAAATCTCACCACAGCGGATCTAAGTTATGCCCTCTTGAATGAAGCGATTTTGCGGGAAGCAGACTTAAATCGGGCAAAACTGATTGAGTGTCATCTGGGTCGAGCTAATTTGACGAATGCTACCCTGGTGGGAGCTAACTTGCAAGGCGCTAATTTAACGAATGCTATCCTGATAGGAGCCAACTTGCAAGGAGCGAACCTCTCCCATGCCTTCTTAAACGGTGTCAATGCCACTGGAGTTAATGCCAGTGAGGTAGATTTGAGTAGAGCCAATCTCAGTGGATCCAATCTAACGAATATTATCCTCAAGGGAGCAAACTTGAGAGCCGCCAAGATCACTTGGACAATCCTGCGAGGAGCTGACTTAACAAAGGCTAAGCTCTTTCGGGCAAAACTGTGCTGGTCTAATCTGACGAGGGCGACTCTTGTCGAAGCGATGTTGATGGATGCCAATCTGAATAAGACTAACTTTGACAATGCCAATTTAACTGGAGCGATTATGCCTGATGGAGTCACTAGTGAGTGAAGTCTGAAGTCTGAAAGATGAAGTATTGTAAAGAGCCAGAATCAGTGAGACTGAATCCGGGTCTAAAACCCCCTTTATCGGATTTGGTATGATTTACTGTGGCAAAATGAGAAGCGTCGATCAAAAACAGCGAGTTTTCGCCGAAAATTTCTCTACCAACTACTAAAACTGATATGACTGTAACTGTCCAAGCGCCCCCGAAAACTCGCCGCGTGGTTTTTCCGTTCACCGCGATCGTGGGTCAGGAAGAAATGAAACTGGCTCTGTTGCTGAATGTGATTGACCCCAAAGTGGGTGGTGTGATGATTATGGGCGATCGCGGCACTGGCAAATCCACCACGATCCGGGCACTGGCTGATTTACTTCCAGAAATTGACGTTGTTGCCAATGACCCCTTTAACTCCCACCCTCAAGACCCCGACTTGATGAGCGACCAAGTCAGGCGGCAGATAGAAGATCAGCTTCCCCTGCAAATTGTCAAGAAAAAAGTCATGATGGTTGACCTGCCTTTAGGGGCGACTGAAGACCGGGTTTGCGGCACCATCGATATAGAAAAAGCCCTCTCAGAAGGAGTCAAAGCTTTTGAACCAGGACTTCTGGCCAAAGCTAATCGGGGCATTCTCTATGTCGATGAAGTTAATTTGCTCGATGATCACCTGGTAGACGTGCTCCTCGACTCAGCAGCAAGCGGCTGGAATACAGTAGAGCGAGAGGGGATTTCTATTCGCCATCCCGCCCGTTTTGTGCTAGTGGGTTCTGGCAACCCCGAAGAAGGAGAACTGCGACCCCAATTGCTCGACCGCTTTGGGATGCACGCCGAAATTCACACGGTAAAAGAGCCTTCTCTGCGGGTGCAGATTGTGGAGCAAAGGGCGGAATTTGACCAAGACCCCCAGCAATTCTGTCTGAAATACCAGAGTCAGCAAGAAGGGTTGCAAGATAAGCTAGTGCAAGCTCAGAAACTTCTCCCAGAAGTAGAAATCGACTATGATCTCAGAGTAAAAATCTCAGAGGTCTGTTCCGAACTGGATGTAGATGGTTTGCGGGGTGATATTGTTACCAATCGAGCAGCTAAAGCACTGGCAGCTTTTGAAGGACGCCAAGAGGTAATGGTTGACGACATTCGTCGGGTGATTACCCTCTGTCTGCGCCACAGACTGCGCAAAGATCCCTTGGAGTCTATTGATTCTGGCTATAAAGTGCAAAAAGCTCTCTGTCGCGTGTTTGGTTTGGAGGTCTCAGAAGAAAATGCGATCGGTCAGTAGTCATTAGTCATTAGTTTTTGGTGGACAAAGGACAAAGAACAAATGACAAATAACAGGCAAAGCGCACCAGAACCATTGATCGAACTGAAGGGAGTTTGTAAGTCCTTTGGCAACCATGTCATTCTCGACCATATTGACCTGACAATTTATCGGGGGGAAGCGCTGGTAATTATTGGTCCTTCTGGTACAGGCAAATCAACGGTTTTGCGAGTTATTGCTGGTTTGCTCCCTCTCGATGAGGGCGAAATATATATTAAAGGAAAATACCGACGAGGATTAATCGAAGATGGAGAAGATCCCATTGGCATTGGCATGGTATTCCAGCAGGCAGCTTTATTCGATTCTTTGACAGTCCAGGAGAATGTAGGCTTTTCCCTTTACCAGCACTCTAACCTGCCAGAATGGAAAATTCGGGAGTTGGTAGAGGAAAAACTAGAGATGGTTGGGTTAAAAGGGATAAGGGATCTCTATCCAGCCGAATTATCTGGTGGGATGCGCAAGCGAGTCAGCTTTGCGCGGGCTATCGTCTCCAATCCAGAGAATCCCAAGGATAATCCAGAAGTCATTCTCTATGATGAACCCACCTCTGGTCTCGATCCCATTGCTTCCACAGTCATTGAAGATTTAGTGCGCCAGTTGCAACTTGCCGCTAGTGTTTGCGGCACCTATGTTCTGGTTACTCATCAGGATAGTACCATTCGCCGCACTGCCGATCGGGTGGCGCTTCTCTATGGCGGAAAGATTCAGTGGCAAGGAAATGTCAATGAAATTGATACCACTGATAATCCCCTGGTGCGACAATTTTTTAATGCGAGTATTACTGGACCGATCCAAGTAATCAATTAAGCTGGTCATTAGTCAATACTTCGTAGTGAGAGAGCTTCTGGAGCAGGGGAAGCTCCGGGAGCAGGGGGAGAAGGATTTTGACCCGAAAGCCTAAGTGTGGGCAATTATCCGGATTTGATATCACACCAACAACCTCGCAACAGCGAGATCTGCTTAAAAGTTGGTGGTTCAATACTCTCAGGAGAAATTACCTGTTAGGTCTTGCCATTTATTACAAAAATAACTAAAATAGTAGCTCCCCCGTGTTGCGTTCCTCCCTAAATATTCAGTTTGATAGGATGCCGGACAGGCAGTATAGTTTCCCTACCTGGTTGGCTGAGTTGACGACTCAAATGCTTCCAGCACCCTGTACAGAGGATCGCACGATAATTCTTAAGTCTGCTAGCAGAAACTCTAGCAAACGGTCTTAAAAATCCCCCTCATTCTATTCGTGGGGAGTGTCAAAGACGGAGCGAGGAAAAAAAATATGCTGCGATCGCGAACGATTCGAGAAGGCTCAGTTGGTTTATTTGCTCTATTAGGACTGGTTTTATTCGGGGGTGTAGTCATCTGGCTGCGGGGTATAGATTTCGGAAAAGGAACCTATGACATAATAGTAGAATTTCCGGATGTTAATGGAATACAAGTTGGATCTCCAGTACGCTATCGGGGCGTTGAGGTGGGCAGAATTAAAAACATCAAACCAGGTACTAATGGCGTTGATGTCACCTTAGAAATTTCCCCTGCTGATCTGCGCATTCCCCATGAGGTAAAAATCCAAACCAGTCGCTATGGACTGATTGGCGAAACCTCAATTGAGATAACCCCCCTAAAGTTGCTGCCATCTGATGCTCAGTCGATAAATCCTGTCAGTTCCGAATGCGATTCTAATAGAATTATTTGTGATAATGCTCGCATACAAGGTGAGACTGGTGCAAGCTTCAATCAACTAATCCCTAGTTTACTTCATCTCAGCAATCTCTACGGCGATCCAAAATTCTTTGAAAATATTAACTCCGCTGCACAAAATACTTCTATAGCAGCAGATAGAGTCGCAAAACTTGGCGACGAAATGTCCCTCCTGTCTAGCACAGTCCGAAAAGAAATCAAAACCTTCTCAGGGACTGCCAATTCTCTTACTAGGGTAGCCAATGAAACTTCTCAGCTTGCGAGCAATATTAATGGTTTGGTCAATGAAAATCGGGGTAATCTAGTTAGAACATTGAATAGCATTGGCGACACCAGCGAAGAGCTGCGCAATCTGGTGGTGAGCCTGGAATTCACCGTAGCTCGAGTAAACTCTACCCTAGAAACACTAGAATCTGCTAATACCGAAGAACTGATGCAGAACTTAGAAACTTTGGCTGCCAATGCTGCTGAGGCATCGGCTAACTTGCGCGACATTTCTGAGAAGTTCAACGATCCAGCAAATATGCTAGTTTTGCAACAAACCTTAGATTCCGCAAGAGCAACCTTTGAAAATGCCCAGAAGATTACAGCAGACTTGGATGAATTGACTGGCGATCCAACTTTCCGCAAAAATCTGCGCGACTTAGTCAATGGACTGAGCGACTTGGTATCTTCCACACAACAGTTGGAGCAGCAGGTTCAGACTGTTCAGGTTTTAGAACCAGCTACACAGGAATTGAAACAACAGCTTCAGACTAATCAGGCATTAGAAGCAGTTAATGGCAAGAGTAATAATACCCCAAGCATTGGTGGGTTCTAATTCTAATCTAATTTTATTGAGAGCTTTGTTGAGTAATTTCATTACATGAAATCTATCAATTACAATTAAAGCATTAGGAAAAATCAATGGACATAAAAGCGAGTGAAATGAAACAGATTGCCTCACAATTGTTGGCTGGAATGCTAGCTAATCCTCACATTTATGCCGCTCCGAGTGAAGAAGGGAGCAACGGACGACAAGAGCAAACCCTCATGCTCATGGCGATTGAAATGGCTGAGAGCTTGATTGCCAAGGTTGAGAGTAGAAATTATGAAGGAGACAATGACTGATTATACCAAATCCAGGTTAACTACCCCCTTTTTTCTGGAAGCAGGGCCCGAAAGGGGAACGGGGAACAGGGAACGGGGAACGGGGAACAGGGAGTAGGGGAAGAAAAATATCGCAGATGAGACAAGCCAATAAAAGATTTATAATAATTGTAAAGAAGTACTAACAAAAGTCCTTTGGACTGAGGGGTATTAGTTAAAAAGTGTTTGTCCTCAGTGGCTACGAATATTTACTGGGCTTCCTGCTCACTTGCAGCTTAGTCCCTTTGCTGGCACTGACAGCATCAAAACTCTTGCGACCTAGCGGTGGTGGTCCGGAGCGACGCACCACCTATGAATCCGGGATGGAGCCTATTGGGGGAGCCTGGATTCAATTCAATATTCGCTATTACATGTTTGCCCTGGTTTTCGTGGTTTTTGACGTGGAAACCGTGTTTTTATATCCTTGGGCAGTTGCCTTTAATCGTCTCGGGCTACTAGCTTTTGTTGAAGCGCTGATTTTTATCGCCATTCTGGTGGTAGCTCTTGTGTACGCTTGGAGAAAAGGAGCTCTCGAATGGACCTAAAAATGACTGGGGACTGGGAATAAGAGACTGGGAAATTAAAGAAAGGAAAGCGCATACACCCCGCCCCGCTTTCGGATCACTGAAAAGCCGAGGGCGGCAATAACGGGAGTTTCTAGCGAAAAGAAAGATGAGTCCTAACTTAACAACTGAAAGCGCTGCACTCGAACAGCAGCAAAAAGAAAAAATCCTCAATCCGATTAATCGCACTAAGGTCACTCAAGACCTATCAGAAAATGTCATCCTGACAACAGTAGATGACCTGTACAACTGGGCAAGGCTTTCTAGCCTCTGGCCCCTGATGTACGGCACAGCTTGTTGTTTCATTGAGTTTGCTGCCTTAATTGGCTCGCGGTTTGACTTTGACCGCTTTGGTCTAGTTCCCCGTTGTAGTCCCAGGCAAGCGGATTTAATTATCACCGCAGGCACCATAACCATGAAGATGGCACCGGTACTGGTTCGCCTCTATGAGGAGATGCCGGAACCGAAATATGTAATCGCCATGGGCGCTTGCACCATCACTGGCGGGATGTTCAGCAGTGACTCCACAACGGCTGTTAGAGGCGTAGACAAGCTCATTCCCGTGGATGTTTACATCCCTGGATGTCCGCCTCGTCCAGAAGCGATTATCGACGCAATTATCAAGCTGCGTAAAAAAGTCGCCAATGAATCAATTCAAGAGAGGGCATCGTCGATGGAGCAAACCCATCGGTACTATAGCACCACCCATAACATGAAGGCGACTTCCCCTATCCTCACTGGCAAGTATCTCCAGTCCCAGACTCGCCAATCTCCACCCCTGGAATTGACCGAAGCAATGGGAATGCCAGTACCACCGGCCCTCAAAATTTCACAGAAGGAGAAGGAGGAAGTCAAACGTGGCTGAAGAATCTAAACCAGAAAATGTGAATGGGACAGAAAATACTGAGGCTTCTGAGTTAGTAAAAGCTGGTAAGGCTTCTAGCTGGCTGACGGAAAATGGCTTTGAGCATGCACCTCTCGAGCCAGATCACCAGGGCGTTGAGATGATTAAGGTTGAACCAGAGTTTCTCATCCCCATCGCCACCGCCCTTTATTCCTACGGCTTTAACTATCTCCAGTGTCAAGGAGCATATGATCTGGGGCCCGGAAAAGAATTGGTAAGCTTTTACCACCTGATTAAGGTCAATGATGATGCAGATCGACCCGAAGAAGTGCGAGTGAAGGTGTTTTTGTCGCGAGATAATCCCAAAGTGCCTTCGGTGTACTGGATCTGGAAAGGGGCTGACTGGCAAGAACGGGAAAGCTATGATATGTACGGCATTGTCTATGAAGGACACCCGAACTTGAAGCGGATTTTGATGCCGGAAGATTGGGTGGGTTGGCCTTTGCGCAAGGATTATGTCTCGCCAGACTTTTACGAGTTACAGGATGCTTATTAGTGTCAACGATCCACTGCTCATATCAAATCCGGTTGAATAACCATACTTCGTGGTGAGAGAGCTTCTGGAGCAGGGGAAGCTCCGGGAGCAGGGGGAGAAGGATTTTGACCCGAAAGCCTAAGTGTGGGCAATTATCCGGATTTGATATCAACCCTACGGGTGTGAGCGGGGCATGAAATAACTTCATGTCCTCGTTGATTAGCCTCAGTAACTCGTTATGCCATGTAGGGGCACGGCGTCTTCTAATTAAATGGTTTGACCAACAATTAAAATATGCCGTGCCCCTACTACGTTTTCTCAGAAGCGCAACCTGATATTGAAGACATCAAAAAATTTTTTCATTTTTCTCTGATTCAATCTCAATTAATCTGAACCAATGCCTTCACAAAGGGTGCGATCGCTTTGGGAAACCTCAGCATTCGTCCTCAGATAATCCCGCACCCAATTGCAACCATACATTAGCTCATCTAGATTAGGAGTTACGCATTGACAAAATGGCTTAAATATGCAGTGATTGTCAGAGTAGGCGTGCCGCGTTCTGCGGAGCAGGGTCGAAGACTAGCGGATCCCTGCGGGATCGCTACCTACGCTCCGGGCGATCGCTATCGGTGAAAGAGCCGGTAGAGAGTAAAATTCTGGAGT
>JBFRWF010000331.1:0-42971 GCA_051439465.1 Xenococcaceae cyanobacterium | reverse complement strand
CGCCTGGCTGGTAATCACTTAGCACTGGCCATAAAACTCTACCGAAAGGATTAGTTCACTGCTCAGATATTTCTATCTGCATGCAGATTTCATTTCCATTGGCTTCAGATTCGATAGAGTATATAGGTTTGTATCTAAGAGCCAACCATGTACTTTTTTTCTCAATTCCAAACCCTAAAAGCTCTCTTGAGTAAAAAAATCTCAAAAGCTGTGATTCTGGGTCAAGCGCTGTTGTTAGGTACTGGTGCCAGCCTGTTGTTAAATAGCAGCGCCGCTGCCACTGAAGTAGTAAACCTGAAGTACAGGGATACACAAATCTCCATCTCCACTCGTGAACTGAAGAGCTTTGCTGAAACTGGGGAAATACCTACTCAACTGCAAGATTTTTTTCAGGCAACACAGCAAGTCCCCGAATTTTTAAGTAGTTTGCTGACCAAAGAAATTCGGATTAGTCCGCAGTTTATCAACAGGGTACTCGATAGCTCCACTGGCGAGTTTGTCCTGCTCAAACTCGATGAAACCATCAATACTTCTTCTAGTGGTAAAGACTTAGAAGCGATCAAATCGGCTGTGGTGGCATCTTATAACGACGACAACCGCATCTCAGTGATGGAGTTGCTAGAAAAGTATCCTATCTCGCGAGTCCAGATTGACCTCACCAGTCTTGAGGTAGCCTATAACCAAGTCAGTACTTTCGTCGAGGAGGTACTGCCAGCGTTAGAAATCGCCAAAGCGTTTCTGCAAGACCTCGTTTGTGAATGTGAGACCCCTCAGGCGTTGGTGTCTCCTGACTCACCTCCATCTTTAATATCAACTGATGACACCAACCTGCCATTACAGTTGCAAGCATCAGATTGTAAAGATTCTTCAGCCTTGACAGCCACAGAGTCTAACGTTTCACACTAACGTTTCACAAGAGTCATGGGTAGAGGCAATAACAGCTGAGGATGAAAGTCTGTCCCAATTAGAGTAGTCTCTTCCATTCAAACTCTCAAATTATCTGAACTCCTCATAGGGATCTACCTTTTCTCCCTATGGCTACACCATCTATCTCGATTCACGTCATCAATTGAGTAAGGTCATGTCTTTCTCTTTTCCATCACTCCCCAGTTGGTTGCGCCAGCCACTATCCAAGCTCCTTTCTCAAGGCGGTATTTTACTGCTGGGAGCAGGTGCAGGGGTCTTGTTTGGCAGTGCTAGTGCCTTTGCCTCTGAGGAGATTATCCTCACCTATGGCCCTTTTGCGCAATCCGTAGCGGTTAAGGATCTAGAAACCTTTGCCGAAACTGGCCAGATGTCTCCATCGATCCGATTTCTGGTGAACATTACAAATCAAGACCCTGAAGAAGTTCGCAAGGCTCTCACTCAAGAGTTAGGGGTCGGCATGGTATTTTTGTCCGATGTTCTCAACACCTTGCCAGGGGAATATTTGCTGTTCGAGGCAGGTCAGATTGTACACACCAAATCTCGTCGGGCAAATATCCAGTCACTGAGGGGGGCGTTGGTTTTGTCAGCCTATGGGGACGACAAAATCTCACTGCTGGAGGTGTTTCAAAATTATCCCACTCAACAGATGTATATTGACGGTAAAACCCTTGCCAATACTGCTAGTAAGGTGATTGGCTTTATCGATCGCGCGGAAGAGCGCCTGGAAGTCCCACTGGCGATCTTCAAAGATTTTCTAGAAAGCCTAATTTGTGAATGCGAATCTAGCCAGAACATCAATACTGGTTTGTAGTGGTAGAGAAATGAACAAATTAAGTAAGAACAAATTCGATTCAGAACATTGGAGAACTTCGATGACTACACAATCAAAAACCCCTATTAAGCGCAGTGATTTGCTCAATCGGCTTGTGCTCGACTACAGCACAACTGAAGAAGTCGGTAGGGTCAAACAGCTATGGCTCGATGTGAAAGCTCACCAAGTTAAGGGTTTGACTTGCTCGGAGGGTTTACTGGGTCGCAATAAACGCTCATTCACCTGGGCAGAAATTGAGACCATTGGCACTGACAGTATTCTGGTCAGGACTCTGGAAGGGGCAGAGCCAGAAAAGCCCGAGTCTTGGGAGTCTGTGGTGGGGCATGAGATGTGGACGGACGCTGGTAACAAAGTTGGTAGTCTCAAAGACTACACCATTGACCCGCAAACCGGGGCAGTGATTGACTACCTGTTTGTCTCCAACGGCTGGCGCGGCGTCACCGACGGAATTTATCGACTTCCATCCACTGCCATTATAAATGTGGGTCGCAAGCGGGTGATTGCCATCGACGCAATGGTTCAAAACGCCGAGCAGTATGCGGAAGGCCTGAGCCACAAAATCCATAAGGCGGCTGAATTTGCCAAGGAAGACTACACCCACACTCAACAGGATCTAAGCGCTGCTAGGCAAAGGACTCAAGCGATCGCCACTCAGCTGCAACAGAGAACTCAAAAGGTGAGGAGTCAGGCAAAAGAAAAGCTGTCCGAAGTATCCAGCCAACTGCAACAGACAACCCAGCAGTTAACGAGCCAAGCCAAAGAAAAATTCTCTGAAGTCAAGACACAGCTTCAAGGTACCTCCCAGTCCCCTACTGCTGACACTGACAGCTCCTCAACCCCATCTGAGACTAGCCCTGAGTCCGAATCCAGGGAGCCATCTCAGTCAACTCAATAACTTTAATCTGTGCATATTTAGTAAAACGGAGAAGACAGATGAAACGACTTGCACTACTGATCGCAACTTTAGCTATTTCCTCTTCACTTTCTTTGACTGCCTGTGAAAATCGGGAGCAGGTGAAGCTTGAGACAGACGCGGCGATCGCCGCGCTCAAAACAAGTTACGAACAAGTACAAGCGGCACAAGGGGAAGTTCAGTAATATTTGATCCGGATGATTGACCATAATTCCGAAGAGGGGAAGAAAATCCTCTGTCCCCTGCGCCCTGCCCCTCGGCCACAGGACACGGATAGCATGAATGCACGGATTAACGCGGATTGATGTTCAATATCCTTGTATCTGTGGTCAAAATCCATTGTTACGAGCCTGCTTTTCATATATACTTTTTTCCTAGTAGCAGGCTAAGAAAACAGCCACAGTAGAAAGACTAAGTAGTTGGACTAAAGTAAAGTTAACTGTGAAGACAAAGGAACAGGGAATAGCAAGTCATTAAGGGTCTTTAAACTTCTTAACATAGTGTTATTGATTCATGTCCGACTACTTACAACCTGACTGCCTGACACAAGTACCTCTGGTAGTTTTATGGTAGCGATAACCTTTCACAAGAGTAATTTAATGAATGACTTTATTTCTGTAGCTGGATTTGAAGGAAAAATGATTGAAATTGATCTGCGCGACACTACTCTTCAAGCTGAGGATAGAAAGATTTTGCTCCCTAATTATTCTCTTTTTACCAATACAATTTCTGTGCTTGAAACAAAATAAAATAAATTGAATTTGGAAGCGCAGATAGTTAAAACTATAATCCCAGCAAAGAAAAATAATGAAAAAAAAATGGCAATCCTTGATAGCTTTGGCTTTACTAATGTTTTTAATTGTCGCAGCGACCCCACTTGCTTATTCTCAGGAAAAGGCTGCACCGGAAAACCATATAGATGGCGTTCCTGTGATTATAGCCGATGAAACTCTCTTCATTATTCAAGCTAACGTAGGTTCATTTTCTGCTGAAGAGCGAGCGCAAGCCATTACCAACAGAATTGAAACTATTGCCAAAGATGCATCAATTCAGATTGATAATCTTCAGCTTGAAGACCAGGGAGACGCAACTAATATTATCTTAGGCAAAAAAGTCATTGTCACCTTGACAGAAGCTGATGCCAAAGCAGCCCGCCAAGTCAGACAAGAACTAGCTATTGAATACAGACAAAAAATTAAAGACTTTATCAAGCAATACAGAGAAGAGCGCAGTTTACCTAACTTGCTCTTTGCCGTGCTTTACACTTTTCTAAGCACCCTCTCTCTCATTATTGTTGTCATAATCCTGAATAAAACTTTTCCCAGAATTTACAACCAGATAGATTCGTGGAGAGAAACTCGCGTTCCGCCCCTCAGAATTCAAAATATTGAAATCCTTCCTGCCACTCGCATCGCTGATATTTTAATCAGTCTAGCCAAGCTCATTTACTGGGTAATGGTGCTGGGCATTTTCTATGTCTATATTCCCTTAGTCTTGAGCTTCTTTCCTTGGACAAAACGACTAGGGGAAAATCTTTTTAGCCACCTTGTCTCGACAGTTGAGCTATTTTTGGAGAAATTGGTAGACTATCTCCCTAACTTATTTGCCATTGGCCTTATTATCTTTATCACCTACTACATCATCCGCTTTTTCCAACTGATCTTTACTGAAGTAGACAGGGGCAATATCTCTTTGCCGAGGTTTTATCCGGAGTGGGCACAACCTACCTACAAACTGGCAACGTTCCTGATTATTGCCCTCGCAGCAGTAGTTGCCTTTCCCTACCTACCTGGAGCTGGTTCGCCAGCCTTTCAAGGAGTCTCTCTCTTTCTCGGTCTCCTCTTATCACTAGGCTCTACAGCTGCCGTTGCCAACGCTGTCGCTGGGATCATTCTCATCTACACCCGCGCCTTTCAGATTGGCGATCACGTCAAGATTGCCGATGCAACAGGAAACATCGCAGAAAAAACGCTACTGGTAACGCGCATCCGCACTCCCAAGAATGTGGTGATCACCATCCCCAACATTGCAGTCCTCAGCAGTAATGTGGTTAACTTCAGTACTTCGGCGCGAGACGCCAGCACGCCTCTGATACTCCACACGACGATTACCCTTGGCTACGATGTGCCTTGGCGAAAAGTCCATCAAGTCTTGATTGAGGCGGCTGGTGCAACCCAACACATTCTGGAAGAACCAGCACCCTTCGTGCTGCAAACCAGCCTGGATGATTTTTACGTCAGTTATGAGTTGAATGTCTACACCAATCAACCCAGCCTGATGTCGAGAATCTATTCTGAACTGCACCAAAATATCCAGGACAAGTGCAACTCTTCGGAGATTGAAATCCTCTCTCCCCATTACTCAGCCGTCCGCGATGGGAATCAGAACACCATCCCAGAAAATTACCTGCCCAAGGGCTATACGCCACCTGGATTCCGGATTTCTCCCCTTGGCTACCTATTCAATCAACCCAATCAGCAACAGCCATCAGAAGGTGATGAATAACCACAACTCAATTCAGAATTAAAAATTCATGGAGGATTAATCTGTGGAAAAATTATTTGAAACAATCAAAGGCTGGCTTGCTGACCCCATGGCAGGCAAGCTGATTGAAGTCGGCATCGGTCTTCTGGTTATTACCCTCATCTTCCGCGTTCTGAGCAGAGCTCTGTCGCACTACATCCAGGACTCTGATGTGCGCTACCACCTCCGAAAGGCGATCACCTTCGCAAGGCAGAATGGAAAAAGATGGTTCACAAGTATTTGATTGAAGAGCAGAGAATTGAGCCAGCAGTTACTTTAGTTGCCAATGACAATTGGATACAATTCACGATTCGCTATGCCGTTAACTACAAACGACGCGGGGAAACAAAAGACCAACTTTTCACTCGCATTCTGGACGAGATTGACAAGACAAACGGTCACATTGCTATCGCTTCGACAACCTTCCAACTAGTTGAAGCACCTGTGTTTGATGTGAAGTTAGCAGAGAAACAAAATCTGTAAGAAGATAAAATACAAAATAGGCGAGGTAAGTTGGTGGAGACTAAAGCTCAAATGCTACAAAATATCATACTTAATTACCTTACTGTAGCGAAACAATGTTATAGAATTGGAGGATATTAATCAGATGATAGTATCTATAATTATTGCCTTGTTTCTAGCAGTTTTCAGCATTGTTTTTGCACTCCAAAACACTACTTATGTCACGGTGGAATTTTTATTTTGGCAATCTGAGGGTTCATTAGCATTATTTCTTTTGCTAACGCTTGCCTTAGGAGTAATCGTTGGTTTACTAATATCAATGCCAACAATTATAAAAAGCTGGAAAGCTGTGAAGCAGAAAGGAGGAACTTGAGAACTCCTATATAGAGCTCAGGTAATTCTGACTACTTTGCTGACTGAATCGGTGTTCTAAACAGAGTGCAAATAGAATTGAATCACACCCAACAAAGGCATCACATCATGGCATTTACTACAACTTCATCGATGTCTTCTTATTCTGTGCCAGACACGACAAAAGCTTGGCACACCTTAGATGTTGAGAAAACCCTGGAATTGCTGCAAACTGACCTCAACCAGGGTTTAACAGAACAAAAAGTCACCGAAAGGCAGCAGCACTACGGTCTCAATGAACTGAAAGAAACTGCCCCTCGCAGTTCACTAACCATCTTGTGGGATCAGTTCACGAACATCATGTTGGTGATGCTGATTGCGGTGGCGGTGGTGTCGGTAGTACTGGATTTACGAAAGGGAGTATTTCCCAAAGATGCGATCGCCATTTTTGCCATCGTCATCTTGAATGGGATCTTGGGTTATTTCCAAGAAAGCCGCGCTGAAAAAGCCCTCGCCGCCCTCACTATGCTTTATTAACATCTTTCTTAACATAAAACTTGACAAAAGAGAAAAAATGTGGACTCTTGGCACAGAGGGATTTTTAAACTAATAACAATCAATGGAACAATGGATTACTCAAGAACTAGGAAGAACTGACTTAGGTGACAAAAGAAGAACCAAACGGTTAATCAAAATTGTCGACAATTTAAGTGCCAAACCAGAGGCGAGTGTCCCATCTGCCAGCGGCACATGGGCCGGAACCAAAGCTACCTATGATTTCTGGGACTCACCATATCTCAAACCATCAATGATTAGAAAAGGTCATACAGATGCAACAGTAGAAAGAATCTCCCAGCATCGAGTCGTCTTGGCAATACAAGATACCACAGAACTCAACTATACCAGTCATAAAGCTCTGGTTGGAGCAGGTTATCTTGACAGTAAATACGCCACCGGCTTAAAAGTCCATTCAACCTTAAGTTCAACCACACTACTGAGTTCCCTTAGGCATCATCGGGCAATATGTGTGGGCAAGAGAAGCAAAAGAACTAGGAAAAGCGGAAGCGCGTCATCAAAAACCGACCTCAGAAAAAGAAAGTCAAAGATGGCTTGATGCCTTGCTCAAAACCGACTCAATCATTCCCGAATCGACGCAAGTGGTGACCATTGCCGACCGAGAGGCAGACTTTTATGACCTGTTTGCTTGTCCTCGCCGTCAAGGGTCAGATTTTCTGATTCGAGCCACTCAAAATAGATGTTTAGCGTCCTGTGAGAAGCATTTATGGGAAGCCATAGAATCGGTGGAGTCACAAGGAACAATGACGGTGGAGGTCAAACGCAATCCCACTCGACCTTCCAGAACTGCGACTTTAGCAATTCGTTATACTACTATTACCATTCAACATCCTCAAAATCGCCCAAAAACAGAAAAATTAGAGGGCATAACTTTACAAGCAATTTTAGTGACAGAAGAAGAACCACCCAACAGAGTCGAACCCGAACCAATTACTTGGTTACTTCTGACCACTTTAGAGATTAACTCCATTGAAGATGTGAAGCAATATGTGAGATGGTACACTTATCGTTGGTTAATTGAACGTTATCATTATGTTTTAAAAAGCGGTTGTCATCTGGAGAAATTACAATTAAAAACGGCTCACCGATTAGAGATGGCTTTAGCTACTTATGCCATTGTGGCTTGGCGTTTATTATGGCTCACTTATCAGGCTCGTTGTGCTCCTGATAGCAGTTGTGAGAAGGCGTTACAACCTCACGAATGGCAAGCACTTTATGCCACCATACATGGTCAGATTTATCCTCATCTTATCCCACCGACTCTTGGGGAAGTAGTGAGCTGGATTGCTCAATTGGGAGGATTTTTGGGGCGAAAAGGAGATGGTGAACCTGGTGTTAAAGTTCTATGGCGTGGACTGAGCCGATTGGATGACATTGCCCAAACTTGGCTTCTTTGTCATTCTCTCGGCTGAAGGTCTGTGGCCATTAGTAAGTGTAGTAAATACTCTTCTGGCAACCTTAATCGGCGATCGCCACCTCTCCATTATTTTTTCGATTATACCTTCTTTTCTCCACTGTTTGTACTGTCTGGAGTTTCGGTACGGAAACTCCAGTACTGTGGTGATCCAAGATAACAGTTCTTGCCATACCAGGGAGCTTGGCTGATATCTTCTATCAGGGAATTTTAGCGTAGCGGTGGTCACGCCTGGGCGTGAGGGTCTCATCGGCGATTGCTCCCGCCAGAAGTGAAGCCCAGAGCGTTCCCAAAAATTCCCGTGGGATAACTTTGGGCCAAAATAGCGTCCTTGGCTCTACTCCGACTATGGAGAATGATTATCATTAATTTCTAGTTAGCGATCGCCCTGACCGAAAAAAACTTTTCCCTCTACTGACTTTGGGATGCTCCCGTAGCGATCGCCTTCTTTGGTTATCTGTTCTATCGAAGCACCTAGGTTTAGCCTGGATTATTCATGAGCCAAAAAACAAGGCTCAGAAACTATTGCATTGTCTCCCGTCTCAAAAGCGCAAGTTGTGACCGTGGGAAGTATAGCTTGACGGCGATCGCCACCTCAGACTCGCTCAGGTGCAAGTCCTTCCTATATCCTTCCTCAAAAAAGAGCCCAAATGCTTTCTAGATAAGGGATTGAGACTATTTTAACTTGTCTGAGCTGCCTGGACAGACCACTAGTTCCAAGTTGGGCAAAAGCATGGCAAGTCATTTTTGTCAAGTTTTATGTTAAGAAAGATGTTTATAAAGCATAGGTGGAGGAAGGACGAGTTGTTGACGCTAATATTCGCCGCTTCGTCAAATACATTCTGGGCAGCAACATTGGTGAAGTGTTGACCATTGCCGCTGCCCCTTTAATTGGTTTGGCAGATGTTCCCCTCTCACCCTTACAGATTCTCTGGATGAACTTAGTCACAGACGGATTGCCTGCCCTGGCTTTGGCAATGGAACCAGCTGACTCTAAAGCGATGAAGCGCCCTCCCTATAATCCCCGCGAGAGTATTTTTGCCCGAGGGCTGGGGCGTTACATGATTCGAATTGGCATTATCTTCTCGATTATCACCATTGCGCTGATGGTGTGGGCTTATAACTATGCCCAAGACTCAGGACATCCAGACCGCTGGCAGACGATGGTGTTTACGACCTTGTGTTTGGCGCAGATGGGTCATGCGATCGCGGCTCGCTCCGACACTCAGCTCACGGTGCAACTCAATCCCTTTTCTAATCCCTATCTCATCGGTGCTGTCACCTTGACTGCGGTTTTACAACTGCTGCTGATTTACGTCGCACCTCTGCGGCACTTCTTTGACACTCACTGGCTCAGTCCCCTAGAACTTGCCATTTGCCTGGGCTTCAGCACCCTGATGTTTGTTTGGATTGAGTTGGAAAAACTGTTTAACGGCTTTAAAAGGAGGCGGTTAGCTTTGGAGCGTTAGCGATCGCCTCCTTTTCGATCTACTCACTTTGGGTAAGGTTTACTTCTTTCACCTCGCCAGGACGACCTAAAAGTTGAGGTGGCTCTTGATTGATTGACAAACTAACAGCTCCAGCATTTCCCGCCCTAATGCTCAATTGCTTTTTGGCTTTCCAGGTTCTTTGGGTTCCCTTAGTCAAGATACCCTCATAGGAGGTTTGACCATCGATTGTGACTGTTAGCCAAGAAGATCCTTCCAAGCTCACAGTGACAGAAAGCGGTGCAGGCTCTTCTAAAGCTTGAGGTGTTGGAGAAGTTGAAGTTTTCGGCGAGGTGGAAGTGGATGGGGGCGAATCGACGACTGGTGGTGATGGCTCTTTTGTTACCAGTTCGTCGGCAAGCTGTTCCTCAGCAGGCGGTGGATTCAGAAAATAAAACAATCCACAGAGCGCACCTACCAATAAGAGAAGGTAGAGGACATAAAAACCCAGACCTGTTGTTCTCCAGAGAATTCTGTTGGGTGACAACTCTTGGGGTGCAGTCTCGGAGGCGACAGAGCTAGCAGAGTCAGAGCTTTGGGCAAAAGTTTTGACTAACGCCGACCCATCAATCTGGAGAGCTTTTCCATAGCGACGAATAAGACCTTTAAGATACACTGGTTCTGGTAATTGGTCAACTTGTCCGTCTTCGAGCGCTCTCAACAGACCCAAGCGAATCTTCGTACTAGATGCTATTTGCTCTAGGGGAATAGACAGCTCAAGTCGTCTTTGTCGAAGATGGGTTCCGATTTCCTTAAGTTGTGTTACTTGTTCGGAACTAAGCTTATTCACCCCTTTATCAAGCTCCAAAATCTGCCAGTTGCTCGTTATCTTATCTTAAAATGAACTCAGTAGTATAATAATAATTGAAGGCACAAAAATGTCTTCACTTTTCCAGAGTGGCGATGCAGGCAAGCTGTACCACTCAGTGACCCAGCGGCTGTTTGCTCTCCCAGATGAGACGCGAGTTTATCCAGGCCATGACTACCAGGGACACACAGTTTCCACCATTGGAGAAGAAAAGCGGTGGAATCCTCGGTTTGCCGGACGCGATCGCTCAGAAGTGCTCGCCCCCTAAGTGAATAGGTGCAAAAAATTCCAATTTTAATTTAAGGGCAAGTTTTGTTGCAAAGCCCTGTCTAGCAACAAGCAATTGCTGCTAAACTCGCCCCTTACTGTCTTGAATCTAATTTGAGCTGCGAACAAACTGCAAGAAATTGATGCTCTCAAGCTCAAACTATTCTCTTAAGGTTTAAATGAGGTAAATGTCGGTGAAAGAAAGGCGTTTTCAGTTTCGGAGTCTAGTCTCACAAACTGAGGAAAAAGAAGAGGATTTATTTGATTACTTCTACGATCGACCCGGTAGTATGCCGGGGACACTCAGCATTGAGGACAATGCTGCCCCGTCTGGGATTGTGTTAATCGACTACAACGAAAACAAAGCCGTCCGCGTGGCTCATCTGACATTAGAAGCCTGTGCCCCTTATCTCGATACAGAGTCCGTTTCTTGGGTCGATTTATCGGGTTTAGGGAGTGAAGATATCTTAAACCAATTGGGTCAAGTTTTTGAGTTACATCCTCTGGTTCTCGAAGATGTGGTCAATGTCCCCCAGCGACCTAAATTAGAAACCTATAAAGACCAGTTGGTGATTATTACCCAGATGGTAATGCTCAAGGAAACAGGGGAAGGGTTTTGGATTGAGCAAGTCAGTTTTGTCTTGGGGAAACATTATTTGCTCACGGTGCAGGAGGAGCCAAAGCGGGATTGCTTTCAGTCCGTGCGCGATCGCATTCGTCATAACAAAGGGATTATCCGCCAGTGCGGCACCGATTATTTAGCCTACGCACTGTGGGATGCTATTATTGATGGATTTTTCCCAGTGCTGGAAGCCTGCGGGGAGCGAATTGAGGAATTGGAAGATGAAGTGGTTCACAATCCAACTCACCAAACCTTGGCAAAAATCTATCAAATCAAACGGGAATTGCTAGCTTTGCGCCGCGCCATTTGGCCGCAGCGGGATGCCATTAACGCCCTCATCAGAGACGGAAGCTCTCTAATTGGTGCCGATGTGTTTCGTTACCTGCGAGATTGCTCGGACCACGCGGTTCAGATTATCGATGTAGTGGAAACT
Source organism: Xenococcaceae cyanobacterium (assembly GCA_051439465.1). Classification (GTDB taxonomy): domain Bacteria; phylum Cyanobacteriota; class Cyanobacteriia; order Cyanobacteriales; family JBFRWF01; genus JBFRWF01. The sequence goes on along the minus strand of JBFRWF010000331.1, from coordinate 31,356 downwards.
TACAGGGAACTAGCCTCCGGTTTAATGGATGTCTACCTGTCTGCTGTCAGTAACAAGATGAACGAAATCGTGAAGATCCTGACAGTTATCTCGACGATTTTTATCCCTTTAACTTTTGTCGCTGGGATCTATGGGATGAACTTTAATCCCGAAGCCTCCCCCTTAAATATGCCAGAGCTGAACTGGTATTGGGGTTATCCAGTTTGTTGGGCGGTAATGATGGCGATCGCTGCCAGTCTAGTCTACTTTTTCTGGCAGCGCGGCTGGTTTAAACAGTAACAGTTAGACTGTAAGGCAGTCTATAATGTATAGAAGGATACAAAATGAAAAATATAATTTATTAATTATATGATTGATTTCTTCCCAGAAACCACAATAATCAATACAGGATTACTGCTGGGTTTATTCGGCTTGGCAGGTGGTTTGGTACTTCTTGGCAGTTTTTTAATTCCTAGACTAATTGGCTTCCTGATTGCTCGTCTGGTTTCTCCCCAAGCCAGGGAAGCCTATCGAAACGTGGTTGCTCCTTATCGGACTTGGCTAGGGTTTGTCGTTATCCTGACTGTCACTGACCTCACTATCTTAATTGCTCCCACACCAGATTGGCTGAAGTTTGTAGAAATTCCCCTGAGTTTATCGGTTGCAATTATCATTAGCTGGCTGGGTTCTCGCCTGTTTAAGCAATTTTTTGATATTTACTTGTTAGATGTTGCTCTTCACAGCAAAAGTAAAGCTTACAGTGAGCTGTTAATGATAGGGAAATTTCTGGCAAATTCGAGCATCGGTTTGATTGTCATATTTCTTTTTGCCCAGACTCATAAAATTAATATTGTGGGCTTAATTGCCAGTTTGGGAATTGGAGGGTTGGCGGTTGCCTTTGCTGCCCAAAAGACATTGGAACAGTTACTCGGAGGAATTGTCATTTATCTTGACCGCCCCTTCGTGGTAGACGACTACATCGGTTTACCAGATGGAACCTTTGGCAGAGTTGAGTCGATTGGTTTGCGCTCCACCAAAATTCGCACCTCTGGTCAGGGAACTTTGATGGTGGTTCCTAATAGCTCTCTGACTCAGGTAAATATCGAAAATTTTACCGGGGCTAAAAAGGTTATTTCGATGCTTTACCTGACTTTTTATCGAGCAATTTCTAATGAAGAAAAAGCATTAATTCGCCAGGTAATATTGGAAAGTACAGCAGATATTTTTGGAATTCATTCCCGCAGTACAGATGTAATTTTTAAACTTTTCAATAATCAAATGAATCAGGAAATAACCCAAGCCCAAACTAGTTTTTTTATTTTAGGGGCGGGAGAAGTTTCGATGGAACTACGCCGCCAACTTCTTGATATCGCCAAACAAAATATTACGAAAAAATTAAAAGAATACAATATTGATTTTGATATTGAAGAGCCAAATATCTACGTTGATTCACCGATTACTATCTGAAAAATAGTAAGGACAAGAATTTGTTCAATGACAATGACAAATCACAATGACAGAAAATTGCGATCGCCATCCATCCCAGATCCCCAAATTTCTACAAATGGGGGTCATAATCGCGCTCCTCTTGGCGTTACTGTTAATGCCAGCAATGGCGCAGTCCGCTAAAGTGGCTCCAGTTGTCCTGGATGGTCGGCAAATTTTCCAGGTCAGTAGCTATGAGCAATTTCCCGCTCAGGCACGGGCGGACTGGATTAATTCTCATCTCCAAGCAGTGCTCGAATCCCAGAAACCTCCTGAAATCAGAATAGAGAAGCGCAATCAATCTCCAACCATTCTGATCGATGGTCGCTACCTGTTGACCATCACCGAAAGCGATGCGGTTTTGGGGAGCACTCCGGAGGAACAGGCTCAAATCTGGGCTGAAACAATCCGCAAAGCGTTGCAAAAAGCCCAGAAAGAAAGGAGCACCCGGTTTCTTTGGCAGGCATCGCTGCTGGTTGCTGGCGCTGTGCTGTTGGCGATCGCCCTTCACTGGGGGTTGGGGCGGTTATGGCGGCGCTCTCTGCTCCGAGGACCAAAGTTCCTGAAATCGGATGAGGCGTCTGGTGAGGATCAATCTCAGGCACTGTCGCTCAACCTGAGGCTGCTGCTGGCGCGGACAACACTTTGGATGATTGTAGCAATCTACGCGACCAATCTGTTTCCTGTCACCCGACAGTGGAGCTACCGCATTACCAATGGTCTGATTACCAGTTTGATATTCCCCCTTCTCTTTATTCTCTTTTCTTTAATCGCTGGACAATATACTCCCTGGATGGCGAGGCTAATTCTCCAGCGATTTTCACCCCAGAAAGGGACAAATATTTATCAAAATTTAATCGAGCCAATTAGTAACTTATTGAGAATTGCTAGCACTCTGATTCTCATTTCTTTGTCTTTAGTATGGATTCAAGAATATCTGGTAGTCTATAACTTTTTCCAGTTTTTCTTGGATTTGGCAGTGATTGTCAGCTTTGCCTGGTTAACTTCACGCTTATTTCGGCAATTTGTCCGGGCATACGGGATTGAGTTAATTCGCAAGTTAGGGCGGGAAGTTGATGAGCTGCTACTGGTATTTGAGACGCTGGCAAATGTGATTATTGGATTTATCGCCGTTCTCACGTTTGCCCAGAGACGTTTCGATTTGATTGGCTTAATGGCTGGCTTAGGAATTGGTGGGCTAGCAGTTGCGTTTGCAGGCCAAAAAACCCTAGAACAGTTTTTGGGTACACTTGTATTGTATTTAGATCGTCCCTTCATTCCTGGGGAGTATATTCGCTTGCCCGATGGTTTGTTTGGTCGGGTTGAATCGGTTGGTTTGCGCTCAACGAAAATTCGCACGGCGGCTAAAAGCACCCTTATGATTGTACCGAACTCGATCATGGCCAATATGCAAATCGAGAATGTCACCAGGGGCAAAAAGGTGATGGTGTTACTCTACCTGGATTTTTCCGAGTTTTTAGGAGAGCGCGAGCAAGCCTTGGTGGAACAAGTGATTAAAGAGAGTACAGATACCTTGTTTGGGATAGATCCAGGCAGTACTAAGATTACTTTGTTTCAACCAGAGGACAAGCCAGGAACTCGCGCCAGAGTCAGCTTTTTTATCTTGGGTTCTTCTGAAGACTCCATTGGTCTGCGCAAGCGCCTGCTGGAATTAGCCAATAAAAAAATCTCGAAGAAGCTGACAGAACATGGCATAGGGTTTGCGATGCAGGAACCGACGATTTATGTCGAGTCGCCAGTGACGATTTAAATTTCAGACCCCCTAAACCAAACCTGCTGCTGTGGCAAAGGAATGGGAATCCCCGCCCGATCGAAAGCCACCTTAATGCGACGGCGAAACTCCCGTGACACCTCCCATTGCTTCAGAGGCTCCGTCTTAATCCACACCTTAATAATCACACCCCGCTCCCCAAAATTATCAACGCCTAGCACCTGGGGAGGCTCCAGAATATACTTCCGCCAAATCAAGTCTTGGCTCATCTCCTCGGCTACCTTTCCAATCAGCTCCAGCGACTTGTCTACATCAGTTTGGTAAGCAACAGGAATATTTAAGTCTGCTCTTGACCAATTACTAGAAAGATTGGCAACTACCTTAATTTCGCTGTTGGGAAACGTGATTAATCGCCCTTCCGCATCCCGTAGCTGAGTAATCCGCAGATTCATATTTTCCACCAAACCAGTCATGTCTCCCACTTTGATCACATCCCCGACAGCATACTGGTCTTCCAAAATGATGCAAAAGCCGTTGATGACATCTTTAATCAAGTTTTGAGCAGCCAAAGATAGGGCAACCCCAATGATTCCAGCACCAGCAAGTAAAGGAGTGATATTAACGCCAGTAACCGAGAAAGCGACTAAGATTCCCACTCCAATCGAGCTAATAGTGACAATGCTCCTAGTGACAACAGAAATCGTAGATATCCGCAATCGCACGCGCCGACCTGATACTGAAGTTAGCAAATAATTATTGGCAAGTACAGAGTTGAACCGAGCAATCAGAGCATAGCTCAGACGGATTACCACATAGGTTCCCAAGCCAACAATTCCCACTTTAAAAGGAATTTGGAGACTGCCAATAATCAAGAACTGTATCATTCGGGTGTAGGGAAATAGACCTAAAATAAATAGGGTTCCCCCTGCCCAAATTCCAGCTTGAATAAGCTGGAAAAGTCGATACCGAACTTCTCTGAGATTCCACTTTTGCCTTTGAGTTAGCTGCGTCGATATCGGCTGAGAGTCTGAGGAATCAGAGTCGGCAACCTGGTCTTTTAACTGCTTTAAACGACGTTTCCAGCGAGAGATTGCCAAGCTGGTTAGGAGCATTACTGCGCCAGTACCAAAGGCTATCCCCACTTGACGGGTAAGAAACGATTGTTGCCGCTCCTGTTTCGCCCGTTCTAGCCCTGCTTGCAACCGTTCAATTAGCAAGTCAGCTCTAAGATCAATACTGACCCCTTCAATATCTGCATCCCAACGGGTAACCGTCAAGAGGCGGAGTTCCCTATCTCCCACTGAGATGTATATATCCTGTAAATTCCCCACTTCTTGTTTGCGAATTTTTAATTCGTCGATGTCGTTTTTAAAGTAGGTGTCACCGATATCTTTCAATCGCTGCTCAATCTCTCCAATTCGTTCAGATATATCAGACTTTTGGTCAGCGATTTTGAACAAACAGCGACCATCGAGCCGGATGCAAGCGAAAACCACCGGATTATCTGAGCTCTGATTCAGCAGGCTGGAAGTTTGCGGTTTCCAATTCGGCAGGAATGGAATCTGAGCCTGGACTGGGAACACAACCCAGGCTGTCACAACAATTGACCCGGCAATTATCCAAAATTTCAGGGAGTTCACTTTTTAAGCTTCTACCTTCTCTTCTAATCGGAACAAACAAGGGTGTGATTTTCAGTAGTATTGCGTCAGAAAACTGATATATGAGCTGCTTCAATTGCCTTGCAGAAGTAGCTGAAAAGTTCTAGTTGGGAAGCTCTCTGGTTGGAAACATCAGATGTTTGTAAAATTTTAGTACGGGCATCTTGCCTGGAGGGAAAGTAGTCAGGAACATTGACAAGAAATTTAATCTTTGCTTTGTATCTATTTGTCAAGGTTTTACTCCCCATTTCTGGTAAGATTTAAGTAATGGCTCCGACGCTTCCGGTTCAGATGAGGAAAAAGTCATGCTTGTTCACCCCCCATCTCAAACTTATACCCTTGATGAATATCGCGCACTGGAGGAAACTGCAGAGTTTCGCAGTGAATACCACGATGGGAATATTATACCTATGACTGGAGGAACAATTAACCACAATCGTATAGTTTGTAATCTTGTCCGCATTTTAGATATTGCCTTTAAGCAACAGCCTTACGAAGTGTTCACCAGCGATCTGCGCTTGTGGATTCCTCAGTATCGTCAAGCAACTTATCCTGATGTCATGGTTATAGCTGGTGAGCCTGTCTTGAATGACAATCGCACTGATGAGGTACTCAATCCTTGTTTGATTGTGGAAGTTCTCTCAAAATCCACTGAAGGGTTCGATCGGGGGGATAAGTTCCTCTACTACCGTTCAATTCCTGAATTTCGAGAATATTTGCTGGTTAGCCAGTCGGAATATTTTATTGAGCATTATCTTAAGACGGGGGAAAGTCAATGGTTATTGCGGGAGTATCGAGGGGATAAGGGAAAAATTGCACTGGAGTCAGTGGGAGTCTCTTTAGTCGTGAAGGAGATTTATCAGATGAGGGGGTTTGGGAGAGCTATAATACCCCAGCTACAATCTTTGATTTAGCAGGGGATACATGGACGCCCCCAAGGTTTATTCTTGTTTTTAATGTATTTTAACATTTAAAGGGGTTGCGTTTTTTATATAAATCAGGGAGAATAGTGGTATGCTGACATTCACTTACCGCCTTTTTCAGTTACCAGTGAACAGTGACCAGTTACCAAACACTTAAAAACTAATAACTGGTAACTAATAACTGATAACTGATTAACTGGTAACTGGTAACTGGTAACTGGTAACTGTTAGAATTCGGTGTTAAACTGGGACTTTATCCAGGATAGCACAAACTCCCGAAAATGAAAAGTCTTTCAGTCGGTACAGTTTATGACCTATCTATCCAAATCTTGATCCAATTAAAAAGTATATCCAACATCAAGAAACTCTGTCGAAGTAATTATTGGTTGCCCACAATTCCCCTACGACCAAACTACTGCTATGGTCGCAGTACCCTTGCGGGATCTTTGATGGGGAGAAAAATCAAAACTATGGGTTCAACAACCCTAGATCGAGAAGACTTGGATCGGGGTGCAGAGCTGGACAAAGCTTACTACATTCAGAACCAAGCCAAAGTTGCCGGGAAAACAGTTGATCTCAAACAAGATCCGCCCCCTGACTTAGTAGTGGAAGTAGATATTACCCATACTGATATCGATAAGTTAGCCCTCTATGCCAAAATGGGTGTCCCGGAGTTCTGGCGCTACAATGGAGAAGTATGGCGCATCTATCAACGGTCAGGCGATCGCTACCAAGAAGTGAACGGGAGTCCTACCTTTCCCTTTGTTCCGAAAACGAAGTTGTATGAATTTCTTGCCCAAGCTCAGGAGGATGAGATCGAGGCAGAACAAACCCTACGCCAGTGGTTGAGTCAGTGCGATCGCCCGATCTTGTAGTGCGATCGCCGATCTTGTAGGGTGCTAGAGGGTATCTATAGAACCCATTTGGGATCTAGGCGATCGCACAGTCCCAATACCCGTGAAAAATGCTATTTGACCGTAAGATTTGATAGAATCGGCATAGGCAGCTCTTGATTGGAGCCAGATCCGCGATGACCAGCCTGTTGATTAAAACTGAACTGACTCCGCTGATGGTCAATTTATCGTCCCTGATGCCTCAAGCAAAAATGACTGATGAGCAGTTCTACGCATTTTGTCAGACCAACCGGGACTTGCGGATTGAGCGGTCTGCGGATGGTGAAGTGATTGTGATGCCTCCAGCGTTTTCAGATACGGGAAATCGGAATCTCAGAATTGCTCAACAGGTGGCCAACTGGGCTGATCAGGATGGTACGGGTGAGGTATTCGATTCCAGTGCGGGGTTCACCCTGCCCAATGGGGCCACTCGATCGCCAGATACGTCATGGATCAAGCTCGATCACTGGAATGCTCTTGACCAGAAGCAAAAGGCTTCATTTGCACCGATTTGTCCCGATTTTGTGGTTGAGTTGCGATCGGCTAGTGATAGCCTAACTTCTCTGCAGGAGAAGATGCAGGAGTACATCGAGAATGGAGCACGGTTGGGTTTGTTGATCGATCGCAAAAACCACAAGGTTCATGTCTATCGTCCTGGGCGATCGCCTGAGATTTTGGAGAATCCTGAGGGTGTAAGTTGCGATCCAGAGCTTCCTGGCTTTACGCTCCAGATGGCTAGGGTTTGGTAAGACTGATTCTACAGAAGGTTTTTTCAATTTAAAATTGTTTGATCTTTAACGTGATCTGCCGCATTAGCGCCGCGAAAAAACCAATCCGATTGTCCTGGGCTTTCGCTTCACCAATAACAGGATCTAAGCTTAATTGTTCCAGTAAGAGAGCTGCGGCTGCTGCTTTTGCCAACCGCTTAGATGTCCCCTCTCCAGTTGCACAACCCAGAGCCCTTAGAGAAACTTGACAACTATACCCATTTTCAGCAGCAGTAAAGCTATATTTCGGTGGTGCCCATTTCCTTTTCTGACAGAGATTGTTCAAAGTTGCTACTGGGTTTTTCTCCGGTTCAATCTGATTAATAGGTAAGGATTTTGTCTCAAATTTTTGTGAAAATTCTGGTCTGACTACTTGCTGAGGAGAGATTAATTTTTTCCCGACATATTTTGACAACCATAGTCTTGAGGCTTGATGTTTTGCCTGTTTTTTATTTTCCGCAATAACCGGTTGTGTAGTTAAAATTTTATTTTCGGCATTCACGAAACAGCGACTCAGAAATTCCTGGCCGAATTTTTCCACAATCCAATCTACTAGATAGCCTTTTTTCTGTTGGAGAACTGTCAGAGTCATTGAAGTTTTGGCTAAAGGCATTTGCTTCACTAATAATTGTTGCATCTGCGGTTCGGATACCACAAAAAACAGATTGTAGAAATCTAAAGGACTCAGGGTATTGACGCGAGCGAGAACTTCTGGTATCAACTGAGAGAGGCGCTGATGATGACAAGCATATTCCAGCAGTTGGGAAATTTCTTGATTAGACAAATGACTAAACTGAGATGCTGATAATGCTCGCTGATATTGCTCTTTTCTTTTGTTTTTTTTCCTTTCACTTTTTTGCTTCTTTACTGTGGCTTGATGCTGATTTACCCTGGAGATTATCTGGAGCAGTTTTTCTTGAGAATAAGGAAGAGGTTGGTGATTAATTAAAGCTTTGACAATTCTCTGGTTAATGAAATCCACCAATCTTCTGAGGGGAGAAGTAAAGTGAGTATAAGCATCTATGGCTAAGGCAAAATGTTGCTCCTGCTTCAGACTATAAATAGCAGGATTTAGATAAGGTGCTAATTGAGAGCGAAGCGCTAGATCATCTTCTAACTCTAGGAGTTCCCTTACTGCATTACCTTTTTCTCTTGCCCTCTCTAAATTAGGTGAGTGAATCCTAAATATTCCCGTATGAGCCTCAGCCAAAAGTTGCGCTACTACCGTATTGGCTAAGAGCATCATTTCTTGAATTACTTGCTCGGAACGATAAACTAATTTAGGTCTAAGCGTCCCATTCTCATCCAAATAGCCTAGGGGAGTATTTTGGCATCCTATAGCCCCTTTATTCCGCCTGATTCTCGTGAGTTTTTGCCCCCAGAGATTCAGATAGTTTAAAGGTAAATAAAATTCATGTTCTGGATTTTGCATCGCCTGCTCTGCTTCCCTATAACCAAATTTCTTTAAAGAAATCAGGCGAGTTTCCTGAATAATATAATTTGTTATATCTCCTTGGGAATTTAAATTAATAAAGATTGAAATAGTCGGTCGAATCTCCCGGAATAATAAACTGGCTTTCTTGTCAGATATTTCAGGGGGGAGCATCGGCGATGGCGGAGAGACATGATAGTAACTCTCAATTCTTCTTAATGCGGCTGTCTCCAAGGGAGAATCAAGGGGAATCAGCTCAGTTACATCAGTTATATGTACTTGTAACTCCACGCTATCATTGAGAAGTTGAATCCAGATGGCATCATCCAAATCTTGAGATGATTCATCATCAATTGTAAATCCCCTTACTTCTTTTCGCTGGAAGATTTTTTCACTAAATTCAATATAGTCAAGTTGCTTAATTTCTTCAGTCAAGAATTTTCTTCTGGTCATGAGATGAGATGATTGTACTTTAGACAAAAATAACAGGAGTAATGTTTTTAGGCTTCATGTCCATTACCCACGCAGCGATCGCAGCAGCAGGCACCTCCCTCATCTTGGGAACTTAAATATCCATCAAGGGAGCCAATGACAAGTCCAAACTGGAAATCATCAAGATTATCGGGTCTAATCTCGATGTAGGCTTGGGTTTCCATGGTAATCCTCGTCCCACATCTCCATCTCGTAGATGTGCCATCAGCCCACGAAGGCGTGATCGGCTTCGGCTTTTTTGAGTCGGGTTACGCTCATCCGTCGATTGTAGAACAGTCACTGCGGCTTTATGGTAGCGTAGAGCATCAGGAACTAGGCGATCTAATTCCTGAGTCTAGATTTTCCTAATTTTATCGAGCGGTTTCAAATTGAGAGAAATGCAGTTAACCTAGTAAAACTGGCAAATTAAACTTTATTTTGAGGAAACGATTTCATGACCGTAACTCCCACCCGCCGACCAAAGTACGAAGTTAAAGACCTTTCCCTCGCCCTCAAAGGCAAACAACGGATTGAATGGGCTGGGCGAGAAATGCCAGTTCTGCGGCAAATTAAGGAGCGTTTTGCCCAAGAAAAGCCCTTTGCAGGTATTCGCTTGATTGCCTGCTGTCATGTAACCACGGAAACAGCTCATCTGGCGATCGCTCTCAAAGCCGGGGGTGCAGATGCCCTCCTCATTGCCAGTAACCCCCTGTCCACCCAGGATGATGTCGCCGCTTGCCTGGTTGCAGATTATGACATTCCTGTCTTTGCCTACAAAGGGGAAGATAACGAGACTTACAATCGCCACGTTCAAATTGCCCTCGACCACAAACCCAACATTATTATTGACGATGGCGGCGATGTCACCGCTACCCTAGTTAAGGAGCGCAAACACCAAATCAGTGACATTATTGGCACTACCGAAGAGACAACCACCGGGATTATCCGTTTGCTGGCAATGTTCAAAGATGGGGTTCTCAGCTTTCCAGCGATGAACGTCAACGATGCTGAAACCAAGCACTTCTTCGACAACCGCTACGGCACAGGTCAGTCTACCCTGGATGGCATTATTCGCGCCACTAACGTACTGCTAGCGGGTAAAACCATTGTTGTCGCTGGTTACGGTTGGTGTGGCAAAGGTGTCTCCATGCGGGCAAAGGGACTGGGTGCTAATGTGATTGTCACCGAAATTAACCCAGTAAGGGCGATTGAAGCGGCGATGGATGGCTTCCGGGTGATGCCGATGGCTGAAGCTGCACCCCAAGGGGATTTGTTTGTCACTGTCACGGGTAACAAACACGTTATTCGTACAGAGCATTTCGAGGTGATGAAAGACGGGGCAATGATTTGCAACTCTGGTCACTTTGATATTGAAATTGACCTCAAAGCCTTGGGTGCTAAGGCAACAGAAGTGCAAGAAGTACGCAACTTTACCCAAGAATACCGGATGCCCAATGGTAAGTCCATTGTTGTGTTGGGTGAAGGACGCTTGGTGAACCTGGCAGCAGCGGAAGGACATCCTAGCGCAGTGATGGATATGAGCTTTGCCAACCAGGCTTTGGCTTGTGAATACTTGGTGAAGAATAAGGGTAAGCTGGAACCTGGTTTACACACCATTCCAGGGGAGGTAGATAAAGAAATTGCGCGGCTGAAGTTGCAGGCAATGGGGATTTCCATTGATACCCTGACTCCAGAGCAAGTAGAGTACATCAACTCCTGGACTTCTGGTACATAATTATTCCCAGAGGTAATCAGAGTAGGGCGGGTTGACTGACAAAACTCCTCAAAACCTTTACTGCGTTTGAACTTAGCCCTGGATTAAAATCCAGGGCTAATGGAATCAAGTCCATTGAGCAGAGTAGGGTGGGCAATGCTCACCTTTTTCGTGTTAACTTTGCAGATTGACCTTAACACTGTTACCACTGAATGGCCAGACTCTCTGTAGAAATAAAACGGTATTTTTTCCAGGAAGAGCGACAGTCCGAAGTAAAACTGGCAGATATCCTCTCCCTAGCGGGGGAGCGAATATTTGGCTTTCTGTTCGTAATTCTCTCCCTGCCTTCCGCTTTACCAATTCCTGCTCCGGGTTACTCCATACCCTTCGGTATTCTGATGTTTCTCTTGGCGATTCAGCTCATCGTTGGTTCCAAGCGCCCCTGGCTACCTAAGCGGATGATAAATCGCTCTATGAAATTGGAAAGGGTACAGGGTATTTTTAAGGCAGGGATTCCCTGGTTACAGAGGATTGAAGCAGTAACACGTCCCCGCATAAGTTATATTTGTACCAGTTTACCCGGTCGAGTAGTGATTGGTGTAGCGATCGCTCTGATGTCCATTTCCATGATGATTCCGATTCCAGGGACAAATACCTTGCCAGCAATAGGTATTTTTATCATCGGCTTTGGCTTACAAGAAGATGATGGTTTTATTAGTCTCGGCGGTTTAGTTGTTTGTTTAATTGCTGCTGCTGTTGTAGTTGGGATTATTGTCGGTGGCGTCAGTGTCTTAGATTTACTGAAAGATTGGATCTTCAGTTTATTTTCTGAATCTTGATGAGCATAGGGTGGGCATTGCCCACTTGATAGTTCAGCGATATAAAATTATCTAAAATGGAGAATGTATCTTAAATGAGCAATCGCCCTAAAATATTCTCCTTTTTCACAGGCTCAGGCTTTCTTGACTTAGGCTTTGAGTTGAGTGGCTTCGAGATCGTCTATGTCAATGAGATCTATTCTCCCTTCATACAAGCATACCGTTACTCTCGGCAAAGCTTAAAACTGCCTTTGCCAGAATACGGATACAACGAAACAGACGTTACTCAACTTACTGAAGGAGAAGCAGCACTAAAACTCTGGTACTTGCTAGAAGATGCTCGCCAAACTACTGATATTGTAGGATTTATCGGAGGACCTCCCTGCCCTGACTTCTCAGTTGGTGGAAAAAATCGAGGCGCTAAAGGGGATAATGGGAAACTGTCAGGTGCATATGTTGAATTAATATGCCAACAAAAACCAGATTTCTTTTTATTTGAGAATGTCAAGGGATTATATCGAACCCAAAAACATCGTGTTTTTTTTGAAAATCTTAAGCATCAGCTTAATCATTGTGGATATATTTTAGTAGAGCGCCTGATCAATTCTATTGAATACGGAGTCCCACAAGACAGAGACAGAATTATTCTCATTGGTTTCCGTAGAGATTTAATTAAGGATATGGGAATCCAAATTGATGATCGTGAAAAAATACTACCCGAAGACACTTTTCCCTGGGAAAATCACATTGTATATCCCAAGCAGGAAACCTTCTCTTACCATTGGCCATCTACTGAAAAATTTAGGGAAGATTCTATATTACCTTGCCCTGATAATATTCCTCAGGAGTTAACAGTTGAATACTGGTTCAGGAAAAATGACGTACTTAACCATCCCAACGCTGAACATCATTTTAAACCAAGAACAGGTATCAAAAGGTTTATGTCTGTAGATGAAGGAGATGACTCAAAAAAGTCGTATAAGCGTCTTCACAGATGGCGTTACTCCCCAACTGCTTGTTATGGCAATAACGAAGTACACTTACATCCCTACAAAGCCCGTCGAATTTCTGCTGCTGAAGCGCTAGCATTACAATCTCTACCCCAAAATTTTGTTCTTCCACCTGATATGTCACTAACCAATATGTTTAAAACAATTGGCAATGGCGTACCCTATTTAGCAGCCAAGGCTCTTGCACAAACGATTATTGACTTTTTAGAGACAACTGAATGGAATTGCAAACAGCCATTTGAAAAGCAGTTAGAGTTACCACTAATGATCTTTTAAACTTAGGCTAACTTATCTATCGTTTAACAGCAGCTTCAACCAAAGGAACTAATTCTTCTTTTTGATTATATAGATATGTACCATCTACCAGCTTTAAATCTTGTTGGAGTACTACACCATGAGGGGCAACCGCTGTACTAAATACAGTCCTATCAGCAGAACTGAGTTCACTTGCTACCATATAGTATTGCCAGTTTTGCTGCAAGGCATACCCTATTGCTTTAATCATTGCTGCTTCAAATAAGGGCTGATAGCGACGATCTGGACGAGTTGACGTTTTGAGAGAAACTGCGGCTTTTACTTCTTCTGTCTTTAGCCTTCCCTGTAACAAGTTATACAGAGCAAAACTATTAGGTTTTTTTGTCTTTTAATTATGGGTATTCAACCATATTTCGATATAGTGTACCATTAAATCTGCTCCGGGTCAATCCCTGCTTCTCGTAGCAGTTCCTCTAGTCTTGCTGCTCTAGCTTGGGCTTCTGCTGCTTGTTGTCTGGCTTCTGCTGCTTGTTGTTCAGCTTCGGTTGCTCTAGCTTGGGTTTCTGCTATCCTTTGCTCTAATTCCAACCCCCTCAGCAAGCGATCGCCTGTCTGGCTATCTTCCATGATTACCTGTCCTGATTGGAGGCTAATCCATAGCCCTACAGTTTCACACAGAATTCGACCTTCTTCATCAGGGGTAATGGGTAGATAGTTCCCCTCTACCAATCGATGCCCTAGCACTTCCTCAATTACTTGACCTCTTACTGTGCGTCGATCAACAATCCCATACTCCAAAACCCCCGCTTGTGCATATTCCTTCACCTTAATTTCCCGATCTACTTTCCGGTAACGAGGAGACACAACTTCGATAATCAAAGCAGGGCGTACTCTTTCAGTTTCTACCACAAAAGTCCTGCGATTTTTTTCTTTGTTACGCAAGCCGAATACTACACAGACATCGGGGCAATGATCTTTAAGCTCAGGAATATCCCATTCAATCAGTAAATCACTGAAAATTCCTATGCTGGGGTCATTAGCATAGCGTCTGGCGAGCATTTCTTTAGCATCAGTGGTAACATTATCGTGAAAGGTACTGTTGGGCAAGTGATAACCCTCTTGTGGATGAAGAAATTCAATTTCTGTCAGTGGCACTTGTATGGTAATGGTTTTGCCATCAGGTTCTACTTTAGTGTCCCAACGCCAGCCGCAGTCGGCTAGTTCCTGAGATAAATCTTGAGGAATACTGGTGGTCATGGGTTTTGGCTGTTGTGACTATATTCTTATATATTATCGGATTTTCTTCTCTATCGCTCTGGGGCGATCGCTCTACCTTTGCTGACGACATAAGAGTTGATAGAGTATATTTACTAATTTAGATTTCAGAGTTCAGTGCGAGGTAGGTAGTGGTTAGAAGAGTTGCAAGTTGCAAATTTATTACCACTGAACCCCTCAGTAAAAGTGGAGAAGCCGGAGAACAGTTAGTTTGGGATACTATCCGAACAGCTTTTGCAGACAGAGAATGTATCGGTTACTGGCGCTACCCTATCTTTTCTCAAGGGGGTAAATTTCGCAAAGAACCTGATATTCTTATTGCTGACTTTGAACTTGGTTTAATAGTAATTGAAGTCAAATCAGTCACCATTGACCAAATTGTTAATATCACAGGTCATCGCTGGGAATATCAAAACTTTTACACTCCCTTTGGCAACCCTTATCAACAAGCAGAAAATCAGTTATTTGCTTTACTAGAATATAGCGATCGCGAACCCACTCTCCACCGTCAAATTAGCGGAAGAGCAATTATCGCTCTCCCCCTAATCACCCAACAACAATGGCAAAAAAGAGGCTTCCATCAACTACCCACCAATCCTCCTATCCTCTTTAAAAACCATCTGCGTCCATCCGCGTCCATCTGCGGACAAATTCTACAAACTCCCCCAGTCATCCAAGGCAAGCAACTAACCCTTAAACAATGGAAATTACTGCTCTCAGTCCTGGGAGGAACTACTCTATTTTGCCAACCTTCCCACCGAGTTTTAACCCATAGTCAAAGCCGTGGCAGTATTTTAATAAAATTGCGATCGCGCATCTCTGAACTTGACTGGCAACAAGAACACATCGGCAAAGAAATACCCCCAGGACCCCAGCGCATTCGCGGTATAGCAGGTTCAGGCAAAACCATCCTGTTGTGCCAAAAAGCCGCCCATATGCACCTCAAACATCCCGATTGGAAAATTGCCTTTGTTTTCTTCTCCCGCAGCCTCTACCATCCCATTATTGAACAACTAGATAAATGGCTACGCTACTTCAGTAATAACCAGCAAGGATATGACCTAAAAAATCGCCAATTTCGCGTTCTTCATGCTTGGGGGGGTAGAAAGCAACCAGGCTTGTACAGTACTCTTTGTAATCTAGCTGGAGTTCACCCTCTCACCGTCAATGATACACAAAGCAAGCAACCCAACGAAGCTTTAGCCGAAGTCTGTATTCAATTATTAAAAGAAACTGCAATTTACCAGCTATTCGATGCCATCCTTATTGACGAAGGACAAGACCTAATTGTTGATGATTGGAAATTTGAAGATAAACAGCCCTTCTATTGGATGGCATATCAAGCATTACGCCCAGCCGATCCAGTACACCCAGAGCAAAAACGCTTAATTTGGGCTTATGATGAAGCACAAAGTCTAGAAAGTCTCAACATTCCTACAGCCAGTGAATTATTTGGAGAAAAATTGGGTCATTTAGTGACAGGGAAATACATAGGCGGTATCAAAAAAAGCGAAATCATGCACCGCTGCTACCGTACTCCTGGCCCCATTTTGACAGCAGCACATGGCATTGGTATGGGGTTATTGCGTCCTGGTGGAATGCTTACTGGTATTACTCGTACTGAGGAATGGAAAGCAATTGGTTATGAAGTAAAAGGACATTTTATCCCTGGTCAACAGATTACCCTTAAACGTCCTATTGAAAACTCTCCTAATCCGATTTCTGAACTTTGGAGAGGCTCAATAATTGAGTTTAAAAGTTACCGTTCTCGACAGCAAGAATTAACTATCTTAGCCAAAAATATTACATATAACCTCAGATATGATGGTTTGCGTCCCAGTCGCGAGATTCTAGTTATTGTTTTAGGCTCATTTTTCGAGGCGGCAAGACTAGAAACCCATGTGGCTGGGTTTTTGATCAAACAAGGAATTGATATTTTTATTCCTAGTTCTAGGGATTGTAATATATTGAAACCCGACAAAGATAATCGCGATCCAAATAAGTTTTGGTGTGAAGGTGCTGTGACTGTCTCTCGCATCCACCGCGCCAAGGGAAATGAGGCGGACATGGTTTATGTGGTGGGTTTGGATAATGTTGCCAAAGATGAGAGTAATATTTATCTGCGCAACCAATTGTTTGTGGCTTTAACTAGGGCGAGAGCTTGGGTAAAGCTGAGTGGTATTGATGCTTACCCAATGTATGAAGAAATGCATCGAGTTATCCAGAGTGGGGACACTTTTACCTTTACCTTCCGCCGTCCCCCGAAGCGAGAGATTAGTGTTACGGATGCTGGAGAATTGTTGAAGCGATATGCTCTTGGGGGGAGAAATTTTCAGAATGCAGATTTGAGGGAAGCACAGTTGGCAGGGGTTCACTTGAGAAATGCAAATTTAATTGGTGCTAATTTGAGTGGGACTAATTTGAAGAATGCACAGCTAAATGGAGTAAAGTTAGTGGTTGCTAATTTGAGTAAGGCTGATTTAACTGGTGCTAGCTTGAGGAAAGCTAAACTCATGGGTGCAATTCTTCAAGATGCTAAGTTGAGTGATGCTGATTTGAGTGGTGCTGATTTGAGTGATGCTGATTTAACTGGTGCTAATTTGGAAGAAGCTGATTTGACTGATGCAATTATGCCAGATTCACGGTGACTGGTGACTGGCTCCGAGGGTACTGTGATGGGAAAAACTAATCATTATTCTCTAGTTAGCGATCGCCTTTTTTGGTCATCTGTTACATGACTTTACATAGTTGTGTTTATTCCCACCTACCTACTTATAAGGGTGGAATAATCTTTTCAGGAGATGTCTAATAGAAAATAAGAAGAGATTAGGAAATAGTGGAGGTGAAAATGTCTGTTCAATTACTGAGACGAAAATTTACAGTCCAACAGTATCACCAAATGGCTGATACTGGTATTCTGACTGAGAATGAGCGGGTGGAATTGATACAAGGAGAGATTATTCAAATGTCACCTATTGGTACGCGACACGCTGCTTATGTAAGACGCTTAATTAAGCTTTTTTCTCAAAAGTTGAGCGATCGCGTCCTTGTCGATGTTCAAAATCCCGTAGAATTGGATGATACCTCTGAACCTCAGCCTGATGTGGCATTGCTCGAACCCCGTGAAGATTTCTATGAGTCAGCACATCCCCAGTCCCAAGATATCTTTTTGCTCATAGAAGTGGCAGATACAACTGTTGCATATGACCGAGAAATAAAGATTCCTCTCTATGCTGAGGACAACATTGCTGAAGTTTGGTTAGTAGATATTAATGAGCAATGTGTTGAGGTTTATCGAGAACCTACACTGGATGGTTATCAGAATGTTCAGAAGTTGCAGCGGGATCAAAGTTTATCACTCCAGGCGTTTCCTGATTTGGAGATTACTGTGAATGAAGTCTTAGGAGAGTAAGAGCTTTTTCGTGGGAAAAACTATATCATTATAAGCTTTTGCAGCAACCTCCTTCAGGACTCAAAGCAAAACTGGCTAACTAATACAGGTTATTGAGTGTGCCATTCGGCGATCGCACTCTTAAATTTCAGTATGAAAAGCAAGGCATTTTAGCTCTGTTTACTGCCAATTTATGGTTCCACCTCACTGCCAAATTATGGTTCAAGTGACAACCCTTACTGTGAGGGCATTATAACCCCCAGATCCGTGGGGGTCAAAGTTTTGCCCAAGTATTTGACAGTTATTATCAATAAACAGCTCAGCATCCTCTGGCTCCCCCTCACAAACAAACAGCGAACCATCCTCTGGCTCCCTCTTAAGGGTATGTTTTTAAGATTTTCGGTTTAGTAAGGCAGAGGAGGCAGAGGAAGCAGAGGAAGCAGGGGGGGGGGAAAGCCTATTGTTTCGTTGAAAAATTTCTCCCCATCCCCCCATCTCCCTATCTCCCCATCAACCTCAACCATCAAATGTAAAAAACATACCCTTGAAAGGCCCATAGGTCTGGGCCAATGACTTCTTCGCCGGCGTCAACGTCCCGCGGGCACGAAACACGGCCACCAAAAAGCCGGAGCATGACCTCGGCTTTTTGGGTTTGATCGGCTGGGTTTTGAGTTAGAACTTGTGCGCGTGCAGTACCTCCGCGTCACAGAGATAGGTGATGCCCGAATAATCCTCGAAAAACTGTGCTGCGACCTCATCCGAAATCTTCAGGGCCATATCCCGATTGGCGGTGAGCACTTCGATCTTTATATTCGAGTAGTTGTCGGAAACGGTGGGTTGTCCCGACGAGCGCACGTTGCGACTGCCTTTACCGCCAGCGGGCACCACCGTATAACCGGTAGCCCCGGCTTTGTCGATGATCTTGGTGATCTTTTTCAGCAGCAACTTTTCCGTGACGATGACGAGCTTGCTAGCTTGCTGGGTCATATTGGTTCCCTCTCGATGTGTGTATTCATTGAACTATATAGAAACTCAGTAAAACGGCAGCACCGCACGCTATCGCACTGATCTAGCTGCCGCGTTGGTCGCCGGGCCAGGGGAGCACCGGCAGATCGCGACCCGTCTGGGATCAGCTGCCCATCAGCGCCTGGGCGAACCCGATGTAGAGCGGTATTCCCAAGGCAAGCGCAACCGGCGTGCCGACGGCTGTGGACGAGCCGATGTAGGCGGAGGGATTGGCCTTGGGAATACCGGCTCGTAAAGTGGGCGGCCCTGAGATGTCTGAACTGGAGGAGGCGATGACGGCCAGGATCACGACGCCGCCAAGGCTGAATCCTGTGGTGACGTGGGCAATCATGCCAAAACCGAAGGCAATGAACCCATGCAGCAGCGGCGCCACCAAGGCATATAGGGCGTACCACTGGGCCACCTTGCGCAGCTCACCGAGCCTTGCCCAGGCCTCCATACCCATTACCAGCATCAGTATCGAAAGCAGGCCGCGGAAGAGGGGATTGAAGAAGCTCTCATAGACACTTTCCGGCTGGGTTAGCAGGCCTAGAGCGATGCCGAGCAGCAGTGCCGATAGGGCAGAGCCCTGAAGGCTTTCCTTCACGATGGGCCATATCCTGACCCGCTTGCCTGCGGTACCGCCCTGCTTGCTGACATAAACGCTGGCCAAGACGATCGCAGTCACGAGCGCTGGGATGTCCATGAAGGGATAGAGTGCGGCGGCCCAGGCTTCGTATTCGATGCCTTCCGTTTCCAGTAGCGTCAGGGCGGCGGCGAGGGTAGAGCCACTCACGGCACCGAACAAGCCCGCGGTCGCAATGGCATCCACGGTTTTGACCTTCGGCAGCTTGGCCAACGTGTAGCGCCCGATGAGCACGATAAGGATCCCCACTGCCATAATCAATTACCAGCTCATCTGTCATTGATTTTACTCTATCCTATTATCTGTGCAAAAGTTGACCAAATTCCAAGAATTTGAGACATATTATTTTATTCGATTGATAATTCAGGCTTATGATATAAGCCTGAATTATATCTAATCGTGATCAATAGTCAATCTATCCCGAGGGGGAATGAACTAGCAGGCTCAGTGCGTAAGCCTTCCCTAGAGCTCGTTTCAGGAGTTGGTGAAAGGTTTTTAAAATGGTTGGTATTGGTTGAGAGACTATGGGACGCGCTATAGAGCGCAGACCATACAATGGCCACTAGAATGCCCGTCCCAATGCCCCAACTGAACGCCCAGATATGCGAAGGCTCTAGGGTGAACCGCAGGTGGCGATCGCTATCGTAAACATGGACAGCCCACCCTTCGCCTGTGATGGTTTCGCCTTTGTCTTATTCATGATGATGTCCTTGTATTTTTAAAATAGATAGAAAAATGTTGACTTAACACTTGAGAACCTGGAACAAGCCATCAATCTGAATCCTGAATACCGAGATATGGCAAAAACGGACTCAGACTTTGACAATATTCGGGGAAATGTACGGTTTCAGGCGTTGATTCAAGAAACAAAGTAATTCTCTTTTCTGTCAATCGACATCTGTCTTAAGGAGTGTGCGATTCGCAGGCTTGTTAAGGAGCGATCGCTATCAGCAAAAACTCAACAAGGTCAATTGTTGGCTTTTATTATAGCCCTACAGTAAAATCTATTCTTTTTCTTCTGTTTCAGAATCCGATTCTTCAGGAGTTTCCTCTTTCTGCTTCCATTCCTCAAGCTCTCTCTCCACGGCATATTGAAAATCTTTTGGCACTAAAATTATTGTTAGCTCTTGCTCAGTTTGACTTGGCGGATCGGCTTGAGCATAGAGGAATTGATCTTTGAAGTCAGGTTTCCCTAAAATCAGCTTGTGGGTTTCCTGATTCTCTAGCTGGATTTCCACCGTTGCGAATGGCTTATCAAAGCCATATTCTTTGCTTTGCTCAGAGGGAATAGTGAAAGAGCGATCGCTCTTCCCTTCTACCAGCAAATTCAATAAGAAAGACACCGCCGCATCAGAAGCAGGTACATCCTCCGGCTGCTTCATTTGCCAGAGTTTATTTTCATCGCCAGTTCGCTCAAATTCGAGGGTTTCTTCCTTTTTTTCAATTGTAATCTCTTTAATTTCTTCTTTTTCAAAATCAAAAATTTGCTTCTGCTTTGCCTGGATAGCTTCTCTTTTAGGGGCTCCCTGAATCTCATAAAAATAAACAAAACCACCCAAAATCAAAGCTAAAACTAACAAAATCCAAGTCGTTCGCTGTAACTTCATAAGTTAGTCATTAGTCATTAGTAAGTTGGTACCTATAAATTCTTCCCAGAGCTAACGCCGTCGCCACCATGTCGCCCCAGCAGTAATAAAGCCAAGTAAGGGTATAATTATCAAAGCCATCCAGCCTATTATTGCAGCTTGCTGAGAGGTGAGGTTGATGCGGCGATTTTTTGGCTCTTTGGGACGAATAGAAAGGGTTTGCTCATCACCGCTGCTGGCTAACCAATTGACGGAGTTGAGAAAGACATCTCCATTTAACTGCTGCTCAAACCAACCATTGGTAGCAAAAGTTGAGTTGCCAAAAACAACCAGTCGCGATTCTGGTTTTTCTTGCTTATCTTTTTCTTGGTTTTCCTCAGATGCATCTGGAGATGGAGACGGCGATGACTCAGGACTTTCGGCAACTTCTGCCTCATTCTCATTTTCCTCAGATGCATCTGGAGATGGAGACGGCGATGGTTCAGGACTTTCAGCGGTTTCTTTCTCTTCTTCACTCTTCCCTTCAGCTTCAGACTTGGTGCGAGTGAAAGCAACCCCCAAGTCAAAGGGACCCTCAATATCTTCTGTGGGGTCAAACTCCAGTTCCTGCGCTTCTAAATCACTTTCTGCCCAACTCTGCTCATTCGTAAGCAGCAGAGCCACTGGTTCAACCCCTTCTACTTCAATTGTGCCAATCGGTCGAGCCAAAGGATAGACGGAAATCCCGCTGGCAAAATCTTCCGTAATTGGATGGTTACCGTAGCTAGTCACCAGGGGAATTGCCGGACCCAAACCAATCAAATTTCCAGCACCAGAAGCATCAATAATTAAACGATCATCCAGTTCAATTCCCCAATCTTTCAGCAAGGGTTCCAAGCCTGGATTAGTATTCGGATCCAGCATCAGCAGCAGTTTACCTCCTTGATCCAGATAATCCTTCAGGACTTTTACCTCCCCCTCAAATAATGCCCGTTTGGGTCCAGCAACAACGATCGCAGTTGCATCTTCGGGCACTTCTGCACGCTCTGCTAGATTCAAGGGTTGGACTATATACCCTTTATCCTCCAGACTGGTAACAGCTTGAGAGAGTCCACCTTCATCCGCTTGTAGCGTTCTTTCCCCGTGTCCTTGGAGAAAATAGATGTATTGGTTGCGATCGCGCTTTATTTGTTCGATAGCATTGGTCAGCTTGACTTCTGAAAGGCGTGCTCCTGGGTTAAGTGTTTGCACTAGCTGTCTCTTACTACCGTATTCTACATACACATCTCCGAAAGATTGAACGTTAAATTCTCGGGCGAGTCCAATTTTGACCTGCGGATCAACAAACTCAAACTCAAAGTTTGAGCCATTGCGACGATAGTTTTCTAGTAAATCCTGGTCTGCTGGGTTGGGATCGCGGTCAAACACCCATACTTTTAATGGTTGCTGCAAATTCTGTAAGATTTGCTGAGACTGGGGGGAGAGGGTAAATAGCTGGTTTTCCGTTAAATCTACTCGCACAGAATAGCGGAGTGCCAAAAAATTAATCAGTCCCAAAATCACCAGCACTGCCAGGGTAGCAACCAACGCATTTGTCCCCGCCTCGGTTGAGCGTCTTCCCCAAAAGCCTTGAGTGAAACTGATCAAAAATCCCAGCCACAGAACAATGATAAAGATTCCAGCTACTAGCAGACCTACAGGTAGCAGCGACCAAGTGCCAGATACAAGTCCAGCTACTAAACCCGCGATCCACAAAAATATGCCAATAAAAAACAGATATTTGATATATTTCCGCAAATTAGCGATATTTTTCATATTTTTGACTAATTATCAAGAACGCTGGAAACGTAAAGCTTCAATGGATTGGGCGGTGAGAAACAGCCCTAGAATAATGTAACTCGCAAATAAAACCAGACTGCTGGTATCGAGAACCCCTTGTACCAGATTGTTGTAATGTTCCAGCAAAGAGAGATGATTCAAAGCTTTTCCCGCTAGACCATTGATATTGTCAGCGATGAGGTCAATCATCCAGAGGAACAGAACTAGAGCAAAGGTGAGAATGGCGGCAAGAATCGTGCTATCAGTGAGGGAGGAAATGAACATCCCTAGGGAGAGAATTGCTGCTGCCAGTAAAATCAATCCGGCGTGAGCTAGGAGTGGCACTGCCAGTTTAACTGGAGGTTCGGCTGCACTAAAGGCGATCGCTTCATAAATCAGCAAAGGTACTATCATTACGGTAAAAAAAGTGACAACGCCTAGGAGTTTCCCCAGTGCCACCGCCCAGTTAGTGATGGGTGAGGTCGCCAGTAGTTCTAAGGTTCCCCGCTTGCGCTCCTCAGCATAAAGACCCATAGAGAGAATGGGTAGGATAAACAACACTAGTGAACCCATCACCCCGAAGAAAAAGCGCAGGAACTCATAGGCAACATCAATCGGGGGGGTGGGTAATCCCATTTGTTCTCTGAACGCGACTTGCTGAATAATACCCTCTTCTCCGAGAAGAATCGAGACAAAGAAAAAGCCTGATATCAGCCAGAAGACGGCGGCGACAATATAAGCTAGAGGTGAAGCAAAGTAGCCCTGCAATTCTTTGCGAAAAATGGCGATGATGTTACTAATAATCATGGTTAATTGATAATTACCTATTCTGCTGGTTGTGTCTCGACTACCAAGTTTTCTGCTTCTTGTTCAGAATCGTTAACGACTGATTCGGAGGTGGTCAGTTCTAAAAAGACATCTTCAAGAGTGGGACGAGTGCGTCGCATTTCATATAACCCCAGCCCTTCATTCACAATCACAGCCGCAATATCTCGACCGGGTTCTGCGCTTGGTGCGCAGGTGATGCGGATGAAGGAGCGATTTTCGGCATTGTCTTGCTTGTCTTGCTTGTCGGAATTAATTTCTACCATAGAAACGCCGGAGATGTCCTGGAGTAAGGGTTGCACATGGGTAGCATCTCCATCTATTTCGATTTCATAGCCATAATTAAGAGCAACCTGTGCTGTTGGGTTGGCGGGGATATTGGTTGCTACCACTTTTCCCTGATTGATAATTGTCACGCGATCGCAAGTCATGCTCACTTCTGGCAGAATATGAGTTGAGAGAATGATCGTATGATCCCCAGCGAGGCTTTTGATCAGATTGCGCACCTCAATAATTTGTCGCGGGTCAAGACCAACCGTCGGTTCGTCTAAGATAATGGCGGGTGGATCGTGGACGATCGCCTGGGCAATGCCTACTCTCTGTCGATAGCCTTTGGAAAGCTTGCGGATCAGGACTTTGCGCTTTTCATCCAGTTGGCAGCGTTCAATTGCCGATTTTACCTTTGAGGCGCGATCGCCCGCTGGGACTCCTTTAATTCTTGCCACAAAATCTAAAAATCCCTCCACTGTCATCTCAGGATACAGAGGCGGAGTTTCCGGTAAATAGCCAATGCGACGCCGCACTGCCATCGACTGCTCATGGACATCATAGCCAGCAATCCTGGCTGTGCCAGTGGTTGCGGGTAAATATCCCGCTAAAATCCGCATGGTGGTGGTTTTTCCTGCCCCATTTGGTCCCAGGAAGCCGAGGATTTCTCCAACTTCCACAGAGAAATCTACATCTTGGATTGCCACTGTCG
This sequence comes from Xenococcaceae cyanobacterium, assembly GCA_051439465.1. Taxonomy (GTDB): domain Bacteria; phylum Cyanobacteriota; class Cyanobacteriia; order Cyanobacteriales; family JBFRWF01; genus JBFRWF01. The sequence goes on along the minus strand of JBFRWF010000331.1, from coordinate 6,715 downwards.
AACCGTATATTTTACTTAAATGCTCAACTTCAATCATTATTTATTCGTCATTGGTCAGTAGTCATTGGTCAGTGGTAATTATTTTAGAGCTTACAGGGAGTATCATAGTTTTTGTTGTTGTTTTATCCTAAACCGCCAGAAGACCATCGGGTTAGCGGCGGGAGGATGTCAAACCTGTTGTTTTCAAAGACAAATACAGACATGGATATTTTGACGCTGGGTTGGGTTACTCTCTTGGCTCTATTTACTTGGTCAATTGCAATGGTCGTTTGGGGTCGTAATGGTTTCTAGGTTGTGGAAAGTACTTCTATTCTCAATCTTCTCTTTTTAGTGGCCCTTGGGCTACTAATCCTGATCAGTGGTGGCATTCTCTACCTGACGGCAGTAGAGTGGCGCGATCGCCGCCGCCAAGACCGAGATAAACGCAGTAAGCGCTAGTCATTAGTCCTTAGTCCGTAAGGGCGAATCATTCACGACTCAAAATCCAATGACTAAGGACTAACGACAATTATCACAGTGACCGCATCTAAACCCTGCTGCTTCTCTTTTGAAGCCAAAAGCATCGAGTAAAAACTGCCAACGGCATCCTCGCGTTGTTAGATAGTGCCTCATTTGCTTTTCCAAATGCTGCTGTGCGGCGTTCAAACGGGCAAAAGAACCAGAGGATGTCCCCCGTCTTCGATAATGAAAGGGGTCTTGCCATTCCAATTTACCCGCACTGTGGAGAATTGCCAAGGCAATATAACCACCCCGAAACTGTTGCGCAATAGTTTCTATTTCCCCCTGAGGGGGTATTTTTTTGGCTATTTGTTGGGCTTGCTGATACTGTTTTTCTAATTTGTTGGCAAAAAACTGCCTGCGCTGCTTATCCTCTGGATTCAACCATCCCGTGGGCTCACTAATCAAGGTGAGGGCATCTGCTGGTAACCCATCTCGCCCACCTCTACCGACTTCTTGAATGTATTCTGATAATAGTTGAGGGGCTTGGAAATGCACTACCCAGCGGACATCTGGCTTATTAATACCCATGCCAAAGGCAGAAGTACAAACCACAAATTGAGTTTTACCGCTAAGCCAGCTTGCTTCAATTTTCCGCCTTTCCTCGGCACTCAATCCTGCGTGGTAAGCTACGGTTTGGTATTTTAATGACCGGAACCACTGGACTAATTCTTCACTCTCTCTGCGGGAACGGACATAAACCAAGCCTGGTTGTTTGCCTCTGGCTTGGATAAACTTTAACATCTGATGGCGGCGACATCTCGGTGTCCAGATGACCTGAACTTGGAGATTGAGATTTTGGCGGTAGTGACTGATGAAAAATTTTTCCGGTTGTTGTAGTTGCAGCGCCTTGCGAATCGTCCCCTGGGCTTTCAAGTCAGCAGTTGCGGTAAAAGCAGCGATCGCTATTTTAGTCCCGGGGGGTTTAGATTTTAATAAAGCAGGTCGAACCGCACCTAAACGTCGATAAGCGGATCTAAATGTCTCACCCCACTGTACCAAACAATGGGCTTCATCGAGAATTAAGCCATTAATTTTGATGTGAGGTCTCGATATCCTTTCCCAGACTGGTGGACTCAGGAGAGTTTCTGGGGAGAGGTAAAGTAATCTTAGCTGCTGTGTTTCTATTGCTTGTAGGGTTTGCTTTCGCTGATATTTTGGCACTTCACTGTGTAAGAGTGCAGCTTTTTGATGGCGAGCGCGCAATTCCTGCACTTGGTTTTCCATTAAAGCTACCAAGGGCGAAACCACCAAAGTTAAGCCGGTTTGTAACAAGGCGGGGAGTTGAAAACAAATTGACTTACCGCCCCCAGTTGGCATGACAATTAGGGCATCTTTAGTTTCTAATAAGGTGCGAATAATTTCTCCTTGGGGCGATCGAAAATCATCATAGCCCCAAATGCGTTGGAAAGCAGCACGAACTTGGTTCCAATTTGTGGGTTGAGAGTTAGTCATCAGCAGTTGTAGAAGTTAATTTTGCCAACTGTTTTTGAGCGCGTCGCGGGGTGGAAAAATTGTAACTCACCTGCCCTCTTGCTTAATTCTCAGTTGGGGAGGGCGAAGCATTTGGATATATAAATCTAGGTTGATTTACTTAGGTTATCCCCCAAATGCTTTGCCCCTACAAGCTTCTAACGAGACGCGATCGCGCCTTTATCTGCTCAGTTCCGCGCTGCCAGCACTCTAGCAGCACTCAAATCCAACTCCGGGAAGCTGGTAGACACGATCCGCTCTTCTCCTCGGAACGAGACGGCATCGTAGAACCCTTCGACTAGGGAGCATACTATTACTACCCCCTCGAGGGGGTCAACAATCCAGTATTCGGGAATGCCGAGGACGGCATACTCGGAACGTTTGCTCCGGTAGTCCGTCGTTTGGGTAGACTCGCTGACCACTTCCACCACCAAGATGGGGGGAGGTTCGTTTAGCTCGATTACGGCTTCCTGGTTAGCCAGTGCTTCCCACTGCTCTATCGGCAGAACGGTTACGTCTGGAACCCTTGAGGTATCCCAACGCCCTCCGCGAGGGGAACGAACCCCTACGAAAAACTTTTGTGCCGTCCACTGTGTTCCTATTCTGGCGCTCTCGTCATCGAACCTTTGTTCTAGGAACTTGGCAATTGCTCCGTGCTGAGCCGTGCCGAGACTCATGGGAACTAATTCTCCGTCTACCAATTCATATTTGGTATCCGTGCCATCTTCATACTTGAGATACTCTTCAAAAGTTAGTTTCTTCGTTGCTAAGGTCATCGCGATCGCGCTCCTCATCTCGTGACTCAATCTAGAGTCTTGGATAATGTCACTAAGATAAATTTCTCTGACCATATTCCCGAAACAAAAAAAGCTTTTATTCGCCAATTATTCTTGGATGCTACCCAAAATACTGACATCGACCCGCACCATATTAACGTAAGTTTTGAGGATATTATCAATCAAGATGGACAGAAAATTACCCAAGGTCAAATAAAATATTTCATGCCGTCGGCTCGGGAGTTATCAAAAGAGTTTCGCCTGCAAATAATCAAGATAATTGAAGAAGATATATACCAGAAATTACTTGACAATGGGATCTACTCCGAGATAGTAGACCTAATTTGGATAGATTCACAGATTTCTATATAGTTGATAAATTTTTCTCTAATCTAAAGTCAATGAACCTAATTGATCGGGTGTACCAGCTTCTAACTAATCCTCCCTTCTCTAACTTTGCTATTTTCTTGGTATTTGTTATCCTATCAATTTCAATCGGGCAATATATCGCAAAACCGATTCACTTGATTTTATTTCTTTTTTTACGCCAGCAGAGCAAGGAAGTCTATAAAAATTTGATTGAGCCAATTAAAAATGAAATCAATAGCTATGTGACTTGGGTTTTGCTTTACTTGTCTTGGCACTGGCTGCTGGAAAAACATGAAAAATTATTAGGTGGTTGGCTTGAATTTTGGATAAATCTCGCCATCACAATTTTGGCTATTTGGATTTTTTCTCGCTTATTCTGGCAATTTATTAAGGTCTATGGAGTTAGTTTATTCCAAAAGATAGGAGGAACGGCGCCTGAAATTCTGATAGCCATTGAAACCATTTTCATTCTGATAGTCGGGTTAATTGCCCTCACCGTTTTTGCTAGCCAACACGAAGTTCCCTTAACTGGGTTGTTAGCTGGCGTCTCCATGGGCGGGATAGCCCTCAGTTTTGCCGCCCAAAATACCCTACAGCAGCTTCTTGGGACAGTCATCTTGTTTTTAGACAAACCCTTCATTCGGGGGGAGTACATTCGCCTCCCAGATGGCACGTTTGGTCGCGTCGAATCCATTGGTTTGCGCTCTACAAAAATTCGGACTGCCGCAAAAAATACTCTCTTGATCGTGCCGAACTCGAAAATGGCGGATTGGGAAATTGAAAATGTGACTCGGGGCAAGAAGGTGATGGTCTTGAGTTACCTAGATTTTGAGCGGTTGTTAGAAGACTATGAAAAATCCCTCGTCAGGCAAATCATTCTCAAACACATCCACTCGTTGTTTGGCATTGAGCCAGATACTTCCAATATTGTTTTCTTGCACCACCCTGAGCGGGAAGTCAGTCGCGCCAGGATAACATTTTTTATTCTCGGTTCTAGTAAAAGTTCGATTGAACTGCGAGCGCGGATAATAGAAATATCGAGCACAAAATTATTCCGGGAGCTTGGGACTCATGGAATCAACTATACAGCAAATGAACCCGTCATTTCTTTTGATTCGTCAGTAACGCTTTAGCCCCGGCGGCTGTCTAATTTATGCCCATAGACGCAGCAGACACTCTCCGAAATTCTATTTCGGAGGTTCTCAATCCCTTAAGTTCAACCCTCTCCCATCCTAGAGGAGTATAACGATTTCTAGATAATCCCCAACCTTCCTCAACTTCGTAAAAACTGCTATAACAATCTATAGTCTAATTAAAGATTAATTTTTGTTAAGCTGGATGGTTTTATTGAAATTACGGCGAAGGTTAATTTTAGGAATCTCTCTGTATCAATTACTTTTCCTTGGTTTAAATAATCCGGTAATCGCCAGTCCGAAATTTAATCAAAACAACATAATTCCATTGATTACATCCTCTGAAGAGCGCGAGCTTGAAAAAAAATCTCGACTTTCCCAAAGTTTAGAAATTATTAATGAGATGGATGACTCTCAACTTAAAGTCATTCTTTTAAATGATCTTGCTCTATCTCATGCACAGTTGGGCGATAGTGAAATGGCGAGCGCAATTTTAGAGCAGTCTTTATCAATCGCCAAAAGCTTTGAGGATGTGGTTGTAAAAGTGACTGCAATAACCAATATTGCTAAGTATTATGCCCAAATAGGTCAAAAATCCCAAGCGATTGAAATTCTGGACAATACTGTTGATCTGGCAAGTATTGTTGAAGATAAATCCCTCCAAGGGCAATTATTATTAGAAATTTCCCTGAAATATGGACAAATCGGACAAGAAGAATCTGCCCAAACTCTATTGGCTCAAAGCCAAACAATTATTGCAGCAAGCCATCAACCCTTACCGGAATTTCCTTTTACTGAAACTCCTCTTACTTTCAAGTTAGGCTTTTCTGGAAATGTTAGTTCTTTTCGAGATACGACTGCCTTTGTGGGTATTGATGTCAATTTTTCAAAAAAATGGTCAGAAGATGATGTTTTTGTTGATGGTAATATTGCTTTAGATTTTGATAGCAGCCGTACTGTTAATAATTATCGTCCGAGCAGTTTAATTACGACTGTTTATCGCAATCACTTCAACGCTAAATGGAATTTTTTTACTGATTTTTTTATCACCACTAACCAAGATTTATTTTCTTCTAAAAACGATGATGAGGATTTGACGATTGTTAGTGCAGTTTATGTCGGTGCCGGATTAAATTTGTTGCGGGGAGATTCAAGAAGTGAGTTTTTAGATTTACAATTAGGAATAGGACCTCGTTATGAGTATGATTTCATTGATCTTGAGGAAAGGCGCAATCAAATAGATCCAGCTCTAGCTATTGTTCTTTTGGGTAGAGATTTTTCTATCGGAGGGGCAAAGCTGGATCAGACTTTTACTATTCTTCCTGCGTTAAATGATTTTAACAACTACATCATTGATTCTGATACAAAGCTTTCTATTCCTCTGAGTAAAAAATGGTCACTTACTAATCATTTATTCCTTCGCTATCGAAATGAGTTAATCTTTGAAGCAAATCCTAAGCTGAGATTCTTTTTTACTACAGGATTAGAGTATGAGTTTTGAGAAAACATAAATCAAATTTTGCATTTGTTGAACAGATTAGGGGGAACCCGTATTTACCCCTATTCAGATCGTGTTATGTCGTGGGGATTGTTGTAGATTTCCCTTCAACACGTCCCAACTCTTCTCGCAAAACTCGTCGAAACGTTTCTTCTATTGACTCACGCTGATGCTGAATGTGCTGACGCAACACTTCATTAATCAAGGTTTGATAATTGCCTCCACCAGATAGGTGTACCTGCTCGCGAAACCATTCCAGAACGTCGTTATCTAAACGAATTGTGATGCGCGTCTTACCAGATGGGATCGGGTCGATCGCGCCACGCTTACCTTGGTTAAAATCATACTCAGCTTCCATCTTCATCCCTCCATATATTGTTTACGTTCAGCACCAGTGGCTTTGCGAGCTGAAATCAAACGGATTTCATCACCTCGCCAGGTATAGACGACAACCAGAATTTGCCCAAAAGCATCTACACCAATTGTGATGAATCGCTCTTCAGAAAACCGTTCATCCTCAATTGTGATGGCAAAGTCGTCAGAGAATGTAGACACTGCATCCGCAAAGTCAACGCCATGTTTACGCAAATTAGCGGCAGCTTTATTAGGATCCCACTGATAGTTCATCTACATTTAGTCTGCACACCTGTACATACTAGCAGATTGAAGATGGGTTACGCTGATCGTAGGCGCACTCTACAAGATCGGTGATCGCACGTCCTTACCGAGTAATAACGGGTCGAACCGTACAGAGGTACCAAAAGTTTCATAGGTGTAATGGTTTGCCACCAACTGACTTAGAACACATTATCTATACTTATAGTTACCTTTTGCATAGGCAGATCTAGGCGACCCGCCCAGATCGAAAGCAAATGGTCATTTGAAACGGCAGTGCTTTACTTAACTCACATTATGATGAGTGATTTTCAAGCTGATCCGTCTAGGGACTGCTACCACAGTACCTCTAT
>JBFRWF010000330.1:0-66033 GCA_051439465.1 Xenococcaceae cyanobacterium | reverse complement strand
ATCTGCGGAAGCCTGAAGTTCTCCAAGAGAATCTGAAAGGATTAGGAGCACGTCATGTGAAGTACGGTGCCTTACCAGAACATTATCCCTTAGTGGGGAATGCGCTGTTAACCACCTTTGAACAATATCTGGGTTCAGATTGGACAGAGGAGGTAAAACAAGCCTGGGTAGATGCCTATGGTGCCATTACCAAACTGATGTTAGAAGGTGCTGACTATTCCTCACAAGATCTCCAATTAGAAGCAACACCAACCCCAACACCCAATTTAAACTCCAACAAACCGGAACCGGATTTAAACTCCTCCGCACCAGCAAATGCAGAAGCAATACTCACAGGGAAGGTAAATTGGACTGTGCTTTTCGGTATTTTTGGTTTCGCTGGGTTGGTAACGATTATCCTGCTGCTACTTCTGTAAAGGTTAAAGATGGCAAGTAATCTGGGCAGGATTTTCACATCCAGTAAGATTTTCCAACTCAGGACAGCAGTTATAGGTGTTATAGTACTTCTATTAATTTGGTTGACTGCTGCTTTTGCTTTGGATCAGCGCAGTGTTTTCCTACCAGGAAAAACATCTGATGGTCATGTCTTAGTTGAAGCATCCTGTAGTTCTTGTCATGGGGGGTTTAAACCCGTCACTAACGAGACTTGTATGCGCTGTCATGAAGCCGAGATGGCCAAGGATGCCCACGGTTCCAAGAAATTCCGAGATCCTCGCTGGGCAAAGGAGTTGGAGAAGCTGGAAATTTTGACCTGCACGACTTGTCATCAGGAGCACGTCCATATGTTCGGGCGCGGGGTACACCTCAAGCCGGATCTTTGCATGACGTGCCATGAAGGGATTATCCAGGGTGAGATGCAGAGTCACAATGGATTTACACCAGATGGTTGCTGGACTGCTGGCTGTCATAATTTCCACGATCACCGCTCCATTTCCACTGGATTCCTGCTTGACAATCTGGAGCAACCGTCGATGTTACCGAAACCAGCGGTTCCGGAGCGAACGGTGACAGGCAAGTTGGAGAAGCCCCCTGATCCCGATTTAGGTAAGGAATTTCTGGGGGGCAAGTTATGAAAAGAGTAATTGGGTTAGTACTGGCACTAGTGGCTTTTACCTTCCTCTCCGATGTCCAGGCTACTGCTGGCAATATCTCCCAAGCTCAGTTGCAGGAGATTAATCAATTGTGGCAGAAAAGCGCCCACGCTCTAGCAGAGGTTAACTGCTCCAGTTGTCATCAAGACTCTCAGACTAAGGCTTTGGTGGTTAAACCAACCCAGGAGAGTTGCCAAAGCTGTCATGAAGTAGCAGTAGAAACTTTTCTGTTAGGTAAGCATGGCATCCGCATCGCGGAAGGACTGACTCCTTTGACTCCCGCAATGGCACATCTGCCGATGAAGAAGTCTGCACTGGGCAAGCAAATGACTTGCAATACTTGCCATGATGTGCATTCGGTGAATACCTTTCAGGCATCTGTAGATTCCTGTTTGAGTTGTCACAATGACAGCCATTCATTGAACTACAAACAATCGAAACATGCTCAGTTATTTGTCGCTGAAGGCAATTTACCTAGACCTTCCATTGAGTCTGTAACCTGTGCGACTTGTCACCTACCCCGCCAGGAGTTTGACGGCGTGATTCATGTGAATCACAACAATACCTATAATTTGTTACCCCGCGATCGCATGGTCCAAGATGTGTGCATGAACTGTCACGGCATGGAATATTCTTACAACAGCATCTTTGATGATGAGTTGGTGGAAACGAATTTTGCTCGACCACCGACTCAGGATCTAAAAACCCTAGAGATGATTCGTGTAATGCGAAAGAAAAGGTCGAGCAAGGATGATCGAAGTTAGGGAAAGCGCTGATTAGTCGGTGGGCAAACCAAATCTAATCACAAGCCCCTCTACCTAAGTCGATTTTAATCAAACAACCCAACTCAACCTTAGTAACCAATAAAATGTTAGCAATGAACACTTTACTACGTCGAATCAAAACAAAAACTCTAGCCCTGTTCGCTTTAGCAGCAGTAATTTGTTTCACTGCTATTGCTTGCAGTGGTGCAGGATCTCAGAACCAAGCTGGGGGTAATGGCATATCTCCAGAGTTAGTCGTCGATTATATCCACACAGTGGCAGAATCTGACCGCACCGCTTACACCAAGCACGTCGTTAATCGCCTCAAAAAGTTAGAAGGTAATGTCAAGGCAAAAGGTGTAGTCAATGCTGAAGCAAACGAGGCTTGGCAACAAACGGGAGGCATCCCTCTACCCGCTCAGATGTTCCGTATGGGAGCAGAACTAGCCTCTGAAAAAGGTGCTTTTACCTATGGCCTGATTTCTCTCTGGAATATCAACGATAAGCAGAGTCCCCAAGATGAATTTGAAAAAGTAGGGATGGAGAAAGTGGTAGAAACCGGTGAACCCTACAAAGAATATCGGGAAATTGCTGGTAAGAAGTATTTCTCTGCCATTTATCCTGACAAAGCCGTGGCAGAAGCTTGCGTTAGCTGTCACAATGATCACCCAATTCATAAAGAGCGCTATCCCGACAAAGTCTTCAAGTTGGGAGATGTCATGGGTGGTGTGGTGATCAATCTGCCTTTAGAAGGGACTTAATGTCTTTGTAGATACGGAACAAGTTTTGTTGTTATTGTAGGAGGACACGGCTCCCTTTCTGACTTCAGAATTTGGTATTCAAGAAACAGGGGTTTACGCCGCCTTAGATTGTCATGAGTCAAAGGAAGTCCAAGCGCTCACCAGCAAAGAGTCAAGGGAAATCTACTGGCCATTCTGTGGCTAATATTCTCACTCTGCCTGAATCCGAGCGAAAGCTCGTCAATTGGATCAGGCGTCAGGGAAAGTGTACCCTGCTAGAAGTGGCGGCTCAGATTGGTGAGGATGAAACAGCAGCTCGTACCCTACTAGATACCCTGGAGGAGAAGGGCTTCCTGCAAAAGAGGCTAGTGGCGGGGGATTTTAGTTACCAGATTTGTTTGGTAACTAAACAAGGAGGAAAGCCTTCAGGTGAGATCCTACAGGCTTTTGAGAAGAAGTTTGGTAAGCTCAAGTTTTCCACCCTGATTCTCCTCACTTTCGTCACCGTTGCCTTACTGACACCCTTTGCTCTCAGTCCCCTGTATTTACCGATTTTGCGGGATAAAGCCTTCAAGTTGCATCAGTTGTTACAAGGGGATATCTATAAACAAATAACTGGTTATACATCCCTGGCTTTTGTGCTATTTGAAATGCTTCTAACAGCCAGAAAACGAGGACGCGGTTGGAAGATTAAGCTGAATATTCCCGGTTCGATTCAGCTATGGCGAAGTTTACATATTTTTCTCGGAGTGACACTGTTAGGAGTAACGTTAATTCATACTGTTGGTGCCACTGGCTTGAATTTTAATGCTATCTTCCTCAGGGTGTTTTTTGGAGTCATTCTCTCAGCATTGGTGGGTATTGTTGCCGAAACCGGGGTGTTAGAATCTCCCAGGAAATATTTTGGCGCTCACCCGACAAAGGCGAATGGCTTGGCCAAAATGCTACCCACCATCAAAAAAGGCCCACTGATTCGTAGGCTGCGAGACATTTGGTTGTCTACCCACATTTTTCTGGTGAGCGTATTTTTTGTGCTGCTAGGATTTCATATTTTTCTCGCTTATTACTATCAATAAAGGAAAAGTAATATGGCAAAACTTCGCTCTTTCTTAATAGCAGCGCTCTTTTTTCTATTTGTCGCTGGAATTTTTTGGGCAACTCGCGCTGATGTCTCGGCGATGAGTAATTCTTCTGTGGCTGGGTTAGTAGCCATAAAAGAAATGGCGCAACAGTCAGTTCCTTACGAAGTTGCCCTTGCCAATGGCAAACCCACCCTATTGGAGTTTTATGCAGACTGGTGTACAACCTGTCAATCGATGGCTCCTACCTTGAGCAAATTACATCAACAATATGGTGAGAGGGTAAACTTTGTGATGCTCAATATAGATCGTCCTGAATGGATACCACAACTCAAACAGTATCAAGTGACTGGTGTTCCTCAATTTATCTTTTTAGACTCCAATCAAGAAGTTCAAAAAAACCTGGTTGGCAAAGTACCAGAAACAATTATTGTCCAACTTTTTGAACAATCCAGCGCCCTTGAGCCCAATCACACCAAAGGTTGAGTTTATATTACATTTTGGGCGCAAGCCTTGCGCCCCTACATTTGGGGAATTATCCTGCTGTAGGGGCTTACGGCGTAAGCCCGCTCATTAGATAACCTTTAGATTAACAGAAATTATCCAAAATTACAAGCAACTGCTACAAGCTCTCACGGTCGCCCGATTATGACTAAGATAACACGTAAACGCTTGGGGCAACATTGGCTACGCAGTGAAACAGCACTCAACAAGATTATTGAAGCAGCCCAACTGCTCAAGAGCGATCGCATCCTGGAAATTGGCCCTGGCACTGGCATCCTCACTCGCCGCCTATTGCCAGAAGTGCAATCAGTAGTTGCCGTTGAGATTGACCGCTACTTGTGTAAAAGACTGGTTAAAAGTCTGGGAAAGCGAGAAAACTTCTTACTCCTACAAGGTGACATTCTTGCCCTGGATTTAGATGCCCATCTCGTTACTTTCCCCGCTTTCCAAAATCCTAATAAGGTTGTTGCCAATATCCCTTATAACATCACTGGCCCAATCTTAAAAAAACTGTTAGGTACAATTGCTCAACCCCCTGAGACAGCCTATGAGTTAATTGTACTGTTGGTGCAAAAAGAAATTGCCCATCGCTTATCTGCCAAACCAGGGACAAAAGCCTTCGGGGCGCTTTCTGTGCGGGTGCAGTATTTAGCTACCTGTGAGTTCATCTGCGATGTGCCCTCTATTGCCTTCTATCCACCGCCCAAGGTAGATTCAGCTGTGGTGCGGCTGCGTCCGGGAACTGTGCAAACAGCAGCCCATAACCCTGGACATTTAGAAACTTTGGTGAAACTGGGCTTTTCCAGTAGGCGAAAAATGTTACGAAATAATTTAAAAGGGATAATTGAGAGCGATCGCCTCACCCAATTACTGGAACAATTAAATATTAATCCCCAAAGCCGTGCAGAAGCCCTGAGCGTGCAAGAGTGGGTTATGCTGAGCAACCAGCTAACTCTGAAGGATGAACCTTGATTGCTCAACGAATTCATCCTTCATCCTTCATCCTTTATCCTTCCAAAATGCGTTCTTATTCCCTCATTGCCCCAGCCAAAATCAATCTGTATCTGGAAATCATCGGCGATCGCCCCGATGGCTATCACGAACTGGTAATGATTCTCCAAAGCATCGACTTGGCGGATCGAATTTATCTGCACCCTAGCAGTACTGAGCATATCCGCGTCCATTGCCATCATCCTCAAGTACCCCTAACCCGGAGTAACCTTGCCTATCGAGGGGCCGAATTGATGAGCAAGGAATTTCCCAAGACTTTTGCCAACTGTGGCGGTGTTGAAATTACCATCGATAAACAGATTCCGGTAGCAGCTGGGTTAGCCGGAGGGTCTACCGATGCTGCCGCTGTTTTGGTAGGAATTAATATGATGTGGGAGCTAGGGCTGACTCAGCCGGAATTACAAACACTAGCAGCTAAATTAGGCTCAGATGTTCCCTTTTGTATTTCTGGTGGGACGGCGATCGCCACAGGTCGAGGCGAGCAATTAGATCCTATAAAAGATCTAGATAATCTTTGGGTTGTCTTGGCTAAGTATAGCAATTTAACTGTTTCTACCCCTTGGGCTTATCAAACCTATCAGCAGCAGTTTGGCAGTTCCTATGTTTCTGATGCCGAGAGCGTGCAGTCCCGTACTTTCCAGGTGCATTCTGGCCCGCTGGTGAGTGCTATCATTAACAAAGATGGAAAGCAAATCGGGAAACTATTGCACAATGATTTAGAGAAGGTTGTCTTGCCAGCATTTCCCCAAGTGGCGCAATTGCGCGAAGCTTTCCAAGGTGCGGGGGGGTTGGGAACAATGATGTCTGGTTCGGGACCAACGGTTTTTGCCCTCTGTGAGTCTGAAATACAAGCAGAAGAAATTAAGGAACGGGTGAGAGAAGCAATTCCTGACCCTGATTTGGAATTTTGGGTAGCACGGTTGTCTAGTACTGGAATTCAAGTTGCTTCGTCCACTAAGGAGATGTAGGTTTTTTGTCTCGCGAATAGGGGAAATGGTGCAAAGAATTAGAGAGTTTGTACAGCCAGGATACTAAAATTTATGACTAATTCTACTTCCACGCAAAAATCAGAGGCTTCATCGGTTGAAGCCGGGAGAAAAAAGATTACTCCTTGGCGTTGTTTGTTTGGGGCAACGATTTCTGGAGCGTTTGCCATCGGTCTTTATTTTATGACTACCTCAATTGCCCAAACTTTTGCCGCCAAGCCAATTCACTCCACCAATCCTATTGTGATGAATATTTCTGTTGCAGTTCGGACTTTAGTGGTTGGCATTACCGCTTTAGGTACTTTTGTCTTTGGTTTGGTGGCAGTTGGTTTGGTTGCCCTCGCCATCCAGCTTTCAGTTCAAAGCTTGAAACAACACTTTATGTCTTCTTCGGAGAATTAGAGTTTGAGGTGATGCTTCGCTTAAAAGGAGAATGGTAAATGCGCTATGCCATCATCATCGAAAAAGCTCTGTATCATTCCTCCTCACTGACATATTTAGCAACAATTCTCTTCAAAATCCTAAAAATCGTCTCCGCTTCCAATTTTGACCCATACTCTCTGGAAGACTCAAGCCGCATCGTTGGCATATCTGACTCTATGCCCTCAATTTCAGCTCGCATAAACTTCCAAATATCAGCAATAGTGTAACATCCGTATATCTCCTCTGGTTCATTACCATCATCTTCCCAATTCAAGTGAGCTGCCGCTAGAAGTTGTCCATAGAGTTGATGCAAAGGATTTTGAGCTTCCAATCCCCGTTTGGCTTCTACCACAACCAAATAGGGTACGTCTACAAAACCAGACACACACTTTCCCAATACCCCATCAGCAACTCCTTCAATTTCAAAATTAGGATATTTTGCTTGCAGTGTTACCTGTGACCAAGCCTGAATTTTTCCTTGCTCTGCTAACAATAAAAATGGGTAAATTCCCCTAGACCAGATGGTAGCTTCATTCATCAGATGGGTATCATAATTCAGTAAATGTGATTTAATATTTTCTAATTGTTGGTGTTCATTTTCACTCAAGGCAATAGAATTAACACTCAGCCATTCATAATTATCAATTCCCCGATCTTTAATCTTGACAAAACGCTTTAAATCAGCCTTAGATATGCTTGAAATGGTTAATTTTTCCATGACTTTAGCAATTTACGATTATCCCTAGCATCTCCCCTACCCAATATTACTTCAATTACTCGAACCACTCCCTGACTATCCACTAATTCTTGACCAAGTTTACTCATTGCTGCGCGTGTATTTGATGCTGTAGGAGTTGAGCATTAGTGAAGCTTGTGGTTGGTAGTTGGTAGTAGGTAGTTGGTAGTAAATTAATTACCACTACCCATTACCTATTCTAAAACAAGTTTTATTTGCTGCTAGAACGCCGGTCCACTAATATTCCGTCAGCAGTTCTAGACCTGGTCGGGCGAAGCAAAGGTTGCAGAAATCCTAGGTTTTGGGCGATAAATGATCATCCCTCTGCTTCGCCCCTACAGATAATTATGATTACTGGACCGATCCTCTAAAGGGTCGAGCCCTTAATGTATACGTTCAGGGGGGCAAACTGCTCACAAGGGTAGGTTTTTAACAAAAGGGTGTTTTATTTAATTTGATTACTGCGTTCTACATAGTAAGAACCTAAAACTAAAACATCCATCCGAGTACGCATAAAACACTGGATTGCTTCTTCAGGTGTCCGCACAATCGGCTCATTTTCATTCAAAGAAGTATTCAGTACTAAGGGTATGCCAGTACGGCTGGCAAAAGTATTTATCAAATCCCAATAGAGAGGATTGGTTTTACGAGCCACGCTTTGCAAGCGACCAGTACCATCAACGTGAGTAACAGCAGGAATTTGTTCGCGCTTTTGGGGACGAACCTTAAACACTTTTTCCATAAAAGGAACTGGTGAATCAATTTCAAAATACTCGCCTACTTTCTCCTCTAAAATGCTAGGAGCAAAGGGTCGGAATTTTTCCCGGAATTTGATTTTGAGATTAATGATGTCCCGCATATCTGCACGACGGGGATCGGCGAGAATAGAACGATTGCCCAAAGCCCTCGCACCCAATTCCATCCGTCCCTGGAACCAACCCACAACTTTACCTTCACACAGAGCATCTACAACTTGATTCAACAGTGCCTCCCGTTCTAGCTGTTTAGGTTGGAGGTTATGGTTTTGCAGAGCAATTAAGCATTCCTCATCGGAGAATTCTGACCCCCAGTAGCTATGTTGGAGAACAAATTGACGGGGTTGCTTAAGGCATGAGTTCCAAACAAAGAATGCCGCACCGAATGAGGTGCCATTATCTGCTGCACCAGGAGGAATGTAGAGGTTTTTAAACGGGGTGTTTTGGGTAATTTTGCCATTGGCGACAGAATTCATTGCCACTCCCCCAGCAAGGCAAAGATTTTCACTGGGGCATTTTTCATACAACTGATTGAGCAGGTGGAAGATAATTTCTTCGCTGACGGCTTGAAGAGAGGCGGCAATATTTTGATGTTTTTCGGTCAGTTCTGATTTGGGTTTGCGCATTGGACCCAATAATTTTTCCAGTTCTGGACTGTGAAAGGGGTCAACCCTGGGTGCGCCATTGTCCCAGTTCATGGCAATCCCTTGCTGGTGATGGGTGAAGTAGTCCAAGTTCAATTCAAAGCTATCTCCTTTGGGGTAAATAATCCGCCGGAAGGCTTCTAGATATTCTGGTTCTCCATAAGGGGCTAATCCCATGACTTTGTATTCATCCCCGTATGCCGGGAAGCCGAGGTAGAGGGAGATGGCGTTGTAAAGATAGCCGAGGGAGTGGGGATAGTAGATGCGAGAAAAATATTGTAGCTGATTATCCCGACCGGCAGCGGAGAGGGTGCTAACAAAGTCGCCCATACCGTCAATTGAGAGGATGGCGGCTTCTTTAAAGGGTGAAACAAAGAAGGTTCCGGCGAGATGAGTGGTGTGGTGTTCCAGGTTGTGGATGGTGGCTCGAATCTCCTCTGGTTTACATTGGCAGGCTTCAGCGAGTTTTTCTTGAATACTGGCGGATTTACTCTGTTTACTGAATCGATCTAGAAGTGACTTTAAGGAGGGGCGATTTTGCAGGGTAAACAGCAGTTTCCGATTCAGATTGGCTTTGGGGTTAAAGGAGACGGCAACGCGATCTAGGTCAGAAGGGGCAATCCCACCTACCTTTAAACAATAACGGATGGATTCAGAGGGGAACCCAGCCCAATGCTTGACTCTGGTGAAGCGTTCTTCTTCAACTGCTGCTACTAGCTGACCATTTTGAATGAGACTTGCCGAAGCATCGCCGTGGTAGGCGTTAATTCCGAGGATGTTCATTTAGCAGAATTCGAGATGTACATTTACTTATTTTCTCCCTAGGTTAACCTACTTAAAGGCTACTAACTTAAGGCGGGTGACACCAGCCATCACTTCTCAAGAGAATTATTGGCGATCGCAGCCGAAACAATCCTTCGTCGTCCCGTATCGAAGGGAGTTTTCTCAGTTCTCTATGGGACTGGGCTAGCTGGGGACTGTCTAATTTGTAGTAACATATTGATCCGTTCTCAGTTTTATTTGAGTCAGAAATACGGACAGAACTAGTGAAACTGGATTCAAACTAGACTGTCTAGTCTGAATCGGAGGCGATCGCTTCAGTTGAGCAATTGAAAGGGTAATAAAGCTCGTGGGTTTATTTTCCCAAACTATACCTGGGCAAATATTGCCCAGAAGCTTGTTCAATTATATAAAACTATACTCTATGAAAGATAATCTCTTTGCCCAAAAAACGATTCATTATATTTTGACTCATCCCAATTGCAGGAAAAGAAAAATTAAATCAATTGTTAAATTTCTAGCTTGGCAATTTTATAAGCGGTTGACTCATCGCTACTTAGATTTTAAACTAACTCCTGATGTTAAAATTCGCTGCTATCCAGATAGCAAATCAGCTTCTGCCGCACTCTATTGTGGGTTATATGACTATGATGAAATGAATTTTCTGCTACGTTATCTCCGCCCAGCAGATTCATTCCTAGATCTTGGAGCAAATGTTGGTGTTTATACTCTATTAGCTGCATCTAAAATTAATGCTGGCACTATTTATAGTTTTGAAGCGCTGCCCAAAAACTATCAACGTCTTGTCGAAAACCTTAAAATTAATTCATTTGAGCAGGTTAAACCCTATTCACTCGCCATCTCTGACCGTAGTGGAACCATTACTTTTGAAATTGCTGATGGAGACTCCACAGCTCGAATTACTACTACAGAAGTCGCCACTGCAATTACTGTCCCTACCGACACTCTCGATCACCTTCTCCAAAACCAACTAATCGCTAATCTTACCCTAGGTAAAATCGACATTGAGGGAGCAGAACTTCTCGCTTTGAAAGGGGCAACTTGGTTATTAGAAAACCAACGTCCTCGCGTCTGGATTATCGAGCTGCTTGATGCCGACAATGAGTTGGAATACGAGCCGAAAGAAGTCGTAGATTTCTTGAATGGCTACGAATATAACCTGTATTGGTATGACGCTTATGACAATCAACTTCAGTCAATCTCATTAGACCAGAAGTCAGGAAATAACCTTCTAGCGATCGCTGATGAATCTGTAAAGTTTGTCCGCGATCGCCTTTCCTCAGCAGCAGCTCAAACTATTAACTAACACTAAATAGGGTGATATTGATTATTATTACTTATTGTCGTGTAAACAGAAATAATTTGAGCAGCGATCACCTGCCAGGAATACCTACAGCTGACCAAGCGTTTGCCATTTTCCCCCAATTGCTGCCGTAATTTAGGTGAAGTGAGGAGCTGGGCGATCGCACTACTGAGGGCATTTGCTTCTCCCTTGACTACTAGCCCAGCTTTAGCTTCTGCAATTTCTGGGGCAATTTGAACCCCAGGAGTAACAATTACTGGCAACCCTGCCGCCATAGCTTCTGCCACAGCAATACCGAAGTTTTCTGAGAATGATGGCAGGACAAAGAGGTCTGAACCTTGCAACAGTATATCTTTATTTTCACCAGTGACAAAACCAGCAAATGTCGTAGCAGAGGCTAAGCCAAGAGACGCGACTAAGTTTTTTAAGGAGTTCACATAGTCTGGTTCTCCCGAACCTGCCAGAATCAGGTGAAAGTTATGGTTGTGAGCAGCTAGCTGGCTGAGTGCCTGCATCAGTAAATCTGGTCGCTTTTTGTAATGCAGGCGAGAGAGAAACAACACCACTGGCGTTGTAGCTGGGATTTTATAGATGTTGCGTAGCTTCTGCTGGGCTTCTGGCACATCACTGGGCTGATTTACTACTACTGGCAGGGTAATGGTGGGTGTCTGAATACCAAAGTTACGGACATTCTCGGCTTCACGGGCTGAAGTGCATTGGATAGCAGCAGCAAGATTTAGATTGTGTCGCTCAATTAGAAACAAGTATAGCTGTTTTTTAAGCCGACTTTGAGCCAGTGACCAGGGGGAAAGGTGATCTAGGGTGCGGACGATATATGGAACTCCTTGCCATCGGGCGATCGCTCCAGCACAGGTAGAAGCATAGGAAAAAAGATAGTGATTGTGTATGATGTCATAGTCTCGAATGTGATGCCACAGCCATCGAGTGAGAGCGACAGAAAAGATGAACTCTTTCAGGGGTGGGGAAAAACGAGGCAAAAACCAGACAGGAACCCCTTCATACTCGATCCGTTGGTATAAAGGCACATTTAGTAGCTCTATACCATTGTCATTAGTGGTGGCAATCTCAGCCTCTACCCCAGAAGATCGTAACGCCTTGACCATTCCCAAAACTGCTTGACTCGGACCACCTCGCACTGATGCCACAGAGGGAATAACATGAAGGACTTTCATCCTGTTATCCCCTCCCACCAATTTTGTAGAATAGCTATACTCCAGCGACGATACCAGGGTTTTAACTGGATGTTTTTCGGGCAATTAATTTCCTGGAAATAATCGCGCCATTCTCCTGCCATCCATTGCTCAAAGGGAAAGAAGAATCCCTGTTTGGGACGGTTAAAAACCCAAGTTGGCAACTCGGGAATGGATTGAATCAATAGTTTCTTTCCTGGTGCTAGACGGATGGTGCCCTTAATCGAGGCGATCGCTTCTAGTAAAACGCGATCTACTAAAGGAACCCGCAGCTCCAAACCCCAAGCCATACTCATCACATCACTATCTCGCAGTAGCTGATTGCGCATATAGTAGCTAAGTTCTAGCAGACTGACTTCGTCTTCTAAAGAAGGTTGTTTGGGAACCCTAACATAACTTTTCCTCATCTGTAAAGCCCGCTCCCGAAGGTAGCGACTTGCAATCCCACAGGCTTCCCTGTGGGAGAAAATCCCCCGTAAACTGCAGTAAGCGGCGGCTGAATTAGGGGTTTGCTGCAAAAAATCACCTAAGCGCTTGACTTGTGTCGATTTACCCCAATATTCTAAACCCATCCCAATGCCAGTGTTGATGGGTTGAAAAGCTTGCAGGCGTTTGCCCAAGCGGATCATTTGCGGGACTTTCTGAAATGATGGGTATCCGCCGAATAGCTCATCTCCTCCCAGTCCAGATAATACGACTTTAGTGCCGTCTTGGCAGGCAATCTGAGAGACACAGAAGGTATTAAAGCCGTCTATACTCGGCTGATCGATGGTTTCTAGAAATTTAGGGAATAGCTCTCGACCTAAGGATGCTGTGATTTTATATTCTGTATGGTCGGTGTCAAATTCCTTGGCAACTTTCCGGGCAATTTCCCCTTCATTCCATTTATTCTCTTCAAAAGCAATTGAGTAGGTGCGTAGCTTACCCTTCTGGGTTTGACGTGCTAAGGCGACAACTGAGCTTGAGTCGATCCCGCCACTGAGAAATATCCCCACTGGTACATCGCTAACAAAGTGATGCTCAATAGATTCAATGAGGGCAGCGCGGACTTTCTCTTTTGCTTCTGGTAAAGAAATTGTTTCAGGGGCAAAGTTAATTTGCCAATATTGGCACTTGGTCAACTTACCTTCTTGCCAAAGCAGCCAGTTGCCAGCTTCTAAACAATGGATTCCTTCTATTAAAGTATGTGGTTCTGGCACTGAACCGCTGAGGAGGTAGCCATACAACCCCTCTGGACTGAGGCTAATAGTAGGTAGCTTGGTGGCAAGAATTGCTCTGAGTTCTGAGGCAAATACCAGGGTTGAGACGGACTGCCAGTAGTACAATGGCTTGATTCCCAAGGGATCGCGGGCTATGAAGCAGGTTTTTGCCAAGTTATCCCAAATGGCAAAGGCAAACATACCCCGCAAATGCGTGACACATTCAGTCCCAAAGCGCTGGTAAAGTTTGAGAATGACTTCCGTGTCGGTTTGAGATTGGAATTGCTCTCCTTGGTCTTCAAGGGTGCTTCGCAACTCCTGAAAGTTATAGATTTCTCCATTAAAGGTAATCCAGTAGCGCCCATCGGCTGTGGACATTGGCTGATGTCCAGCAGAGGTAAGGTCAAGTATTGCCAAACGAGTATGAGCGAGAGCCGCTTGTCGGTCTGTTGAAAGATAAATCCCCTGGTCATCGGGTCCGCGATGCTGCAAGGAATCTCTCATGCCCTTGCTCAAAACCTCAATACGATCTCGAACGCAGCTATCAGTTATTATTCCAGCAATGCCACACATATTAATTATATTAATTAATTTTATAAACCTTTAGTTCTCACTGCCATGTACACTGCCAACCAAGTAGGCACTGCAGCCACAGCTCCCATATTGTAGATTCCAGTTTCAAAAAAGGCGGTACACATAGAAACGAGTACAACACCTAAAATTGCCAGCCTAAATAGGAAGCGTTCTCTATCCACAGCTCTAGAGCTGTCCCCAATATTCTTAAGTATGAGTATCCATACGGAACCAAATACTAGCAAACTACCAATTAAGCCAATCTGGAAAGTTAGACCAATATATGCACTGTGAGCAGTACCAACATTAGCAAGCTGTATAAGGTGATCAGTAGCTCGTATCTGTGCTAAAAAGGTTTCCTCGCTTCCCCAACCATGTCCGAACAGCACTGAAGTTACTGGTGAGTTCGCAATTGCCCTTATGTATAATGGCCACAACAAACTTGTTCTATAACTGGTGATACCTCCTGCTGGATCTGTTAAAGACTGAGCGAAACTTTCTGAAGCTGCCATAAAGTTAGGCATAGAAGATAAAAATTCAAAAGCCAAAATAGTTATACCTATAAAACCTATCAAAAAAGCCCATATAGAATTCATAGAGATTTTTTTTCGATATCGATACCAGCAAATCGGATAGTAAAGTAATAATCCATAGATACCAAGCCACGGACTACGCGCTTCACTCATGTTAATCGCAGTCCATGTAATTATCAGTGGTATTATTTTTAAAATATACGGTGTATTTTTTCTGAATAAAAACCAAACCGATAATGGCAAAAATAAAACGGCATATGCTCCTGTCCCATTTCCATTATAGAAAATCCCCGCATATACTCCACTAAACTTGGGGATTAAGCCTGACAGATTTCCTATAACCCCAATCCCCAGCAGTGCGGTACCAATTAATAAAAATTTTTCAGTAATTGCAACTGCATCATCAAAGCTATTAACTAAGCTACCTACACCCCAAGTCAAGTATAAGTAAGCTAGTAAGCAGGATAGTGCTTTAGCAATACCCACTGGTTCAGCAAGAGCCAATGATTCTGAGAATACTATTGAAACAAAAAAAATCATCCCAAAAATAACAAAGGCAAGCTGATCGAAAATTGTCAAGCGCCACTTTCTCCGCAAAACCCAGGTAAAAAAACCGTATATAGTTAGCAAAAATAATCCTATCCACCGAGTAGTCTCAGCTTTGTAATGAGCTCCAAATCCAGTGAACATACTAAATGAAAGAGGTATTATAGCGCAAGCAAGAGCGGGCAGCCAGTTGTATATCCACGGTCTGCGCTGAATCTGATTTGTATAGTAAACACCAGTATGGGGGCCGTAGTTCATTTTTGAGAAAGCAGCTCCAAGTATAGTTTTTCATATTCTGTAACAATAGCCTCACGATTAAGGTTATGAAGCTTTCAGTTACTCCTTCTCATTTTCCAAAAGTCCCAAAATTGCCTCTCTAAACCCATTCGCCATATTTTTCGGCGTGTAAGCGTTAATAATCTGACGCGATCGCTTCCCCATCTGTTTTCTCAGTTCGTTATCCTGAAGTAAATGGCAAATATGATTGGCAATACCTGCCACATCACCTGGCTCATGGAGAAAACCGTTTTTTTCTGGTTTCACCAAGTCATCAGCCGCTCCAGCGGCACGGGAGCAAATTATGGGCAAGCCTGCCAACATTGCCTCGTTCAAGACTAATCCCCAGGGATCGCTGCGAGTGGGAAAGATGAAGATATCGGCGATGGCATAATACCTTGGCAAAGCTTCTTGTTCCTGGAAACCTGCGAACATAACCTCACTCAAACCTCGACGGCAACACTCATTGACATATTTTTCTCGCTCTGGCCCATCTCCTACTAAAACTAAATTAACAGGAGCCCATTCCTGACGAATCTGGTCGAAAGCACTAAGCAACTCAGGAATCCCTTTATCATCCAGCAGCCTACCGACATATAGTAGCACATCACCTTTGATTCCTAACTGTTGCTTGAGCTGCTCTTTTTGGGGTCGTAACTGTTCCGCAGCTTGGGCAAAGAGACCAGAATCTACTGAATTCGGTGCCACCCAAATCCTATCGGGCGATGCTCCCAATTCAGCTAAATATTCCACTTGAGCCTTACCGGGAGCAATGTAACCGGATGCCTGTCGTACCAGAAACCGTTTAAACATCTCTTTAGCACGATTTTGAGGGCGTTTATCCCTCAAAGTGCTTTCACTCCAGATGAGGCATCTTTTTCTAGCAATACGGGCATAAGCTATGGCTACCCAAATGGTAGGATGGTGGTAACCGAAAACAATCAGACAATCATAGTTACTCTTTAACAGTTCTCCTAGAATACCTGGATTTAAAAAAATCGGACCTTCCTGATAAGCACGACTCACCACAAAGCCCTTTAATACTTGATAAGGAAAATTGATTTTTTCTTTTGGTATCCGCCAACTCCGTCTCTGTTCGGTTTCGGCAAAGAATAATACTTGTAAATTTATCCTAGGGTCAGTTGCTAAAAAATTCAATACAGGGATACGATACGGGGAAATTATTTCAGTAAGAACTGCTACTTTTATCTTTTTCATTTTTAAAATTTTCGTAAATAGATAATATTCGAGCAATCATTTTTTTTTCATCAAATTTATCTTTAACTTTTGCACATCCCTTGATGGCTATTTTTCGGGCTAATTCAGGTTGTTCAATAAGGTGGCAGATTTCCTTGGCTAAAGCTTCAGGATTACGAGGTGGAATTAATAAGCCTGTTTTTTTATGTTCTATAATCTCTGGAATACCGCCAACTGAAGAGGCGATCGCTGGCTTGCGGGCTGCTAGGGATTCTAAAATAATTAATGGATGACCCTCCCAGAGGGAGGGCAAAACTATAATATCTAAGCCTTGAATTAACCGCTGAATATCCGATCTAAACCCCAATAAAACACAGTTATTACTAATATTAAAATCTCGAATCATCTGGCGATATTTGGTCAAGCAGGGTTGACCGTCAAAGCGATCGTCGCCAATGATGAAAAACTTAGTTTGAGGATAATGCTTTAATACCAATGGCGCAGCTTCTATAAGAGTTCCCTGACCTTTGGGGAACTCCAGACGCGCAATTAAACCAACGGCAGTTTGCTGGGAATTTAGTTTCCACTCTGCACGCACTTCTTCTCGACTTTCCTGGCAAGAAAAACTATCTATGTCAATGCCATTGTAAATTAGCTGTATTTTATCTGCTTGATAACCTCGCCCTTTAGTCATTGCTTCCTGACGATACTTGGATACAGCAATAAACTGGGGCACAAGTCTAGAAGTTGTGCGATCTAGCCAGCGCTGATAGGCAGCAATTATAGGATTTGAATTATAGACATCAGTTGGTTCATGCTGATGACAAATTATAGGTATACCTGCCAGAAAGCAGGCTATTCTACACAGAATTTCACTGTTGAGACTCGTGTGAGTATGAACCAGATCGATCTGTCGTTTTTTTAAGAGATAGGCAAGTTGTACTGCTTTATGAAAATGGAAGGAACGGGCTAGGTTTAATAAATGAATCTTGACCCCTTCTTTAGCTAGTACATCAGTCAATGAACCCAGGTCAGGGGTGAGCAATTCAACAGAGTGACCTGCCCTCATTGCTGCCCTGAGTATAGTGGCACATATATTGTTTCCACCACTGATTTTTCCGTCAATAACCGTATAAAGAATCCTCATGTCAGATATATTGTTAACCCCGAGCTACTTTGCGTGGCTTTCGGCAAACAGCAATCACTTCTGTAGCCCGCTCAATTTTATCTTTGGTAATCAGTATATCCTCAAGGGACATTTCCTCAAAAGTAGTAGTTTTTAGGGTTTGATTGACTGATTCCCGTAGTTTGCCAAGTTTAGGGAGAAGACTTCTCAAACCTGTAAAGTCTAGGAATTGGGTAATGCGATAGTGAAGTTCAGATTGTTTCCGACGCTGACCATAAATTTCTATATCCTCAAAGTACTTATTCAGTAAGACTTCAAAATCAATTCGGGAAAACTCAATGGTGTGATAAGGGTTTGTGGGGTTGTGGTCAGTTTTCGGTACTTGTGGCGTTGAGACAATGTAAGTTCCACCAGGCTCGAGGATACGAGTCATTTCTCGGAGATAGGCAGGGATATCTGGTAAGTGTTCAATTGTTTCAAAAGAGCAAATCACTTCAAACTGAGCATCGGCAAAACCTGTTTTAGTTACATCTGCCACCTGAAGAGTCAGGTTATGACACCCATAACGCTTTTGACCATAAGAAATTGCCTCTGAGTCAATATCAATTCCAATAACGCTGGCTGCTACTTGAGCCAATTCAGCAGAACCATAGCCTACTCCACAGGCTGCATCCAGTACGCTTTTTCCTTTACAGTAATCAAGGGCAAACTGATAGCGTTTTAAGTGAATGGATAAAATCCCCTGGGGCGATCGCTCAGGCTCTATGCGCTCAGTTGCTCCTTTAATATCGAGACGGTTGCTGATTAAGTCGGTCATATCGATTTTGGATTTTGGAGAGTGGATTTTAATTTGAAGCAATAGTTTTTATTAGTTTTTGATGCCAAGCAGCACCAGATCGGCTCCTAAGAAATTATCTAACCAGCTGGATCGTTCTGGAATGGGTGAAGTTGATGATACTTCTCCGAGAAGTTTCTGGATAACATTGGTTGAGCGGTAGATCCGGATATATCTTTGAAAATCGCTCAAGAATGCGGAACCTATTACTTCTGGGTGAATTAGATTGAGAGTACGAGCAACCTTAAAGAATTCAGCACGGCTGAATGCTCCCTCATATCCCAATTGCCATTTGTTTTGACTTTGAAGATAGGCTTTTAAAAGCTCATGAGGGAAAAATGACTGGTTGGGGGTGCTGACTGCGATCGCTCCCCCTGCTCGAACAAGATTAACATGAGCTTCAATCATCTGCAAGCGTTGGGGATAGCGGAAGTGTTCCACTGTCCCGAAAGACATGGCGACATCATATTGACTGTGTAAACCTGGGTCTAACTTAAGAGCATCTTGGAGCCAAAATGTTGCTGATAACCCCGCAGCCTCAAAGCGTTGTTTGGCAAGACTTAGTGCCCGATCACTATAGTCTAACAGGGTGACTTGAGCCCCTAAACGGGCGAATATGAAGCTGTATATACCTGGACCAGAACCAACTTCAATAGTTTTAAGTCCACGCAAATCTCCCAGATGGGTGCGGATGTAGTTCTGAATTTTAGTTCCTCTGACGCCAGTGGATTCGCGGTTTACCCACTCCCAAAACTCGCGATCGCTCTCCTCTTGACTGGATTGACTCCAAACTCGGTTCCACAGGTCAGGGTTACTGGTTTGTTGCATTATCTATTTTAACACCCATTAAGTATATCTGAAGGCGAAGCGCATTAGGCACTAGATTATCCAAGATAGTTAGAGGGTAGAGCAGCATCCAAGCTAGAAAACCCACTACTCTTCCTAAATGAACGTCAACCCACCTAGTTGCTTCTATGACCTTTACGCTTACAGGGCCAACAGCTTCATCTCGACAAACTGGTTGAAAGCCTGACTTTTTCAGCATTGATTCGAGTTGTTCGTGAGTATATCCTAACCTCAAATGACCTCCATCTTCGTATTCTGATATATGTTCGCCATAAAGAGGCTGGCGATGGAGATACGGAGTAGAAATATGGAGAGAGCCATTAACCTTTAGTAATTTATAAAAAAGATCAAGAAGCTGTTGGTCATTTTCTAAGTGTTCCAGAACTTCAAAGCATAAAATTTGCTCGAATTTTTCTTGACGAGATAGCAGAGTGAAAGCATCGACTGTCTCGAATTTACAGCGAGATGGATCTACCTTGATATATTCCGCAAACTCCTGACATTTCTGGAGCTTTTTCGGATTTATATCAATGCCTAGCACTTTGTTCCCCTTGCGATAACTCTCTAAAGTAAAAGCACCATTACCACATCCAACTTCTAGGGTGTACACATCTCCGGTCTTAAAGTGGCGGCTAAACTGTTTAAGCCGCTGACGAGTGGTTATATCAAGTCCAGGATACAAAAAACGTTTAACGAACTGAAATGCTTGTTTCATAAGGATTTCTCCTACTTACTTTAATTATTAAATTGGAATTGAATGGTTGATGAAGACTGCATCGCAATGAAGCGGTATCCCTTTACTATCAAAGGCATACCCAAACGTTCCTCTTAGCTCAAACCCAGCTTCGTGGAGAAAACTATAAATGTCTCCAAACTGGGGAGCATCTTTATAATGTTGAAAGAATAAGACTTCTGTAACAATAACATGGGTTTTTGAGAGAGTAAAAGTGCCACTAGCAAATGCTTCTATTTCATAACCTTGGACATCTATCTTAAGCAGATCAAGTTTTTCTAAGGCACACTCTTTAAAAATACTGTCCAAAGTTCGTACAGGCACTTTAATTGTTTTTAGCTTCTCCATTGAGCAATTGTATAACGTACCGCAGCTAGGACTAACTTCCAAAAGAGAGCTAGCAGCCGGAGTTGCCAACACATTAAGTTCTGCTTCTCCATTATTGCGTCCTATAGCAGTGGCAAAAATCTTTTGCTGAGAGGCAAATGTTCTTGTCTGAAGCTCTTCGGCTAGCTGTGGCAGTGGCTCGACTAGACCAATAAATCTAGGATGGTAAAGTTGAGAAAGTTGGTTGGCAACACCTCCGTAGTGGGCTCCAATATCGAGTATTGTTTTAGGTTTCCAATTTGAGGGCAAAACTTTGGGCCAGATTTGAGCAGCATCAATAAGTTTAGGGTTGAGGAGTATTTGTAAAGCACGACTATCTTGCAGATGGTACAAGCTTATACGAGCATCTATTTGCCTATAAATTGTCTTGAGTAACTGCTTTAGCACTGATATTTTCCTCATTCCTCATCAACTTGCTTATTTCACTTTTCGCAGAGAAGATTTACCCCACCTGCAGCATAGTCAAGCAACCAAGGAATATCCTGCGATATTACTATAGGTTTAAGGGAATTCTCAATAATTGAAATCTTGGAAAACCCCAGATTTTGGATACACCTAAAATATCGTTCTGGTTCTACTCCAGCCACTTGTAAAGCTCCAGGTAGAAACTCAATGATTAGTTTTAAGTTTTGATTTCTTTTGCATATCTCTACCATTCCTTCCAGGGCAAAAACTTCCCCCCCTTCAATATCCATTTTGATAACATCTATAGAGGGAAAACCATGATTTTCAAAAAAAATATCCAGTGTAGTCGCTTCAACGCTAACATGATTCTGACTCGTACAAGAATTTTTAAACAAGCTACTTTGAGAAAGATCGAGATTGCCACTGAACAATTCTAATTTTCCACAGATATTTGAAACAGCTAGAGGAATTGTCTCTATATAGTCAGCATAATCATTGACTTCAACATTTTTCTGGAGCAGTTCAAAATTGGAAGGATCTGGTTCAAATGAAAATACACGTCCACTACTCGACAGGGAATTTGCTGCTATAAGTGTAAAGTAACCAATATGCGCTCCTACATCCACAAAGCTCATTCCTGGTTTGAGCAAACTACTAAGAATTTTATTGGTCTCTTGCTCAAATACACCGGCTGCTATATCAGATAGGATAAAACAGCTTTGCTGGGGGTAGTAGAGAGTGTGTCCTCTAACTCGAAGAGGGTTAGGAAGAATAAGATGGCTGATACGTCGGAAAGCAGAATCAATCCGATACCTCACCCGTCTTGATAGTTTGCTTCCATTTGAGGGAAAGGTTGAGGCTAAAATCTTATATCCTGAAAATAGCCAATTATATAAACTATCCGATAAATATTGCATCTAAAATAGCTCCTTCCAAATAAAAATTTACTGATAAGATTCTTTTAGAGATGGCGTAGATATCTTTATTTGACATATTCAACCTAAACCATATTTTTGTTTCCAGATAGTTTGCAAAGTATCTAGCAGCTTTCGATAGTAGGATTGTAAGCTAAACTCCTGCGATCGCACGGCAGCATTCTGACCCATCCATTGCCTTAGCTCTGGATCATTATAGAGTATAAGCAATTTCTCCGCCAAGGCATCAACATTACGAATAGGAATCACGAAACCATCAACGCCATCTCGAACCACGTCTTCCCCCGCTGTATTTTCCGAGACAATAACTGGCAGACCACAAGCCATTGCTTCAATAATAACCTGACCGTAGGAATCCCACAGAGATGGTAGCACAAATACACTGCCACTCCTGTAGAAATCAGGCATGGCGCTTGGCTCAATGTAGTTGGCGTGCTGAAAACAACCCTCGTATTGGCTCAAAGGCTGTCCACTTCCCAGAATTTTCCCGGCCAAGACCAACTCAGCATTAGGCAGGGAGAGCTTCTTAAAGGCTTCCAGCAGGTCCTTGATCCCCTTTCTCTGACCAATAGCGCCAACAAAAAGCACGCGAAAGCTGTTATTTGCTGCTGGGTTTCCCGGTGAAAACTTCTGGATATCTGTACCCAGCGGCACGACAAAGACGCGATCGCGGTCTATTCCTGCTTTGACATAGGTCTGACGACAAAATGAGGAGAGGACAAGATGGTAGTCTGCAAGTTTATCTTCGACTTCAACCTTTTTTAAATATGGCTCATAGGGGGGCCAGTAGGGAAAAGTATCGGCAAAGTCTGGATGCAGGGCAATTTCCGACCGCATCAATTGTCTGGCTGTTTCTTGATGAATGTCGTGGTGGTCTATAATGGTAAGTTTCCCCAGAGACTTACTCTGTTGCAAGCATTGGAGAGCAGTACCACTGAACCCGTAGAAGATATCAAAATCTTTTTTCAGCGGTTGTAGTTGCTGGGCGACATATCGGTCATAAAGATTATTCTGAAGCGTTAGTAAGGCGTTGTCGTAGCGCCCTCTTGAGAGTTTAGAGCCTAAGCGATAACCAATTTCAAACCAGGGTACTGAATGGACGACTTCTATAGGAATCTTTGGATGGTATCTCCGTTCCTTGAGAGAGATAAACCAGGATTGCTGCCCACAAATTCTTTCGAGAAGTTGGTAAAGGGGAGAGGTTGGTTTGTAATAGATAGGCGTGTAAAAGTGGCTGAGCATTTTCCCAGAGTGAAGAGCCAGCGCAGTTTTATAGGAATATTGCGTCCCTGCATGGGAGAGTAAAATCCGGAGCTGATCGACCATGTTCAAATGCCTACCTGCTTCAAAAGCGTTTGTTTTAATTTTCGCATTCCAGAAGTAATTTGTGAAGGTAAAGAGGACATAATCAGATGAGGGAGTAGCCAATGCTGACCCCAGACAGGACGAAAAACCAGTGAGGGGTCTAAATGGATTGCTTGCCACAGCCACCGTCGAGTTTCGGAGTGATTGCCCAGGATAAAGTATGATTCTCCTAGCTGAATAGCAAAGTTTCTCTGAGCTAACTGGAAGCGCGACTGGTTGACTTTAGATTTGAGTAGTTTGAGCTGCTTTTTGGCAACTTGGATGCGAGCTTGTGTTAGGGCTTGATTTCCAGATTGACTAGCATGGTAGCGATAGAGTGACAAGGCTTCTGGAACGACAGCAATCTTGTGGTTGAAAGCCAGCCGGAGATAAAAGTCCCAATCTTCCAGGTAGTCAAAACTGCTATCAAACCCACCCAAGTCTAAAAAAATATCTCTTTTCACTGCAATGCAAGAAGTGAAAATAATGCACTCCAGTGCGATCGCCTCAAAGCTATATCCCCTTTGGGAAGTCCTTTGATAGTGAATTTTATGGCACTCTGTTAATTCTTGGCAATGCCTACCCTTGTTGTCAATTCCTGAAGTGAAGCAGTGGACTAGAGCAATTTTTGGATTAGTTTCTAGAACTTGAAGTTGCCGTTCTAGTTTCATTGGTGTCCACATATCGTCAGAATCCAGGAAAGCAATATATTTTCCCTTAGCATTTTTTGCCCCTAAGTTGCGAGCAACTGAGCGCCCCTGGTTCTCCTGATAGATATACTTCAGCCGCTCCCGATAGTCTGCCAATACCTCCTGCGTCCCATCTGTAGAGCCATCATCTACCACAATTAACTCAAAATCTTGGTAGGTCTGTGCCAAAACACTATCCACCGCATCTTTGATAAAGTGCGATCGGTTGTAGGTGGGGATAATAACGCTAACTTTGGGAGTGTGGTTTATCCTAGAGTTACTCATAGATACTTGATATTAGGATATTAGTGACTGTTCCGCGAGTAAATCCAGGTTGCTCGCGCTAACTTTTCACCCAGAGAAAATCCATAATTTTCTATGGTTTTCTTGATTGACTCGAAGTCACTAAAACTTTCTATAATAATATATCTAGTTCGGTAATCCTTTAAAAACAAATTGCTTCCTTGAAGTACTTCTTGCTCCAAACCTTCAACATCAATTTTAACAATGCAATTCTGGTAATCATTAGTAAATAATTCATAAAAATCGTCTAGAGGTTGGATTTTAACTAACTCATTTGATGATTCCTGAAAATGGGGTTTAGAAAAAGTATTTAGCTCACTTTGGACAGAAATATGTAGATATTTTTCCCTCGCTTCATTTCCTAAACCTATCTTAAAAGTATCGACGACTCCCTGCAAAGCATTAAAATGAATATTTTCATTTAGGGCCTTAAAAGTAGAAGTACAGGGTTCAAAGGCAAGGACCTTACCCTTTTTTAATGAAGAACTTACTAAATGTCCAGCAATAATACTGAAGTACCCTACATTAGCGCCAGCATCAACAAAAAAGTCACCTGGTGATATAAGTTTATTCAGCTTATTTGTTACTCCCAGTTCAAAACAACCTGTCCAATAAATTTGGGATGCAAGAAATCCTCGATCAGAAATTTTAATAGGATACCCCTTTTGAGTAGTAGTAACTAGCAAGTTTGAAGGAAGTTTACAATCCTTAGCCCAGGGGAATCTAGTCCAAAGCTGCTTGCCTGTATACTTGAAGGCTAACCGCGAAAAAAATTGAGATATTATGTAAAGTATAGTAAGAAAGTTCATTGCTCTAGTTCATTTGAGTGTTAAAGATGATCCGCTATCAAATCTAGCTAGCAACCTCTCTCATAAGAGCTGTTAACTCCTTAGTAGTAAGCTCCCAGGAAAATTTCTTAGCCTGCTGAAGACCTTTGCCAGTCATCTCGTTTCTTTGGCTTGGATTCGCAATCACAGATACAATAGCATCAGCTATAGCTTTTTCATCAGTTGGGTTAACGAGAATCCCTGCATCACCAGCAACTTCGGGAAGAGAGGTAACGTTGGAGCAAATGACTGGAATTCCACAAGTAATCGCCTCCGCCACCTGAAAACCAAAACCTTCATAGAGCGACGCATCAACATAAGCATCAGCAGATTGGAATATTTCCACTAAGTCGTTACCTGTGACAAATCCGGCAAATACCACCTGCTCTTGTAACCCTAGCTGCTCGAGGAGCCGATCCCAACCGAAGGATTGCAGTTGATTGACACCGCCAATGACTAGCTTATAGCGATGATTGATTGTTTTTAACGACAAGGAAAATGCCTTTAGTAAAGTGCCAGTGTTGTCTCTAGGGTCATTGTTTGATGAAAAGTGAAGCAAGTAGCCCTCATTGGCTTGGTATTTCTCACGAACTAGCTGGTTTTTTTCGGGATTGCTACAGGGAACGAAAACAGGATCTGGTGCAGCGTAAATCACGGAAACCTTTGGCTCTGGCACTTGATATTTTGTGATTAAATCATTCCGAGTAAACAATGAACTAGCAGCGATATGGGATGCACCTTGAAGAGAACTTGCCAAAAAATTTTTAGTCATCCAGTCACTTAGCTGTTGGTACACTCCTGCCTTAGCTTCATTATCGGCAATGCGATAATCAGGAATTTCAAAAAAATAGACCAAGTATTTCCTGCTTACCCTAACTCTATCACTTAGAGTAAAGGCTAAATCAGCACCTATTGCCTTGAGACATCGCTCAAATCCCCACAAGTCCCAGGTTATTTGTTTAAACACTTGTATGGGAACATACTGAATCTTGGGATGACTAGGCAAAGGGGGAAGTTCTACTCCCTTAGTAATAAAGACGGTTAGCTCAATATCTGATGGAGGATTGGCCGCAAAGGTATGAAGAAAAGAAACCAGAAATCTCGATACTCCTTTTCCCTGCTTCCGAATTAGAATGCCATCAACCCCGACTCGCAGACTTTGTTTCATTTTTGAAAAAGAGAAATATTTTGTTGAGCCCAATCAATTAATTTTTTTAGTCCTTCTTCTTTAGTGTTCAGCGGTTTCCATCCAAAGGTTGCTTCTGCTTTTCGAATATCACTGACATAGAATTTCTGATCTCCAGATCGCCAATCATTAAAATGAATTGGTACTTCATAGCCAAAATACTCTTTGAGAAATTCAATCAATTCTAACAATGAAATCCCATTAGAGGGACCGCCACCAATATTAAAAACCTGTCCCCTATTTTTGTCAATGTTCTCCGCTGCTAGTTCAAAGGCTCGAACTAAATCTGATACAAACAGAATATCTCTCACTTGCTTGCCATCTCCATAGATAGTGATGGGTTTTCGCAAGAGCCAAGAGATAATGAAGTGAGCCACCCACCCTTGGTCTTCATTGCCAAACTGTCGCATACCATAAATGCAAGACATGCGACAAACAACTGTAGGCAAACCGTAGATTCTGGCATAATCACGGACATATTGGTCAGATGCCCCTTTAGAGCAGCCGTAAGGTGAGTGAAAGTCTAAGCCTTGATGCTCATCAACCCCCATTGGATAATCAGACGCTTCGTAGCGCGTGGCTTTTTCGACAACCTTGACATTCTCTAGATTTCCATAGACCTTATTCGTCGAGGCTAAAACAATAGTGGGTTTGGTTGAGCTGTGACGAGCAGCTTCCAAGAGATTGATCGTGCCGACTGCATTGACTTCAAAGTCTGTGCGAGGGTCAAGGACTGACTGAGTGACTGCTACCTGTCCGGCAAGGTGAAAAATTCTTGAATGATCCTTAACAATCTGGTTTAGCAGTTCAGGATCGCGGATATCGCCTTTGATAAACTCAAGACGCTCGGATATTGATTCCAACAGCCAATTGAGATTTTGTTCTACGCCCTTGCGCGAGAGGTTATCCAGAATGGTGACGCTATGCCCCTTCCTGAACATAGCTTGAGCTAGATTACTCCCGATAAATCCAGCTCCTCCTGTGATCAGAATTTTCATTTTTCTGCGCGGATATATAATAAGTAAGATGATAACTTGACCATGTTACATTTTAAAAGACAGAGCGATCGCTAAATGGCTTTCACAGTCGAAGACTATAAAAGTATCAGGCAGATTTCCTTATTAGCTTAGAGTATAATTCCTCAGTTTGATGCACCATTCGCTCTGCAGTGTAATGCCGCAAAAAGCGATCGCGGCTTGCCTGTCCCATGCGCTGGCATTGCTCCGGATTGCTAATTAACTGGGCGATCGCATCTCCCAAAGCCCCTACCTGTCCAGGTGGCACCAATAAGCCTGTTTCTCCTGGAATAATTGCATCCCGCACCCCATTTACTGCCGTTGCCACAATGGGTAAACTCATTGCCATTGCCTCCAAGACAGCAAAGGGCAATCCTTCATAATTTGAGGACAGCACAAATATATCCATTGCCTGTAAAAGTTGGGGAATATCCCGGCGATATCCAGCAAAGGTTACCTGTTCAACTAAACCCAATCGCGCTACCTGTTGTTCCAGGGTAGAACGCAACTCTCCATCTCCTACCAGAAGCAGGTGCGATCGCGCTTTCAAAGTTTCAGGTAAGGCTGCATAGGCATCCAGTAAAAGGGCATGATTCTTTTGTGTTGCCAGACGCGCTACACAGCCGACTAAAGTACAGTCGGGAGCAATCCCAAACTCAGCTCGGATGCTTTCTATAGTATCAGGTATCTCGAATTTCTTGGGCTCTAAGCCATGCTCAATGACACTGATTTTTTTTTCAGGGATAGTGTATTGGTGCTGTAGGATTGGCTGATTAGCCCCAGAAATAACTACAAACTGCCAACCTTGATGCAACACCCAGCGCTGTAAAAGTTTAGCATGAAGGCGATAGCTAAAGGATTGGGCAGGAGTATGAAAGGTCAGCACCCGATGGGAAATCCCATTCAGAGTA
This sequence comes from Xenococcaceae cyanobacterium, assembly GCA_051439465.1. GTDB lineage: Bacteria > Cyanobacteriota > Cyanobacteriia > Cyanobacteriales > JBFRWF01 > JBFRWF01. Next base: position 38,118 of record JBFRWF010000330.1, on the reverse strand, counting down.
GCTGCCAACATTGCTACCAGTCCAGGGTCATTACAATGGACGATATCAGGTTGAATATCTCCCAAGACTTGGCACAGACTTCCCACATGAGCCAAGGAACTAAAGGTATGGGCAGGCAAGGGAACCTGTTGAATACCTTTTTGGAACAGCTCAATCATGGGCTGCAAGCTTGAACTTTTAGGGTAAACAACCGTAATGTCCAATCCCTTAGCAATCAGACCATTGGCTAGGAGTGTCAGGTATTCCTCACACGCGCCCCAGACTGGATTTGATTGAATTAAACAGATTCTTGGGGACTTCATTATCTCAAAAAATTAGAGCCACTGTTTAGGGCTCAATGTTGTTTAGCTTGACAAAGATACTAAAGTTGCGACAGAACCAATCAGGGACATCAATGCTAACAAGATGATCTAGAAACTGCTGGGTCAGTTTCTCATCCAAAATAAAGCCGTTACGCTGGTATAAGTCGATCCAAAATGATTTTGGCTGTAGATTAATGTGGTCAATTCCTGGTTGGTCTGGTCCAGCGGCGGTGAACAAGATTGTCTTGCTCAAACTACATAAGGTGTCAACTAATATTGAGGCACAGGATTTAGGTAAGTGCTCAGCAACTTCAAAGCAAATAGCAATATCCCACTGCTGGTTACTGCGAAAGGGCTTCGTCAGATCTACGACAAATACTGGTACTTCAGGGTCTACATTTTGGACTGCGTGGAGACTGGCATCAAAGCCAATTAACTGAACTCCATGACTTTTCAGAGCGCGAAGATACATCCCCATGCCACAGCCAAGGTCGATGGCCGTGTGCGGTTTCAAAAGGGTTATCATCTCCTTGACAAAGGCTTCAATTTGTTCATCAGTGAGATATCTGTAGGAGGAATCATCCTGGAAAAATTGCTGACCATAAGTCAATTGAACGGCAACTTGACTACGCATGTCTGTAGGCAACCATTGATTGACACGACGGACAATCTTTTGAACAATCGTACTAACCATGCTGAACATAAGTAAATCCTCCTGTGTCCCACTTCAAAGTACCTGACAGAGTCCATTTATATCCACCCCGATGACCAAATGGTAGGAATCCCAGGAGAAGTCTTCCCCAAGATGCCAATCCTAGATTTTCTAAGCCGAGAAATTGTGACCATTCTTGACCCGGATAGCTGTTTTTTTGGCTAGCATACCTGAATAACAGCTTTGCCATACAAACTCGTTGCCAGAACCTGGCATAGAGAAGTTCCCTGAACTGATGCCAGGGTTCAATCTCCTTTGGTGATGAGTACTGCAATAATAGTTTCTCTAGCTCTAGATTCAATTCTGACCGAAGCGCAACAGTCTTTTGGTCTTTGTGAACCTCTGCAATTGCCATAAATTCACGAATCTGACCAATTTTGAAGCGATTTGCCCCCTTTATCCAGTAGTCCCAATCCCCACAAAACTGTAGATGCTCATCAAATCCACCCAAGACTTCATAAACTTGGCGACGCCAGAAGACTGTGGGTTGAGGTAAAGACCATCCAGTTCTGCGGAGAAGTTGCAGCCGGAAAGGAGGCTGAACTTCTAGGTAAACTTGTCCATCGGGATAGACATCCAGATGGTCGCCGAAAACAACGTCCGTATCAGGATTGGCCAAGAAGTGTTTGACCGCTGTTTCTACAGTCCACGGTAGATATTTATCGTCAGTATTCAAATAAGCTAGGATATCTCCCTTTACCAGACGCAGACCCTTATTGATGGCATTGTACATGCCTCGATCTGGTTCAGAGAGCCACTGAAGATTATAAGTCCCTTCATATCGTTTCAGAATCTCCAGAGTTTCATCTGTGGAGCCAGCATCTATCACAATATGTTGAATATGAGGGTAGCTTTGTCCTTGGACACTTAGAAGAGTGCGTTCGATAAATCGTCCTTGATTGAAGGAGGGAGTGACAATGGATACAAGAGGTTGATTCATCTTTTTCTATTGTATTGATATAGGTATATACGTTGTTCTTAACACTATTACCAAATTTTGATTGTTTTGTCTCCCCAAGTTAATTTCTTGTTTCCAGGAATCATTTTACTCTGGTAAATCTTTCAAAACCTTATCTAGCATCCTTGTCTCCGTTCTTTTCTAATTCTGCAATGAGCTTTTCGGTTTTTCTCTATAGCATTTTTTCTTATATATATACCATGAAAATGCTAATCCATAACTTAAACATAGCCCTGCACCCAAACCGATAATGGTCACGAATCTTCCTTCATACATAAGCTGTACTTGCCAAGCTACAAAAACTATTGCAAAACTCAGCATAATTGGCACCAGGGTATCTTGTAGCAGCCACTGACCATATTCATTGGGCAAAATATACCAGTGAGTAATCCGAGACGTCCCAATGTAATAAGACGTATTTAAGATTGCCCAAATCAGGGCTGCCCCAACCATCCCCCACTGAGGTAAGACAAGAAACATTGCGGGCACTAATACTATAACCGCACAAGTATTGACAATGGCAGCAATCTGAGGCTTTCCAATTGCCAACTGTAACTGATAAGGGATGTGTATCATACTATTCATCAAAGTTCCAAACACCAGCAGTGAAAGTGGTTTAGCCGCATGTTCCACTATTTCAGGCGATTGCGTCCACAAATACAAAATTACAGGTCCAAAGATTACTAAAGTTGCTGCCGCAGGAGCGACTAGTATGGATACAAACAGGCTACCCTGATGAAAAATTCGCGCTAATTCCTTTTCATCTTCTTGAGCTACTAGTGCAGTTAAGCGGGGAAAAAGTGCATTGAGGAAAGGAGCAAATATAACAGAAAGCTGACCAGCAAGAGTACTTGCCAACATATAGTATCCGAACTGTTCCAAAGTCAGCAGTTTAGACAGCAAGATTTTGTCCACTTGTGTCAGTAATAGAGTCACTATCATTGTTCCGCTTATCCCCGCTGCAAACTGCCAGACTTGTTGCAGAATCTCTAACTTGAAGTGAGGTCGATACAGACCCTTAGGCACGTAGCGCCAAGTCAACACCATCAGTAACAGGACTTCAACTACTGTTAGTAAAGTCTGCCACAGCAAAAATGCTACAATCGTTGATGAAATCCAGACTAGAATCACTACTGCTCCCAAACTCTGGACTGTTTTCAACGTTCCTTGCAGTATATTGAGTTGTACCTGCTTCTCCAGAGCCATGAGAGTTCCTGTGTAGGGGGTTACTGGCCAGCGAATAGCGAAGGTAAAGCCCAAAATTAAAACTGCGAATTTGACTGTTCCCGGGTCTAGGTTGTCAGAATTGAGCCATTGGGTGGCAATGGGTTGACTCAAGAGTGCCATCAGCAGAATCAATCCCACTCCTACTCCCCAGTAAATTACCTCTGCCGTCCGTAACAGGTTAGGAATAGTTGCTCGCTTTTCAGGAATTGCCCACCGTCGAGTCACTTCCCGGTTCACAGTCGGACTCAAACCCAAATCTAGCAACCAAACAAAGGAGGTAATTGCAGCAAATGCCCCCATCAAGCCATATGCTTCTACTCCTAAATAATGTAAATAAACTGGAACTAGGAGAAAGCTGATTAATCTTGACCAAAACTGCCCTGCATAGTTGGCAATTACATTCAGTTTTAATTGGGATAGGGACCTAAATTTCTGTAGCCAACTGATCGTCCTACTAAACATACAACAAATAGCGCATGGTTTGGTCATACATTGATTCTATAGGGACTGATTTGATAACTGACTTGATTGCGCCTACCAAATCCTTCATAATACATTACACTGCACTAGTTTAGAATTCAAGCCATGTTCAGCAAATTCCTTTTGACACCAACTTCGAGCAAAGAATCCTCGCTCATCTTCTCTTGGCTCCAAATCTATAATGTAAGCGCCTTTTAATCTAGTCTCTGTAAACTTCATGCCAATTACCGCTAGTTACAATTACAGTCACAATATTGCTCACTGCTGCCCGATCGCCTTAATGAATTCTTTATCCTTATGACAGAAGGCGATCGCTAATCCTCAATCTCTGACACTTCTTCGGAAGATCAGAATAATACCTCTAGTTGGGGAATTGGGACAACAAAGGCCCCCCACTCGCGAATATGAGCCATCTGCTGCATAATTTCGTCCTTGAGATTCCAAGGTAAGATCAGCAAGTAATCTGGCTGAGGTATATCAATTTACCACTACCAGTGATCGCTGTCAAATCAAGGTGGTGAGAATTATTTATTCTATTAACCTTGACTGGGCTGATGCTACAGTTTGAAGTGCAGAATGTGAGCTAATCTATTCATTAGAGAAATTCAGTTTCATGATTTTTTGAGGAATGGTAGTAAAACGGAAGAAGCAGGTTCAAGAGGAGCAGGCTCCAGGGGCTCCACTCACCCAACCAGAAGATGAGAAACTTGAAACAGCAGAGGCTAAGCTTGTCGAAGAAGAAGCTCAGGAACCAGAAGAAGCAGTCGCCCGCTCACCACTCACTCATGAAGAGCGGCGAGATTTAGAAATACTTGAGTCAGTCGTAGAAAAGTCCCTTTTCTCCGCCGCCCAAGCGCTCTGGTCAATCAACAAAAGACGGCTTTATCGAGAAACCCACGACACGTTTGAAGAGTATTGTCGTGCTCGCTTTCAACTCACTCCCCGCAATATTTACTACAAGATCAAGGCAGCCGAGGTCTTCAGTGACCTCAAAGAATGTGAACGCCCCGTTCACATTCTCCCTACCAGCGAATATCAAGTGCGCCCTCTTTCTCGTCTGAAGAAGCCAGAGCAGCGGGTTGAGGTGTGGTTAGAAGCCGTGGAACAAGCCGGAGGGAACGTTCCGTCCCACGACGTTGTCCAACAAGTTGTGAAAAAGAAAATTGAGTCTCAAGCCAAGCCCCAAACAGAGAAATCGACCGAAACCCTTGCTGTGGGTGATGTCTGCCTCATCAAGCGAACTGAGTCTAAGCGGCTCCAGGGAAAAATCGGGTGCTGGGGGATTGTGAAGGAGACGGGTGAAGAAGGATGCACCATCCAACTCGGAGACAGGATTGTGGAATCTGTAGCTCCGAGTGACCTCAAGTCCTTTGGCTATCCCAAAAGAGATTGCCAGCGACTGCAAAAGCTCTGTGACCAAATGAGTGCGATTTACTCTTCCGGTGAGCTTGAGGAGACAGCAGAGGTGTTGCTTGGATTTTTTGGGAGACTGAAAGAGCCAAAGCTTACTTCGCTTCAAGAGAATTTGCTCAAAGTGCTCGAAAGAGAATATCTCAGTCGAACATCGGACAACAAAGCTACTTCACCAGAACAGCAAGAAAACTTCATTTAATTATTAATGAGCATAATTTATTAGAACTGCGATCGCCATTGTTCGGTCTTGGTTGACTTTTCATCCACAGACTCCTGCTTTTTCTGGATTGGAAATGTCCTGACCTGGGCTAGATCCCTCAAGAGATTCTCCTAAAGGGGATAGAGACAAAAAGCTCTTCACCAATGTCATAACCATTAAGCCCAGAACCACGCTCTCAATCAGGCAAACAGCACCAGTGAAGTAACGGTTTTAACTGTCAGGACACAGGAGTAATATAACGGGGATGCAACCGGAACCATCCCGTTATTGTGCAAGGCCGAATTTTATCTAGACTTCCCCTTTGGTGAGATCGGACTTCAACACTTTTAAGTATTTCTGAGAAATAATCTCAGGGGTAAAGTTTGATAAGAGATAGTCACGAGCGGCTTTACCCATTTTATCCCGTTTCTGGGGATTTAAGTAGAGGTAGCGAATGAACTCAGCTAAGCCATTAGCATCATTATTATTGAAGGCAGCACCACAGCCTGAATCCTCTATTAGCTGGCGTAGATAAGAGTGGGGTTCACAGATCGCTGCAATAGGTCGCCCAGATGCTAAAATCCCGTAAAGCTTGCTGGGGGCAACTATTCCTTCTAAATCAGGGGCAATGCTAACTAAACCCAAGTCACAGCTTGCTAAGGAGTAAGGAAGAACTTGTTTATCCTGATAGGGCAGAAATAAACAGTTGTGCAAGCCCTGGGTACTTACTATATCCCGACAAACTTGTAACTTGGCTCCTTTGCCAATAAATATAAACTGAACCTGTTCATTTTGCAGCAGCTTAGCTGCCGTCATAATCGTCTCCATATCGTGACACCTGCCCAAGTTTCCCGAGTATAAAACGGTAAACTTATCTGTTATTTTATGCTGGCGAGCAAACCAGTTTTTTTCCTTGGGTATAGGTCGAATATCATTGGGGTTAGCCCAGTTATGAATGACTGAAATCTTGTCAGCAAGCTTGGGGTTTTTAGCAACTATGCGGTCTTTCATGGTGGGGCTGATCGCAATGATTGATTTAGCCTCTTGCCAAACTATGCGGTTAATCTCATCCCAAAATTTAACCAGCCAATGTTTTTCCGAGATTGTTTTAAGGGCGACTGCTGCATCAGGATATACATCGTAGAGTAAACAAACATAAGGCATACCAAAGCATAACTTGGCCAAGTATCCGATAATACCTAAAAATGGGGGAGCAGTGGTTAGGAGTAAAACATCGCCTCGGGAGTAATGCTTAAACAAGTGTAAGGCTGAACGCAGGCAAAATAAAATTCCACTGATTGCTTTCCCGCGAATCCTTTGAGGCCAGATTCTAGAAATCTTTGATCGTCGAATTAGCAGCGGATTTACATCTTCAAGCGCTGGAGCTTTAGTCCCGTTGAAAGCATACCCAGGCTGTCCAGTAAATATGTGAATTTGCATTCCCTGTTTTCCTAACTGAATTGCAAGTTCTTCAATTAACTGACCTGTAGCAGCATAGTCTGGGGGATAAAACTCGGTTGCGATGGAAAGTTTAAATGTTTTTTTCTTTGTACCTATAAGGCGTGGGTCTGTGGATTTAGTTTGATTGGTACTATTTGATAGAAAAGCCCATGTATTAGATAACCACGTATTATCCATGTATATTTTCACTCCTTCAACACCCTAAATTTCGTATTTTCCACAAGTGGAAGTATAGCCCATAAGGATAGCAAAAAAACAAGCAGATATCAGTATTTTTACATATTCTTTACATTTTGTAACTTTACTGAATTTCTCTCTCCTTAAGTATTTTTATTTATTGCTTGTTGGCAGGTAGCGGTCAGCTTCCGCTGTGCGGTAGGCAGCGCATCTCGTCTGAGAATATGCATATTGTAATCAATTTGTCAAGGCGTAAGTCCCAATATAGCAATAAAACTTAACTTCAGTTGAGGACCCTGACTTGTCACGAGCTCTTCTTGACTCTAGCGTGAGCTAGAGCAACCACATCCCCAAGGCCAATCGGTAAAACCGTAACCGCTCAGGGCGGAAATTACTACCAAGCAACATAAGTCAAGGCATTGCAATAAAACTTTATAATGTAATTAACATTTTACTCCCCCTGCTCCCTGCGTCATCCGTATTATCTGTGTTCCATTCTTATATTCTTAAGGAGCGTGCCATTCCACTTAGGTCAGTGGAAAGGGTATTTATAAAATAAAAAGGACTAAAATCGGTGTTATCCCTAACTCAAACCAGTTCGCGCCAGCGAGAAATTATCGAGATTGTCCTGGGTAACGGCTGGGACTATATGCGAGGACTCTTAACAGGCGGTAAAGCCGATGAACCTCAAATTCCGCGACCAGAGGTTTTGCGCAAAATCCTGGTGGAATTGGGACCGTTTTATGTCAAATTAGGACAACTACTGAGTACTCGCCCCGATTTACTGCCTCCTGACTATATCAAAGCCTTGACAGCGCTCCAAGCTAAAGTCCCTACGGTTTCCTGGACTCAAATCGAAGCGATTATCCAGCAACAGCTACAACAGCCTTTAGAAGAGGTGTTTATCACCATCAATCCCGAACCCATTGCTGCTGGTTCTATTGCTCAAATCCATCGAGCAACTTTAACCAATGGTCAGGAAGTGGCAATAAAAGTACAGCGTCCCGGAATTGATAGGATTGTTGCTCAGGATATTTCCCTGATCAAGGGGATAGCGGAGCTAGTTTCTCTGACTGATTTTGGTCAAAATTACGATGTCGTTACCCTTGCTGAAGAGTTTACCAATACAGTAAAAGCAGAGCTAGATTTCACCCAAGAAGCTAGCTACACGAACCAGCTACGGCGCAATTTATCCACCAGTCGCTGGTTTGACTCTAAGCAGTTAGTGGTGCCTGCAATCTATTGGAATATCACCACCGAAAAGTTATTGGTGATGGAGTGGCTGGATGGGAAGCCAATTTTAGATGCAGATATCTCGCCATCAACGGATGGTAAGAAAAGTGGCGATCGCCGGAAAGAGATTAGCACCCTTCTGTTTCGTGCGTTTTTTCAGCAGATTTACATTGACGGATTTTTCCATGCAGATCCCCATCCAGGTAATATCTTTTATCTCCAAGATAGTCGGTTGGCGATTATTGATTGTGGCATGATTGGGCGTTTAGATCCCAGGACGCAGCAGCTTTTAACAGAGATGTTGTTGGCGATTGTAGATATGGATGCTCAGCGATGTAGCCAGTTGACTTTAGAGTTATCTGAGACGGTGCAACCGACGAGTTTGGCTCATTTGGAAGTTGACTACGATCGCATGTTACGCAAGTATTATAATCTCAGTCTTTCGCAACTTAATTTCAGCGAGGTGTTTTATGAGGTGTTGCAAGTTGCCCGCAATAATAAGGTTAAATTGCCGGGGAATCTGGGTTTGTATGCTAAAAGCTTAGCCAATTTGGAGGGGGTGGCTCGTAATTTCAATCCAGAGATAAATCTGTTAGATGAAATTAAGCCTTTAATGACTGATTTATTCCGACGTCAGTTACTAGGAGATACCGCCCTACAAACTCTTCTTAGAACTGTTCTAGACCTCAAGTCTATCTCTTTGAAATCTCCTCGACAGGTGGAGGTGTTATTAGACCGCCTCAGTTCGGAAACTTTGCATTGGAATTTGAGGCTGAGGGAACTGGGGCCATTGCGCCGCAGTGTAGATGATTCCGCTAATCGGCTTTCGTTTAGTATTGTGGTTGGTTCGCTGATTATCGGCGCGGCAATTATTTCGATAGGTACTCAAACGAGAGAGTTATCTTTGATTAGCGATGTTCTTTTTACTGCTGCTAGTTTATTGGGTTTGTGGCTGGTTATTAGTATTTTGCGTTCTGGACGTTTGAAGTGAGAATAGCGGAATTGATATGATTAGAATAACTATAAGATAATAATTATCATACGGCAGATGAAGCTAGAACTCGAACAAATAATCGTCCCACCTGGTCAGCGATTGCTACTGAAAGACATTACCTGGCAGCAGTTTGAAGCGATTTTAGATGAACTAGGAGAAAGTCGCAGCGCCAGACTTTCTTATAGTCACGGAATTTTGGAAATTCTGACTCCATTACTAGAACATGAAAAATATAAATCGATTATTGGAAATATGGTGGAATTCTTATTGGAAGAATTACAGATTGAATACGAACCTTCTGGTTCTACTACCTTCAAAAACGAAAACATGAGTGAAGGAGTAGAACCAGACGAATCTTTTTACATTGCCTCTCGTCTTGCTATTACTGGCAAAGATAGAATAGACTTAACCGTAGATCCGCCGCCAGATTTAGCCATTGAAGTTGATATTACATCCCGCACTGCATTGGATAACTATCAGGTATTGGGAGTGCCAGAACTATGGCGATTTAAAAGGAACGGAACCTTGCAAATTAATATCCTGCACGAGGGAAAATATGTTGAATCTAAAACTAGTCCAACTTTCTCCAACTTACTGACTCTGAGAGAAACAATCACCCAATGCATTCAGCAGAGCAAGATCATTGGCACCAGCCAAGCATTGAGAGCTTTCAAGACTAGGGTGAGGGAGCAGTTGAATGCTTGATAGAATTCACTTAAACGTCCGAGTTAGGTTAAGGCATTGTGCTGAGCGATCGCATCATACTTATACAGGGCAAATGGATAAAGTCGAGCTAAGAAGGTGTTTGAAAAGTCTGTATGTAAGAGCAGAGCATCAAAAGTGGTGGGCTACGGCGCTTTTAATCTACCAGTTACTTGTTCTCAATTCCAGAGTCGCCGCGCCTAACCCACCCTACGATTGACTTTTCAAACAAGCTCTAAGTACGGGAGAGCCTTTTGTTAAAGCCAACTTAACCCTCCGGGTAACTGGAAAGAAGAATATTCTAGATGTATAACTCTCCGGTTACTAGGAGTTTTGGCTTTTAATGAAGAATGTAATATAAGTGTACTCATAATAACTGCATCACCGGCATCTACCCGACATACAACTGAATTATTATTGGCTTTTATTTGCTCAATCTGACTTTTGTTTAAAATTCCTAGCTTATGAGATTTAGGGAGCACTTTTAGGGCACCATTTTCTTCATTGGCAGCATCTAAATGAAGGCGCAAGGTAACTATGTTTTGCATGACTTCTATTGGTGGCTGCACGTGGACAACACCCTGCTTGACAGACCAAGATACAAAACCAGAAAATTCAACTTTTTCTTTGACAGCGATAGTTTTATCTTGATGCCAAGACACACCCCAATTGGCATTTTCTGTTTTATTAAAGTAGATAGCCCTTACCAATTTGGGACTGGCATCAAAATAGTCGGCTATAGTTTCCTTGATGCTCTTGGAATAGGCTAACTCATGGATGGCGGGTATCTTGTATTGCAGATGCCTTGCGCCATGAGCTGATTCGGATTGAATATTTTCAGTTAGTTTAGTTTTTAAGTATTCAATTTCTTCTGAAGAAATCAGCTTGCGTTTGATTGTATATCCATTTTCGTAAAACTCGTTTTGCCTCATTTGTTTAACTGTTGACTGCGTTCAGCTAAATAGTATGCAAACCAATAGTCAAATACGGACATTGGCCTACTTTGCAGGCACCGGGAAGGGGGGAATTTGATTGCTCTGTGAGAAATGAAAATTCTCAACGAGAAAATCCGACTTCGGGAAGGAGGTTTTAGTAGCGATCGCACGCTCTAAAAAGATGCCGTGAAAAGTCAGATTTTCTATGGAACCAACCTTCTGGTCAGTTCTGTTTAAAAATCTTAATCTATTGCTATGTCTAGTAAGGGGGAACTTCAGCCATGAGGTGCCCCGACATCCCTGACAATTAGAAACTGTTTCAGTTAGCCAAAGGCAAAATGGTACATCACCCAAAAGTTTACCAAAGGAATAATCATCAAGATAATGAGCCAGGGATTCTTACCAAGCTTGTTCACGATCTTGATGAACGCAAGAAGCAGGATAATCAAAGCAATAAAATTAACGAAAGGGATGAAGAGTCCAATAATCCACCAAGGTGATTGATCGCCAGCCTTATACATAATCCAGTTATTTAAAATCGGAATCCATGCAAACCAGGCATTGGGTTCTCCTAACTTCTGATAAATGGTCTGAAAGCAGTAGGAAGCAAAGGCATAAACAGCAATTCCAATAATTAGACCAACTAGGTTGGCTATAGCATTAGAAGCTCCTTGATTCCCTTGAGCAATAAGATAAACAAAACTCCAATCATTAGTCAGTAAAGTCACCGTAATTCCTCCAGTTAAGAAAAAAGTTTCACTTCGGTGGTCCCAATTTGGGAGTTGTCATAATTCTGTTGCTGATGATTGTGACTGCTTTGATTATCGAGTCTCGAAAAACCCAGGATTGAACAACGACCAGGGATGTGGGTGGTGCTGTTCATGCTGGCGATCGCTCTTTTGTTTCCCTCTCAACAGCTTGTACTAATCTGCTGTCTTATCCATACAACTCTATATTGCCGTGAATAGAGAAAATTTATTGTAAAGATTTATTGCAAAAGTGACTGCATTATAGAATAGAAGTTAACCTACTAACGAATAGCTTTAGCTAATAGTTCAGCATTATTTGTCAGACTACTAATATAGTATCGGGAGCATCCCATTTCGGCAAATATAGTAAGGCGATCGCTACTATCAACGCGATCACACTCCCCCACCCATTTCCAACTCGGTCTACAGGGTATAAACTGTAAATGTGTCTGTAATGATAAATCTTGGCTAGACGAATTATTGCAGGCAAAAGGTTTGCGTTAAAAGCTGATTTACCAAGTAAACCTAGCCTTACCTTTTCTAACATTTCCGGGCGGTTTATGTCAAGAACGAAATAGCCTGCAGGAGAAGTACCAGTAGCAGCAACATGCCCTTAAACAAATCTACTCCGCAAAATACTGACCTCGCTACTTATTGAGCCACCCCACCTGCGCCCAACCGTCCTGCTGCTGGACGTAACAAAAAACCTACCCTTGTGAGGAACTGGAGTTTAGACTATGACATCGCAGTAGTGGGATAGCTATCGCAGTCGTGGGGGAGCGATACTCGCTTCGCTGCGTCCGCTTCGCTAACGCAGTTGTGAGGTAGTCATAAGCGTCTAAACTCCAGTTGTAAAGTAGCCCAACTTTTCGCTCAATGGAGCTGCACCCTAATCAATATCCTTATAAGCAACCAGCGAATGCCCCCAGCTTGGGAAGACTTTTGGAAATGAATAAAAAGCCCAGGACAACTTTATTTTATTGACTGCTCGGACTAATAGGTTTGTGGGATTTCCGAAACCTGCCCCTATTAGTTTCTCGGTAGTCTGGCCAATTAGGGGTTGAGAAAATAATCCTCTTCTTAGCAACACTTTCCAGAATATTTATAGTTTCTTCAACTGCATTTTGCTCTATATGTTCTATGAACTCAACTGCCAAAACAGTATCCCAAGTTCCATTTAATGGCGACGGCATTACCTGATGCCAAACATTTCGATAGCAACTCTGCTTAGCACAAAATTAGACATTTTGTAGAAAACCATCTAATCCATCAACCTTCGGAGGTTTAGTCAACCCAGCTTCCCAAAAATTACTTTGAATTAAATGTCCCCAGCGTCCATGGCCACAACCGACATCAAGCACTGTTTCACCGACAAGGCGTGCTATAATGATAGGGTCTAGATAGGTAGGTGAAGAGCCCATTTTTTCTCCTCAATAAATTGAATACTTAGATTATGTCGTCTAATCCACCTCAGGACTTTACTAAAGTCCTTAAATATCATACTACACCTTGAAGAACCGAATGTTGGTTGAGTTTCGCACCGGATACTAGTCTAAATCCCAGTTCTGATTAATCTGCTCCAAGACTTCCTCTAGCTGATTAACCTTCTACTTAATATTATGGGGGTCGAGATGGCAAATCTGCTTTTAATTGAAAGTCCCGGCAAACTAAAAAAGCTAAGTCAGATCCTAGGACCGAGTTGGATTGTCAAAGCCAGTATGGGCCATGTGAGAGAACTGGCAAATGACGGAGAGGATGCTCTGGGCTTTGATTTAGAAGGCGATCGCATCCAATGTCGCTATGAACCCAGGGGGACAAGGGCAAAAAAAATCCTCTCAGAACTGCGGCAAGCCGTCAAGAAAGCGAATACAGTCTATATCGCCACCGATCCAGACCGGGAGGGGGAAACCATTGGCTGGCACCTACAGCAGGAACTACGACTCAAAAACCCCAGACGCGTCATCTACAGCGAAATTACCCCAGCAGCAGTGCGGCAAGCGATCGCCCATCCCCGCACTCTCAACCAGTCCTTGATTGCAGCTGGTCGCGCCCGGGACTGCCTGGACAAGCTGGTGGGCTACAAAGGCAGCAAGCACGTGGTGTGGCCCCTCAACAATGGAGCAAAGTCCATGGGGCGCGTCCAAAGTGCTACCCTGCACCTGCTCTGTTTGCGGGAGCGGGAGATCCAAACCTTCAAACCCCAGGATTACTGGAGCGTGTGGGTGGAGTACCGGGAGGGCTTCAAAGCCTTCTATCGCCGCAGCCTCAATCGGAAGGAAACTGCAGTGGAAACTCCAGACGATGCCGCAGGGGGTAAGACTGCGCCCGAGTCAGACCGAGTTACTACTCAGGCTGAAGCTGACCGACTGGTGGCGATCGCCCGTTCGTCTGCCCATCAGGTGGTGAAAGTGGAGAGCAAGGTTACCCATCAGTCACCCCCCGCCCCCTTTACCACCTCTACCCTCCAGCAAGCAGCTGGCTCCAAGCTGTGCCTCACCCCAGAGAGGACGATGAAAGTCGCCCAGTCCCTGTACGAGGCTGGGTACATCACCTACATGCGCACCGATTCGGTGGCCTTATCTGACCAGTTCTGTCGGGCTGTCCGACAATACCTGGAGCAACACGATCCAACCAATATACCCCAGCGGACGGCAAAGCATCGAGGGACCAAGGGAGCCCAGGAAGCCCACGAAGCGATTCGCCCTACCGATGTCTACCGCACACCCCAGCAACTTCAGGAGAAATTAACAGCAGACGATGCCAAGCTCTACGAACTGATTTGGAATCGAGCTGTTGCCTCCCAATGCTGTCGAGCCCGTCTGCGTAAAACTCGCGTTGTCACCCAGTCCGGCTCAGTGTTTTGGGAAGCCAGGGGACAAGTTTTGGAGTTTCCTGGTTACACTCGTTACTGGAACAACCTGAGTGCCGATTCCTTACTGCCAACGCTTCAGCCGGGACAGCCCCTGCAGCTCAAGCAAGCCCAGGCAGACAAAAAGCAGACCCAGCCACCACCTCGCTATACAGCGCCGAAGCTAGTGCAGTTGATGGAACGCAAGGGCATTGGACGTCCCAGTACCTATGCGCCGACTATCCAGACTCTGAAGGAGCGGGAATATGTTGAGGTGTCTAAGGGTAAGCTTCAGCCCACGACCCTGGGACTAGATCTGGATGCCGCCCTGGAGAGACTGCTGCCAGACCTGATTCAGCCGGAGTTCACCGCTAAGATGGAAGCTGAACTGGATGCGATCGCTACAGGGCAACAAGACTGGCAGACTTACCTGACGGGTTGGCATCGGAATTACTTTGGACCTGCTCTGGCTCAGGCTCGACAAATGATTGGGACAAATAGCCTCCCAGGTCAGGGTAAGCGGTCACTGCCGCCCCAGGCAAAAGTGACGAAGATTGCTTGTCCCAAGTGTGGACAGGCGATGAGCAAGATTCCCTCTCGATCTAAAAAGCTCAAGGCCAATCACTTCCTCAAATGTACTGCAGCTGCCTGTGGAGCAGTGATGTTCTGGAATCCTAAGACGAAGGGGTACGAACTGCCCTACTCCCAGCGGACTGCTGCCCCTGACCCAGAGGCGTTGACTGACCATTCCTGTCCAGTCTGCGGGGCTTTTCTGGAGCGTTATTCTTATATGAAGGAGGGTAAATCCAAGGTGATGCTGCGCTGCTCTGTGGCTCAGAATCGTCGGGGCAAGTGCAAGGACGTGGCATTTTTTCAGGCACGGGGAAGCTTCTGGTCGCCAAAGTTTGGCATTGCAGGATCTGAACCGCCCAGTAACGGAAAATAGCCTGAAATAATTTTACTCAAAACATAAAAATATAAGAGATTTACTAAGCGAACAAATCACTTAATTAATCTCCTGTGCACCCCGCTCCCTGCTCCCCTGCTTCTTTTTGGGAGCAGGGGAAGAAAAAGACAGAAAATTGATAAAGGGGGTTTTAGATCCGGATTCAGTATAAGTTTCCGAAAATGCGACGACTAGCAGTGGATCAAGCTAATAGTAATGATAGCAAATCCAATGTGAGGTAAGCAAAGAAGTGTCAAACAGCAATAAAGGTGACCAGAACAAGAATGATCTTCTGAGTCAGATTATTCCAGCGGTTGTCATAGCAATTCTTGTTGGTGGAACTTCCCCGTGGTGGTATAACGAATTCTTCAAAAGACCAACTTCAACACCGACACCACATCCAGATCTTAACGGTGAATGGCTTAATCCCACATTGAATCAAAGCTCTAAGATTACCCAAGATGGGAATAGATTTCGATTTACAACATGGGGGACAGTAGAGGGAGACCCCTTTCAGTCGTCGGGTAGCGGCACAATAACTGGAAGAAACTTTGAGTACAATTACGTTGCTCAGTATCAGTCGGGTAGGCGTTCAGAGGGACAATGCTCAGGGACAGTGTCTGCTGGCGGAATGCGCATGACATCAACCTGTACTGACTCAGCTTGGGGTACGTTTGTATCCTCTGCGGTGCGACAATGAAAGTCGTGGGTTAGCCGCCCTTGACTTACAGTTGCCCTGGGGTGCATTGGCACTCCTTTCCCTTTGTCCTCGTGGTCTGTCCGTCGAAAATTTAGCCTGACAGGGTTGACAAAATAGTTTGCTTTCTTTATAAACATCAACAGGAGGTGATCGCAATGTACCGTACTATTCCGGTCAGAATCATTATTGAACAACGGATCAATTTTTTAGTCAAAGTGTTGGCTATTACGCTGACGTTCTTTGGGTCGGCGATCGCCCTTTCGCAAATTGTCAAGGTATTCCTAGAAGGGTGGAACGAACGTTTAGGGATTGCGATTGCGATAGGTCTGTTATTGGTGGGGTTTGGACAGCCTCCAAATCTAAAAAAGATTCTTGAAAACGGGCTATTTTCTCAGCGATCGCGGTTAAAGATTTGGGTATTCGTGATGCCGATTATCTTAAGTGGAGCAGTCGTATTATGGCGTTTAAATATAACTCACACCTCTTGGAAACGGATTGAAAGCGAGGGAGGATTATTTGAATATGGCACGAGTTTGGCGTATATTGTAGCTTTTATTTTTGCCCTACCAATTGCTCGCTACTTCTACCAAATACAGCAAAAGAAATTGGGATTTTTTTATTATTTTATGGCGGGCTGTTTTCTATTCGTTGGCCTTGAAGAACTGAGTTGGGGACAGCATTTATTGGGTTGGCGATCGCCAGGGTTTTTTGAAGCATATAATTCCCAGAAGGAAACGACCCTCCATAACTTAATTTGGGTTAGTGAATATATTGATTACGGCTATTGTATTTTAGGGCTAGTTGGCGGACTCGCCTGGTTATTCATTCCTCGAATGAAGAATTGGCGCTCCCATGCCTATTTTATTCCTGACTGGTATTTATCTTCCTTTTTTTTACTGGTTTATTACTCTTATACAATTAAAGATTATTATCAGGAAATACAGAGTATTTTGCAGTCTGTTAATATGGAATTTTTGGGTCAATTTATTTTATCCTTTGGCGAGTTTGCTGAACTTCTCCTAGGATTAGGATTTTTATTGTTTGTCCTAGTGATATACGTCAAACAAGCATTTGAATTTCATTAAGTCGAGGGTATCGGCCAGGCATTGTCATTATAGATTCAGGCTATTAGAGTTTCTGCATGATAGAGAATGATAATCTGCTCCGTTACTTCTTCAATGCTCAAACTATCTGTGTTTACTTCAATAGCATCAACAGCCTTTTGTAGAGGCGCAATTTTACGGTTGCTGTCTTGATAATCCCGCTGTTGAATATCCCGTTCTAGCTGTTCTAAATTAACGTTTTGATTTCCCTGATTTTTAAAGTCTTTCAGGCGTCGCTTTGCTCGTTCTTCCACCGAAGCAGTAAGAAAAATTTTCAGTTCCGCATCCGGAAAAACATTAGTCCCAATGTCCCGTCCTTCAGCAACGACACCTCCCTTTTCACCCCAGCGTTGCTGTTGCTTAACTAACTCCCGGCGGACTTCTGCTTGAGCGGCGATCGCTGAGACATTGGCAGTTACTTGAGGGGTGCGAATTGCCTCGGTCACATCTTCTCCATTAATCTGGACGCGAATCGGACTCTGGGAAGAGTTAGCAGCAATTAGCTCTAATTTTGCTCCACTCACTAAGGAGGCGATCGCCCCTTCATCCCCCACTGAAATACCCGATCGCATCACCAACCAAGTAACAGCTCGGTACATTGCTCCGGTATCAAGATAAAGCAATCCTAAAGCTTGGGCAATCCGACGAGTCACGGTGGATTTCCCCGCACCCGCCGGTCCATCAATGGCGATAATTGGCTGGCGCTGTCGCAAAATTACATTGTCAATTAAACGAGTAGAACCAATATAACAGGCGATCGCTAACAATCCCGCCTCATCAATTTCCTCTAAAGGCATCAGCGTCCTAGGATGAACCAGTTCAACATACTCCACCTCTATCTCAGGTATCAGTGCCAATTCCTGCTGAACAATCGCTACTAATTTAGAAGCATGACGTTCACCAATCCGAAACACCTTTTGCGCTTGCTGCAAGCTGCGAGACAAACCTAATGCCTGCTCTTTTTCCTTCAAAGTCAGATACTGATTGCGAGAACTATATGCCAGTCCTGAAGTTTCCCGCACAATCGGACAAGCCCTAATTTCCACGGGCAAGTCCAAATCCTCGACCAAACGCCGAATAATCGCTAGCTGCTGAGCATCCTTCTCACCAAAATAGGCATTGGTTGGCTGTACAATGTTAAGCAGCTTAGCAACTATCGTCGCCACCCCTTGAAAGTGTCCTGGTCGAAACGGACCACATAAAACCGATATCATTGCTGCTGGTGGCACCACCGTCGTCGTGATTGGTGATTGGGAATCCTCACCTCCTGCCATTCCCATTTCTTCAAGTGTAGGAACAAAAACGACATCGACACCTAGCTGTTCGCATAATTGGCAATCTTCATCTAACTGGCGAGGATACTGCTCCAAGTCTTCCGTTGGTGCAAACTGCAGCGGATTAACAAAAATACTAACCACGACAACATCATTTTCGGAGACAGCACGCTTAATCAAACTAAAGTGACCAGTGTGCAAAGCCCCCATCGTGGGAACCAAACCAATTTTTTTCTTATTTTGCCGTTGGAGCTCCAAATCAGAGCGCAATCGGGCAACTGTTTTAAACAGACGCACCAAAACCTCCTTTTCAAGGATGAAGTATGAAAGATAAAGGATGAAGGTTCATACTTCACAGTTTAGAGTTTAGTGACATACTCCCGACGCTAACCTCAGATCTTGCACAAAAAAAATGGAATAACTGAACGCTGAAGTCCGATAAGCTCACCCGCCGCCGATAACCTCTCACACACAGCAGATAGCTTTTAGACAGTCGGGTGGAGCGATTTGTTGTGCTGCTGTCTGGGACGTTTGAGAGGTTGTGAAATAATTCGCCTACCACTTGCAACCTGTCTCCGGCGCAAATCATCACAAATTGCTTGAAGATCGTAGTTAAATGACTTAGCGTGTTCTTCTCGAATCTTGTGGATTTCTTCGAGAATTTCATCTTTCCACATCTTTACTCTCCCATTAGCTCGTAAGGTGTACAAATGGTTGGTAGTTCGTATCCAGCATCAAAGCTAATTTGGGCTAACTTCTTCTGGATTTGAGCATTGGCAATATGTTTACAATTCCACGTTAGCAGATAGTCCAAGCCGTAAACTGTCGCTGCTGCGATATGAAGTGCATCATCAGTGGCTTTAGCTGGAAGATTGCTTTTGTTAAGAAATTGCGCTGCTAGACTTTGAACAGCTTCACTGACTTCGAGCAAGGGAAAGTCACGCAGTAACTCAAGTCGCCTACTCGCTATCTCTGCATCTCCTCGTCCCACCTCATCAAGAACCACTTGGGAAATATAGAGCGTAAACTGAGTACGGCGAATGTCCCACCATTCTCGCGTAACCTCTACGCTAGCCATAAGGATCAGATTGTTACTGGATCGGGCAGTCAGATAGCCAATTATGCTGGTTTCGATATAGACGGTTTCACTCATGAGGGATTGAGCAGTTGATTTCTCATCTTATCCCAGCGATCACTTGCCTGACTAAGACTTTTATCTTAAACGGTGGACTTTTGCACTACAAGATCGGCGATCGCACTGAGAACTTGCGACATAACGGTTATGTTAGGTGCCCCATGCTTGGACTGGAGCTTTTCTTCAATGCGCTCGGGCAGACAATAGACTCTATCCTCATGCGCCAAGTTTAGCATCAAGTAGTCTCAGTAGATCACAAAGTCAGTTTGTCGTATCGTAACAGCTGTGAGAGGTGTCTATTGACCCTCTCATAGCATCCGTTTAGAATCCCTCGTCTTTCAAGGGAGGGAGATAGCTAACGTCCTAAAACCTCGACTCTTACCGGCGCAACCCCACTATGGATCAATCCTATCACTCTAGCAGCAGCAGCAGACAGATCAATGAGCCGCCCTCTTGAATGGGGACCACGATCATTAATGCGGACAATCACAGAGCGACCGTTATTCATATTCGTCACCCGCACCTTTGTCCCGAAAGGTAAGCTGCGGTGAGCTGCTGTCAAGGCATTCTGGTTGAATCTCTCACCACTGGCAGTACGACGACCATTGAAGCCGGGACCATACCAAGATGCCATACCCCTAATCTGCCTTTTTACTCCTCCTTGGGCTACCTGGGAGGTTGGCTTTGGTTTTGGTTTACTAGCAATCTCTGGCAACGGTGGAGCATTCCCCATCAAACGCCGCAGTCGGTTTGTCGCTTGCAAGGCATCCTGAGCCACATTGTTCGTCGTATCTGGCAGGATAGTTGTTTTATCAACTCTCACCAATTCCTCATCGTTGACTTTGATGCTGTAGGATTTGCTCTCGAAATTCCAGCTAACAGTAATCCCCTCAGGATCAAAGTTTTCTCGGCTCAGTTGATTAAGACGAGACGCTACTGTTTTCGCTCGCGACATTGGATCATCCTGAGATTGATTGGCATCTGTGGCTCTCTTATCCTTGCTTTCAACAATTTCTTTGGTGTCACCAGCAGAAGCTGTGGGGGAACCGAGAAAGGTGAGAACAGGAATGCTGCGAATATAGAGTGTTGCTGCAGTTAATTCCTCCCATTGATGAGGATGAATCGTAGCAATCAGATTTTCCTCGCTTTCAGTTGCAGTTTGAGACTGATTCTCGCCTAGCTTAACCACCTCTTTTGGCTGAGGGGTTGAAAGGGTTGAGGCAGATGATGAACCATGAATGGATACAGTAGTCCCGACAGCTGTTGTTAGTAAGGCAGTGGTAATGCCACTCCAGAATAGTTGATGCATAGATCCTTTATCAAAAGCGCTGGCAAACCGAAGTTGATATTTACGGTTTTGCCAACGCCCACTCCTCTCACATTTGCTTTACATTTCTTAACCTACAACAGACTAACATGAAAATTTGGCTGGGGATCACCGTAATTCAAATCATTTGGTCACAATTTAATCGAAAATTTAAATAAAGATTGACAGCAAAACAAATAAAAGATACGCTCAAAGTTTTTATTAGTTTTGCTTAACAAAAAAATAACAATAATTTATCAGGCTATTCCCTATTCCCTATTCCCTATTCCCTATTCCAAGTGTCCCGCTGATCGTTGGTAGTCATTTATCATTTAGGTGTGTTCAAGTATTTTTGCTGATGGATTATCGAGAAGCTGGTGTAGATATTGAGGCAGGACGCTCTTTTGTTGAACAAATTCGTAAGGGAGTGCAAAGTACGCACCGAGCTGAGGTTTTGGGTGGACTGGGGGGCTTTGGTGGTTATTTTCAGCTGCCATCTGGCTTCAAGGAACCAGTTTTAGTCTCAGGGACAGATGGGGTAGGGACTAAGCTAAAAATTGCCCAGACTCTTAACCGCCATGACACCGTTGGGATTGATCTGGTAGCGATGTGCGTCAATGACATTCTTACCTCTGGGGCAGAACCGTTATTTTTCTTGGATTATTTAGCCACTGGCAAGCTGAATTCACAACAACTAGCCGAGGTAGTTGCCGGAATAGTTCAAGGATGCCGTTTGAGTGGGTGCGCCCTTTTGGGGGGGGAAACCGCAGAAATGCCCGGTTTTTATCAGTTGGGGGAATATGACTTAGCGGGTTTTTGTGTGGGGATTGTGGAGAAAAGTCAGCTTCTCGATGGTTCTCAGGTAAAAGTGGGGGATGTTGCCATTGGTTTGGCAAGTCAAGGAGTCCACAGTAATGGCTTCAGTCTGGTGCGAAAAATTGTCGAAGATAAGGGCTTGGATTGGGATTTTTGTCCAGAATTACTGGGGGGTCAAAACTTGGGAGAAGTATTGATAACACCGACTCGGATTTATGTCAAGCCCATTCTAGAAGCTCTTAACTCTGGGATGGAGATTCATGGCATGGCACACATTACTGGCGGTGGTTTGCCGGAGAATTTACCCCGCTGTCTTAATCAGGGTCAATCGGTGCAGATTTATCCTAATAGCTGGGTGATTCCGCCGATTTTTCACTGGCTGGCTGAGGCTGGGGAGGTGAGTGATGGGGCGATGTTTGAGACGTTCAATATGGGGATTGGCTTTGTGCTGATCGTGCCACCAGAGCAAGTAGAATCAACCCTAAGCTGGTTTGAGTCAAAGGATATTGCCACTTATCAGATTGGCGAGGTGATTGATGGGACTGGCGGCGTTGTCGGCATTCCTGAGAGCTGATTTATCAAGTGAATCTTAAATATAAGCTAAAGTTAAAGATGCTGTTAGCTTGATTCGCGAGAAGCTCCACGTCTGACCCCCTGAGTACCTTATAGCTGGATTGGCAACCATTAGCACTATGCCTGCCCTAACTACTACCCCTATAAACTTAAGCTTCCCTCTCACAGCAGTGGTAGGACAAGAGGCGATTAAACTAGCCTTGCTGTTAACAGCAGTTGATCCTGGACTGGGAGGAGTGGCGATCGCCGGTCGTCGCGGCACGGCTAAATCTGTGATGGCAAGGGCAATTCACGCCCTGCTACCTCCGATAGAAGTGGTCAAAGATTCCTGCTGTAACTGCGATCGAGCCTACCCAGAAGAATGGGATGAGCAAACCCAAGCTTTATATAGCTCAACAGATGATATCCCCACCGAAGTCATCCCCGCCCCCTTCGTGCAAATTCCCCTCGGTGTAACAGAAGACCGACTCCTGGGTTCGGTGGATGTTGAGCAGTCTGTAAAATTAGGAGAGCCAGTATTTCAGCCTGGACTACTAGCAGAAGCACACCGGGGCGTTTTATATGTAGATGAAATTAACTTACTCGATGACCAAATTGCCAATCAACTGCTCACCGTCTTAACCGAAGGGCGCAATCAAATTGAGCGAGAGGGCATCAGTTTTCAGCATCCCTGCAAACCCTTATTAATTGCCACCTACAACCCAGAAGAAGGACCTCTGCGGGAACATTTACTGGACAGAATAGCCATTACCCTCTCTGCTGACGGCGTTTTGGCATTAGATCAACGAGTGCAAGCAGTAGAACAGGCGATCGCCTACGCCACCTCCCCTCAGACATTTCTTAGCCAGTACAGTGAAGATATGGATGACCTCAAGACCGAGATTATCCTGGCAAGGGAATGGCTCAAAGATGTCCAGATTACCCATGACCAAATTATCTATCTGGTAGAGGAAGCCATCCGAGGAGGTGTGCAGGGACACCGGGCAGAACTATTCGCCATACGGGTTGCTAAAGCAGCAGCAGCCCTAGAAGGACGCAATAACGTTACGGCGGAAGACTTGCGACGGGCAGTGGAACTGGTAATAGTACCCCGTTCAACCATTGCGCAAATGCCTCCAGAGGAACCACCGCCGCCACCGCCACCCCAGGAGCAACCCCAGGACGAATCTAACCAAGATCAGGATCAACAGCAAGAGGAGGAGAATCCAGAGGAACCGGAACAGGAACTACCCGACATTCCAGAGGAGTTTCTTTTCGATGCTGAAGGGGTGATTCTTGACCCCAGCGTTCTCTACTTCGCTCAGATGGCCCAGCGACAGGGCAAGTCAGGCGCTCGCAGTAAGATTTTCTCAGAGGATCGGGGTCGCTATGTCAAGCCCATGCTACCTAAAGGAAAGGTGCGACGAATTGCTGTAGATGCCACCCTCCGTGCGGCTGCACCTTACCAAAAGGCTCGGCGTAAGCGCCAGGCTAATCGCAGAGTAATTGTTGAACAGGGGGATTTACGCTCGAAGCGATTAGCGAGAAAAGCAGGGGCGTTAATCGTTTTTGTTGTCGATGCTTCTGGTTCAATGGCACTGAATCGGATGCAGTCAGCTAAAGGGGCAGTTTTGCGGCTGCTGACGGAGGCGTATGAAAACCGTGACCAAGTGGCGTTGATTCCTTTTCGAGGAGAAAGAGCAGATGTGCTGATCCCACCAACTCGTTCCATTGCTTTGGCAAGGGGGCGTTTGGAAAGGTTGCCTTGTGGGGGAGGTTCGCCTCTGGCACATGGCTTGACTCAGGCGGTGCATGTGGGGATGAATGCTAAGATGTCTGGGGATATCGGTCAGGTGGTGATTGTGGCGATTACCGATGGACGGGGGAATATTTCTTTGGCACATTCTTTAGGTGAACCTTTACCGGAAGGAGAAAAGCCGGATATTAAGGGGGAATTGTTGGAGATTGCTGCGAGAATTGGGGCTTTGGGAATTCAGCTGTTGGTGATTGATACAGAAAGCAAGTTTGTTTCGACGGGTTTTGCTAAGGAGATAGCCAAACACGCGGGAGGGAAGTATTATCACTTGCCCAAGGCGACGGATCGGGCAATTGCGGCGATGACGAAAGGGGCGATCGCGGATTTGAAGTAATGGCATGGTTCAATATGTAGAGTGGCAAGGTAACACATAATAGACTCAGGGGACTCGTCAAATTGACCAGTTTTCCGGTACTATTTCAGACCTATAGGGTTTCCTCATATAAGGTATGGCAGTCTATCAAGTTCGATTGGTAAATCCAGCACTCAATCTCGATCGCACAATCAAAGTACCAGACGATCAGTACATTCTGGATATGGCTGACGAAGCTGGTATCCGCTTACCTTCTGGATGTCTCCAGGGAGAATGTTCTGCTTGTTTAGCCAAAATCGTCAGTGGTAAAGTGGATCAAAGTGAGCAAAAGTTTCTCAAACCCTCAGAAATAGAAGCTGGCTACACCGTCACCTGTGTCGCTTACCCCCTATCTGATTGCATTCTAGAAACACACCAAGAACAAGTCCTCTATCAATCCTCTCTTTATTTTTCCAAGGATACTCCTAATTTGACATCTCCCCCGTTTGAAAACGGGGGATTCTAACCTGCATTATTCATGAGCCAGAATAGTTTTCCTTCCGGGCGATCGCCTCTCATCTCTTGTCCCCAGTGAGAGAGCGAATCTGCGCGATAGCTTACGCCGCTGCGGAGCAGAACTGCTATATATATTTTTTCATTAGTTTTTGTATGAGATTTTCAATGAGTTCTGAGATGAGTTTTATGAGATTAATCGGCACCTAGCCAAACTAATATCAAGGGTGGATAGAAATTGAAAAAGTCCCAACCATTGAGCTTAAAGGATTTCAGAATCTGCGCTCGCAGTTCCTTTGTGCTCATAGCTTAGGAGATTAATCCAGATAAATAACTCAATAACAGGAGAAGTCAAATGCAACTATCTTACCGTGGCGCTAAATACCAAAACTCTAATTTGATCTCAGAAATCAACAAAAAATGGAGTATTTGGTCTTTATCGCGGAGCAATCTGGTACAAGCATCCTCTGACTATGCCCCTAGTACCCACAGCGAGCGTTCGACTCAAATATCACGGTATCAATTATCTTCATTCATATATTCCCCTATAAAGATAGCCGCAGAGAATCAAAGCGATCGCCCTTCAACTCAAACACAAACGGGAGTAGAGTAAACGCACCTTTTTTGAAATAGTTCGGAATTAAGCCTGAAGAGGGGAATATGAAAGTACGCTGGCAAAAATTATCAACAATAATCTTCTTTTGGCTGTTCTGTGAAATTTTACTCAATCTTCTGGGACTAGATAATCTAGCTGACTATGAAGAGTTTCTTAGAAAACAGAAATTTAGTATGGAGTATAGAGAGAAGACTCCAGCTTAGTTATAGGGAAGGAGAACTTGATAACTAAAATTAACTTTCGGCTTATTTGCCATGTGTCAAAAAAAAATAATTCAGTCAAAAACTACATCGGACTGGGTCTGTATTTTATTAGCAGTTGCTCCCTTTGTAAACATAATTGGAGGACGGCGTTTCCCCTCCCGCTAATCGCTAACGCGATTTAACGGGAGTCCCCACGCCGTGTTTTTAGATGGTATGCCTCAGCAATTCTAGTGCTGACAACTCTTCAGCAGCATTAGAAGAGAAGATTTTATTAAATAAATTGGCTCAAGGCGATCGCGATACTTTTTGGCAATTGTGGGAATTACATCGAGATTATCTTTACTATCTTTGTCGAGTCTGGATGGGTGGGAATCACTTTGATGCAGAAGAAGCAGTGAGTTTGTTATCCCTCAAAGCTTGGGATAAATTACCAAACCATGCTCAGAATATAACTAATCTCAAAGGTTGGCTGAAGACATTTACCTATAATCTTTGCATAGATATTCATCGCCAACGCAAGCGTAATGCAGTCAGTGTTGCCAACGTAGATGACAGACCACGCAATATTCAAGAAATAGGGATTTCCAGTTCTAACCATCCTGAGTCGGCTTTACTTCAGCAAGAACTAAAAATATATCTGCGTTACTACATTGAGGCTTTACCCTCGAGATTACGCGATCCTTTAATACTGCGTTATTACCAAGAAATGTCCTGCGCAGACATAGCACGAGAATTATCAATTTCTCAAGATAACGTTTCTAAACGTCTCCAACAAGCACGACAAATACTAAAAAAGCATTTGGGCAAATATTTTTCAGGATTGAATACTGTAGCGATCGATGAAGCTCAATTTCAGCAATTAGAACAGAAAGACTTTCAATTACCAATACATATCGATTCGACTGTTGAAGAAATTAACTATAGGATAACTACCTCATGTCTAGAAACTTTACCTCCTGTTTGGTACAACTCTCCCCATGCCCTGGAGTGGATATAAATGCTTATCTGGTTTTAAATAAAAAACCCACTAGGCAAGAGCAAAAGCTCAAAACTTTGAAGCAATACATCAAACAATATAGTTCGGGGTGGAAAAAACGCCTAGAATTAGCTGATTTGCTCTATGAAATGGGTCAATGGTCAGAAGCAGTCCGAGAATATCGTCAAGTCATTAAAGGACAGCCCCAGTTAATCAAGCCTCGTATTCAACTGGGTAAAATTTTACAACTAATGAACAGAAAAGCCGAAGGTATTGCAGTTTATGAAAGTGCTTTGGCTAAAGCCAAGAATGAAGCTACTCGACAGCATCTAGTTGGCTTAATCGAATTCTGTAAAGGCAATAGTAAGGGCGCGATCGCCGCTTTTAAATCGGCGACAACTTTAGAACACCAAAATTTAGCTCACTGGATGGCTTTGGGACAAATACAAATGGAAGCAGAACATCATTCTGAGGCTCTATCAACCTTTGAAACTATATTGTCCCTCGATCCTAATAACCTTATAGGATTAATTTATAGTCACGATATGTTGCTAGCATTGGGAAATCTTCCAGAAGCAGAAAAACGTTTAAACCAGTTTTTAGAAGTTGCCCCTCAAGACATTCAAACCCTTAAAAGATTGATAACCAATCGATGTCGCAAAAGACTGGTATTCGACGCAGAAGGCAAACAAACTAAAAAGCTGATTAACTCTTTGCTCAAACAAGCTTTAAGCTCACCAGAAGCCCATAGTTTACAAGCTCATTACTATATTTTGCGCGGAGAACAACAAAAAGGAATAAATGTATTAGAACAGTTTACTGAGGAATATTCTAATAACCCTCACGGTTGGTATTACTACAGTCGATGTTTGTTCGCTATGGGCAAACATGAAGCAGCATCCGAAGCAATTTTAAAAGCTTATCAATTATCTTCTGGTAGAGGTAGACCTTGCGATCGCGAAATATATCGAGCAGTATGCGAAATTTTACCAGCAACGGGGAGATTAGATAAAACTCGCTCCATCATCACAGAGATGTTAGAATGTTTCCCAGAAAGCTGGAGTGTTTGGGCAACCGCAGGAAGAGTCTTAGTGGAACACTTTCAAGAAATCGATCTCGGCTGTAGTTATTCTCTTCGGGGAACAACACTTCAACCCGAATTAGCTGATGCCTGGTTGCGTCATGGCAGAGTATTGTCTTTAGCAGGAAAACATGAAGAAGCGATCGAAGCTTTAACCCAAGGCTGGCAATTGCTGTCACCGGCAACTAAAGATTTTAAGTCAGTTTCGGCGGCTGTTTGGTTAGGAGAAAGTTATCAAAAATTAGGAAGCGATCGCGCTAGTCAAAAATGGCTAAAAATAGCCTGTCAACAAGAGAAAGAATTAATAAAGTTCGATCCAGCTAAGGCTCATTATTGGCAAAGTAGAGCTTTAGAAAGCTTGACATACCATTGATAATCTGTTCTTCTGTTAGCTACTTTTTGCTCTAATCTCAGGGGGTAAGGGTTCTGGTCTTTTGTTGAACTAAGCTTCGCTTAGCTCAACTTATATCTGTTTTGATTTGCCAAGACTCATTTAGGACTGCTATATTCCCCATTATCTATTCTCCATTACCTATTCTCCATTACCTATTCCCCATTACCTATTCCCTATTACCTATTCCCCATTATCTATTACCTATTCCCCATTACCTATTCCCCATTACTTATTACCTATTACCTATTCCCTATTACCTATTCCCTGTTGCCTGTTGCCTGTTGCCTGTTGCCTATTCCCTGTTCCCTGTTCCCTGTTCCCTGTTCCCTACTCCAAGTGTGTCCTAGTCAGGCTGATAATATTCATGGGTCAAAAACGACACATCAACTAATTCTCCTGACTCTTCTCCCACTTGCACTTTCAATCCAGCACCACCAGCTTTGGTACGAACATAAGCTAAACCAAATGACCCCTGTTCGGTTTCAGTGTAGCTGGTTAATGTGCCGACTTTCTTGCCTTCAACTGTCACTACAGTACCCGGTTCCACAGGTGCGCTAATACACACCCCCCAAAGTCTTTGCTTAACACCTTTGTAGGTATTTAAACGGGCAATAGTTTCCTGACCAATATAACAGCCTTTTTCAAAGGAAATTGCTTTCCAGAGTCCCGCTTCCAGAGGATTATACTCTTCTGTTAGTTCTTGCTCAGGAGCTGGTCGTCCCTGTTGGATGCGTAGCTGTTCCCAGACGCGATCGCCCATGGGAATTGCCCCAATTGCTGTTAATGTGTACCATACTTCTGTCGCTTTGTCAACAGGGACAATCAAGGTATATCCAGGAATTGCCAAGCCACTACCCACAGCCACACGAACTGAACTATCTGCGATCTGTACCAGTGTGTGACTCGCCTCAGGTTGAGGGAGGATTTCCTCTACTCCCAATTGTTTTAATAGGGTATCGCTTTCTGGACCAATCAGAGTGAAGACTGCATTTTCTTCAGATATATCTGCCAATTCCACCCGATCCATCGGGAAGATAAAGCGATCCATCCATTCCATAAGCTGCTGGCGTCGATTGGGAGAGATCAGCACCAGCACAGCATCTTCGGTGACGTAAGCTGTAGCCAAATCAATTGTGCGTCCCGTGGAAGTGACAAAAACTGTATCGCAACCATTTCCTGGTTGGAGTCGGTTAATATCGTTGGTACTTTGGTTGTGGAGGTAGCGCAACCGATCCTCACCACTAATTTTCAGCAGTCCCCAATGAGAGCGATCGCACAAAGCCACCTTTTCTCGTGCGGCTTTGGATGCCTCGCGATCGTTGCCAAAACTTCTTGGAGTATTTGTATCCGCCTCAAAGATCGCCCCTGCTTTTACCTGGATATCGTGTAATTCTTGAATCATATAGATTTTGGATTAAAGGTTTAGCGACGGTTTACTAAGCTGGCAAGTTGGCAAATACCTGTTTCACTAGCTGCTGTGCCTTAGTTTCCAAGCTCTGCCAATCCACATCCCCCCTCTCATCAATCAAGCTGGTGTCAATCTCTACTTCCTGGCTAGCCGTTGCCTCTTCACCAGAAATATCTGTCCCGGTTGGATTGTACTCACAAAAACAGACTTGAAAACAAAGCTGCCAAATATCTACCTTAACTGAGCGATCTTGGTCAGTCAAACACAGGTGGTAGCCTGGATAAGGCGTTTGAACCTCCTGGTAAGTTCCCTTCCAAGAAGATTGCTCAAGCTGTTTGCGAATGTTATCGATCACCCGGATAAAAGAGGGTTGCATCAAAAGTTGTGCTTGTTCCCAGGCGAGGGGGTCCTTAAATTTTGGTTTCATCAGATCGTAGGATTTTTGCTCAGTTAAACTCAAGTTTAAGGGAATTAAGTAGGTGGACAAAAATAAAGATAAAACCCGGATGAGGTGTTAGGGTTTCCTGTTCCCTGTTCCCTATTCCCTGTTCCCTGTTCCCTGTTCCCTGTTCCCTGTTCCCTTAATTTGACCAACCTACTTAGGGTTAAAGCTTTAACTGGAATAAGATGCCGGAATCTCCGAATTACTACGAAATTCTCCAAATACCTCGTGATGCCACCATTGAAGAGATTAAAACCGCTTTTCGCCGTCTTGTCCGTCAGTATCATCCTGACTTGAATCCGGAGAATCCAGCAGCGTCAGCAGAGAAATTCAGGGAGATTTGCGAGGCTTATAAGATTCTTTCTGACTCTGTCAGGCGTCGCGAGTACAACCAAAAGTCTGAGTTTGATCGGAGTGAACAGACAACTAACCGACTAAATTATCAGGACTTCTATGTTCGAGGCGTGGAAAAAGCTCTGGAGAAAGATTATCAGGAGGCGATTGAGAATTATACCCTGGCAATTCAGCTCAACCCTGGCTTTGTCGAGGCTTATCTGAAGCGATGTGAGGCACGCTACAAGCTGAGAGATGATCGGGGAGTGCTAGAAGATTGCCGCCAAGCACTGGAAATTGACCCCAACTGCGCCCAAGCGTACTATTACCAAGGACGTTCTCGTTTCCGCCTAGGATACACTCAGTCAGCGATTGAAGCTTATACCCAGGCAATTGGCTTGGAAAAGGATTATGCTCAAGCTTACTATCATCGGGGTTTAGCTAATCACGAATTGAAAGAACACCAGAAAGGGGTTAAGGATTTGCAAACAGCCGCAGAACTTTTTCGCGCACAAGGGGATTTGAGTGGTTATCACCTGGCAAACGATACTCTCGAAAACCTGAATAAGACAAAGCCGGGCAATTTTTCTGTTGGGAACATTGCTGCTGGGGTGAAGGCTACCTTGAGAGATGCCCTAAAGGCATTTACAACCTTTATTATCAATCCAGGTGGGGGACTGCTGCCAGCTTTTGCCCGTCTTGAGCGGCAACAGGCATTAGTAGTGGGGATTTTGTATGGGGCGATCGCTGATTTTTGTTTTGTCTGCGGTGCTTATATCGGTTGGCGGGATTTATTGAGGATTTCCCTGTTCAAACTGAGTATTATTGGTTTGTTGCCGTTTGTGAGTCTGGTGGCTGTAAGTGCGATCGCCCGTTTAATCTCTCGCCGTCGTCTTAGTTTTGCCGGCGATGTGTTTCTGGCTGGTGCATCTCTTTTGCCAGTGGGTTTTCTGGGATTAGCTAGCGGTTTCTCTACCAGTTTGCCCAGCATTATTATGGTGATTTTTACAATCTTTGCCTGGTGCTACACCATTCTAACCCTGTACAGTGGTTGCACTCAGATATCTAATCTCTCGGAAGCCACAGCAGCACTGGTTGTCCCGGTGATGTTGCTAGTGGCTGGTTCTCCTCTTTGGCTTTTGCTTTAAACTCCGCTATCAGGAGAAAGGAATTGACATTGATGTTCTAGAGGGTACCAATACCTGCTACATTTACCGAGTATTGGCAAACAAAATTGATAGACTCAGTATGAAAGTTCTGGTTATTGGCGGTGACGGCTATTGCGGTTGGGCAACCGCACTCCATCTTTCCAACAGAGGTTATGAAGTAGGCATTCTCGATAGTCTGGTACGGCGTCATTGGGATGCACATCTGAGCGTTGAAACCCTAACACCAATTGCACCAATTCATCGACGCATCCAGCGCTGGCACGATCTTGCGGGTAAATCTATGGATCTGTTTGTTGGCGACATTACAGATTACGATTTCCTCAGTAAAGCGCTGCAGCAGTTTGAACCAGAAGCAATTGTTCACTTTGGGGAACAGCGTTCGGCACCCTACTCGATGATTGACCGCGAACACGCAGTTTTCACTCAGGTCAATAATGTAGTGGGGACGCTGAATATTCTCTACGCTATGAAAGAAGATTTTCCAGATTGCCACTTGGTAAAGCTGGGAACGATGGGCGAATATGGCACACCTAATATTGATATTGAAGAAGGCTACATCACCATCGAACATAATGGGCGCAAGGATACCTTACCCTATCCCAAGCAACCTGGTTCTTACTACCATCTTTCAAAGGTTCACGATAGTCATAATATCCACTTTGCTTGTAAGATTTGGGGACTGCGCGCCACTGACTTGAATCAGGGAGTTGTCTACGGTGTCTTGAGCGAAGAAACCGGGATGGATGAGCTGTTAATTAACCGTCTGGATTACGATGGGGTGTTTGGTACGGCTTTGAACCGATTCTGTATTCAGGCTGCCATTGGTCATCCTCTGACGGTATATGGTAAGGGCGGTCAAACTCGCGGCTTTTTGGATATTCGGGATACGGTGCGCTGTGTGGAACTGGCGATCGCCAACCCTGCTGACTCCGGACAGTTCCGCGTCTTTAACCAATTCACTGAACAATTCAGCGTCAGAGATTTGGCGCTGATGGTGAAAAAAGCAGGCAATGCAATGGGATTAGATGTGGAAATTAATAACCTAGATAACCCCAGGGTTGAGTTAGAAGAACATTATTTCAACGCCAAAAATACCAAATTACTCGATCTCGGTTTACAACCCCACTATCTGTCAGATTCCCTATTGGATTCCCTGCTTAACTTCGCCACTAAATACAAAGAGCGAGTCGATCAAAAGCAAATTTTGCCCAAGGTTTCTTGGCGGAGAACATAGGAGTTATTTGATGTGAGGCTGGTAACAGAACCATATTTAACCCAGGTGAATCGATGGCCCAAGACGGGTCGTCACATTTTGGCGCAGTATGACGACTCCTGTATTGTCGTCTACCAAGCCTATCGCCCAGCAATTGGTCACTTTGCTGCCTCACACAGTCTCGTTCCCAGGCTCCGCCTGGGAATGTGTGGTGAATTTCGCCTCAACCGGATGAGCTGGATTAAACCTAACTTCCTCTGGATGATGTATCGTTCAGGATGGGGGACAAAGCCAGGACAAGAAGTGGTTCTGGCTATCTGGCTGAAACGCTCTACTTTTGAGGAGATTTTGGGTCAAGCAGTCCATTCCCATTTTGTCCCAGAATTGTATTCCGATCAAAGGGAATGGACACAAGCTGTTAAGCGATCATCCGTCCGAGTGCAATGGGATCGGGATCGGGATCCAAACGGCAGAAAACTAGAACGACGAGCAATTCAATTAGGGCTGCGGGGTGAGGTTTTATCCCATTACGCCAACGATTGGATTGTGAACATAGAGGATATCTCTGAGTTCGTCGAGCAACAATACCAATACGTTCAAGCTGGTGACTGGACAAATTTGCTGACTTCCTATGAGTCGGTTTATCAAGTCATAAATTCTGAAATTGCCAAGAAGCTAAGATTATCAGTTTCCTAGCCAGTAATTTTCTATGCGCATCGCTTTATTCACAGAAACCTTTTTGCCCAAAGTTGATGGGATTGTTACGCGCCTGCGCCACACAGTTGAACATTTGCAGCGCGGCGGCGACCAAGTCCTAGTTGTCGCCCCTTATGGGGGACTGACTGAATATAAGGGAGCAAAAATTTATGGTGTCTCTGGCATCCCGCTTCCATTGTATCCAGAGTTAAAACTAGCACTACCCAGGCCGACAATTCGGGGAGTTTTGTCGGAATTTAAGCCGGATCTGATTCATGTGGTCAATCCGGCGGTTTTAGGTCTGGGGGGGTTGTATTATGCCAAGGTGATGGATATTCCCTTGCTCGCCTCCTACCACACCCATTTGCCCCAGTATTTACAACACTATGGACTGGGAGCACTGGAAGGAGTGTTGTGGGAACTGCTCAAAGCCGCTCATAATCAAGCTCACCTCAATCTGTGTACCTCAACGGCGATGGTACAGGAATTAATAACCCGTGGCATTGAGCGGGTGGACTTGTGGCAGCGAGGGGTGGATACAGAAATGTTTCAACCCCACCTCACTTGTCCCCAGATGCGATCGCACCTTTCTCAGGGACATCCAGACAACCCTCTCCTCCTTTACGTGGGGCGTGTTTCCCCTGAAAAGGAAATTGACCGGATTAAGCCAGTGCTAAAGGCAATTCCCCAAGCTCGCCTTGCTATAGTCGGAGATGGACCCCATCGGGAAGCCTTAGAAGAACACTTTGCTGGCACACCGACTCATTTTGTGGGTTATCTCCAAGGTTTAGAACTGGCCTCTGCTTTCGCTTCTGCTGATGCCTTTATCTTTCCCTCCCGCACTGAAACATTGGGATTAGTGCTACTGGAAGCCATGGCAGCAGGTTGTCCAGTTGTTGCTGCTCGTTCTGGTGGAATTCCTGATATTGTTACGGATGGGGTTAATGGGTATCTCTTTGAGCCAGAAGATCCCAACGGAGCGATCGCCGCTACTAAACGGCTTCTTGAAGCCCAAGAAGAACGAGAACTCCTCCGGCAAAATGCCCGCTGGGAAGCAGAACGCTGGGGATGGGCGGCTGCTACTCGCCAGTTACGCAACTACTACCAAGCCATCGCTTATTCCGAATCCTTGTCGTCAGCAGCGTGAAGAATAGAGCGCGATCGCCGGAGGATAGTCCCTTATATGTTTCTTTTGCGATCGGGGGAATAGGCAACGGGGAATGCTCTGTGTTCCCTATTCCCTGTTCATGAGATGCTGTTCGACGAAATTGGTATAGATCTCACCTGCTAAAAATGCGGGTGTTTCCAGAATTTTTTGATGGAAGCCAATGGTAGTGGGAATTCCTGTAATTGCGCATTCCCGTAATGCCCGTTTCATGCGCTTAATAGCTAAGGAGCGGTCTGGTCCCCAAGCGATTAACTTGCCAATTAGGGAGTCGTAGTAGGGCGGAATTTCGTAATCGGTGTAGACATGGGAATCCATGCGCACTCCTGGACCTCCAGGGGGCAGGTAGCCACTGATTCTTCCCGGTTGGGGACGAAAGTTATGTTCGGGATCTTCGGCATTGATCCGGCACTCGATGGCGTGACCTTTAAACTTAACCTGTTCTTGGGCGATCTGGAGTTTCTCCCCTTGGGCGATGCGAATTTGTTCGGTAATTAAATCAAGTCCGGTGATCATCTCGGTGACAGGATGCTCGACTTGAATGCGGGTGTTCATTTCCATAAAGTAGAAGTTACCGGATTTGTCAACAAGAAACTCGACGGTTCCAGCACCAACATAGTTGATTGACTGAGCAACCTGGACAGCTGCCGCCCCCATTTTTGCTCGCAGTTCCGGGGTGAGAAAGGCACTGGGAGCCTCTTCGAGTAATTTCTGATGACGCCTTTGAACCGAGCAGTCTCTTTCTCCCAAATGGATAACATTGCCGTAGCTGTCGGCTAAGATTTGAAATTCGATGTGACGGGGACATTCGACGAATTTTTCTAGGTAGACTCCAGAGTTACCAAAGGCTGCTTCCGCTTCTCCTTGGGCAGCCTGAAAAAGCCTGGTTAGTTCACTCTCATCCTGCACCAGGCGCATTCCCCGTCCACCACCACCAGCAGTAGCTTTGATAATCACGGGGTAACCAATTTCTCGGGCGATCACTTGTGCTTCTTTTTCATTTTCCAGCAGCCCCCAGCTCCCAGGTATAGTGGGAACCCCTGCCTTTTGCATGGTTTTTTTTGCTGTGGATTTATCTCCCATTGCCAGTATTGCTTCTGGTCTTGGACCAATAAAGGCAATTTGGTGATCGGCGCAAATTTCAGCAAAGCGGGCATTTTCTGCTAGAAAACCATAGCCCGGATGAATGGCTGTAGCGTTGCGAGTTAGGGCAGCGGCAATGATATTGGGAATATTCAGATAACTTTTGCTACTCGGAGGAGGTCCGATACAGACGCTTTCATCAGCTAACTGGACATGGAGAGCGTTGCGGTCAATTGTGGAGTGGACTGCGACAGTGGCAATTCCCATTTCTTCACAGCTGTGCAGAATCCGCAGGGCTATTTCCCCTCGATTAGCAATCAGAATTTTTGAAAATTGCATCTTTTACTTTATTTATGGTATAATACTCGTTTTTGCTGGTAATTGGTAATTGGGAATTGGAAATTGGGAATTAGTTCAGACAAACTATTCTCCATTTCCCGATTTTCCGATGTGATCTGCAATGAGCGCAGCAGGGTTTACAGACAGCGCAAGGTTCTCCCCCTCCTCCACGTGCCCTCACAAGGGTAGGTTTTTAACAAAAGAGTGAGACAGGACGATCACAGAAACGAAAAATAAGCTTTTTCTCCCCCTGCTCCCCCTGCTCTCTAACCAGTTTGAGCCGAATCGCCAAAAGTATCAGACAGTGAGGGGCTTTCTCGCGCAAACTCTGAAGGGGGGCGATCGCTACTCCAAGCCCACCACACTTGTTCACACTCGCACTGATAAAACTCCTGCCATTTGCGGCGATAATCTTCACTCATCACTGGAGCGCGTCGATTAATCCAAACTCGCTGTGCTTTGATAGCAGGAGCTCGGCAGTTAGGGCAGCAAAATTCTAGAGCGTGAGTTGCGGTCTTTGTCCATGGGGGAGGGTTTGGATTAAAAGCTTCCATAGCAGAAAATTCCTATAGTTAAACGCTTTATCTCTAATCAATCTTAACCATTCACATACAACGCGCTCTATAGCAATGAGATTTGACATAGACTCCAGATGGCAAGGTAATGTCGAAAAGCGGGAAGAAAAATGAGAAAATGGCAAGGGCAGCATCATTCGTAAAACATGACCACCAAACCCAAAATTATTGTCCTCGATGACGACCCCACTGGTTCTCAGACAGTTCATAGCTGTCTGCTGCTAATGCGCTGGGATGTAGAAACCCTGAGGCTGGGACTATCAGATGATTCACCAATTTTCTTTGTCCTGACCAATACTAGGGCACTTACCCAGCACAAAGCTGCTACTGTGACACGAGAAGTTTGCCATAACCTGAGGGTGGCAATAGAAGCAGAAGGCATCGAGGATTTCCTGGTTGTCAGTCGCTCCGACTCCACCTTGCGGGGGCATTATCCTGTAGAAACAGACGTAATTGCCGAAGAACTAGGTGGGTTTGATGCTCATTTTCTCATCCCAGCTTTCTTTGAAGGGGGACGAGTGACTCGTAACAGCGTGCATTATCTGCTCATTGATGGAGTCGAGACGCCAGTACATGAAACGGAATTTGCCCGTGATTCTGTCTTTGGTTACCAATATAGCTACTTACCTGACTATGTAGAAGAGAAGACAAAAAGTCGAATAAGAGCAGCAGCAGTAGAGCGATTTTTGCTCGCAGATATTCGCAGTGGTAGCCGTGAACGCCTGATGAATCTGAGAGGCAATCAATGTGCTGTTGTAGATGGGGAAACTCAAGCTGACTTAGATCTTTTTGCTGAAGATGTACTTGCTGCCGCCTCCTCGGGAAAACGCTTTCTGTTTCGCAGTGCTGCCAGCCTTTTGACTTCTCTGGCAAGACTAGGAAAGCAACCTATTGCAGCAGAAGACATGGCTCAGTACAAACCAACCCAGAAGCCTGGAGTTGTGCTGGTGGGTTCCCATGTCACTAAGACAACCCAGCAGCTAGAGCAATTGCTCAAAGAGCCTGAGATAATAGCTATTGAAGTGGATGTGGCGCGTTTGCGGAATGATCCGGGTCAGCGGGATAATTTGCTCGAAGAAACACTCGGGCGCGTCAAAGAAGTTCATCAGGCGTCTCGCACCCCTGTAGTTTATACCAGTCGCGAAGAACTAATCTTTGAGAATATCCAGCAGCGTTTGGATTTTGGGGCAGCAGTTTCGTCACTATTGATGGAAGTGGTGCAGGGATTGCCCACCGACCTTGGCTTTCTAATTAGCAAAGGTGGTATTACCTCTAACGATGTGCTTAGCACTGGTCTTGGCTTGAGATCAGCACGATTACTGGGTCAAATTTTACCCGGTTGTTCAATAGTACGCACCCCCACAGATCATCCCCAGTTTCCCGATTTGCCAGTGGTATTGTTCCCTGGCAATGTAGGCGATGCCCAAGGATTAGTCACAGTTTATCGTCGCTTAATTGACACTCCCCGTCCATTTAACTAATCATTACCCATAAGTCCTAAAACCCTTGTGGAGAGGGGGAGAGGGGGAGAGGGGGAGAGGGGGAGACGGGGAGACGGGGTGATGTAGAGTAAATTTACCCA
>JBFRWF010000329.1:0-13045 GCA_051439465.1 Xenococcaceae cyanobacterium | reverse complement strand
GTCTTGGTGAGTTTTAATTGGCTTACGACTCATTGGAAATATTTCTCTCCCTCTCTCCCCCTCTCCCACTCCCCCACTCTCCCACTCCTCACCATCCCTACCATTCGGCTTATCTTCGTGGCATTCGCCTATATATTCCGGATGAATGTAGTTTCACTCGCAATCTTTAACTAAGCGCTCGTCCTGATTAATTTAAAAAAGAACATCGAGCGCAAGCGCTAAAGTAACGTGAACCTGAGAGTAATGACGGGACTTCCTCTGAAGCCCACATTGTATGCATAGCATCAGTGTGTGGAGCCGTCACAAGAAAATTTGCACAGTTGAGCAAATTAGAATCTTAAAATAGTATAAACTCTATTGAACTTATCTACAGCGCTTTATTAACCTAGCAAAAATTGCGGAACTATTATGGCTCTTGGCTATGTTGCCCTCGTCCTTCATGCTCACTTACCTTTCGTTCGACATCCAGAAAGCGATTATGTCCTAGAAGAAGAGTGGCTGTTTGAAGCAATTACTGAAACCTACATCCCTCTATTGCATGTTTTTGAAGGGTTAAAACGGGACGGGATTGACTTCAAAGTGACCATAAGCATGACGCCGCCATTGGTGTCGATGTTGCGGGATCCGCTTCTGCAAGGTCGCTATGATAAACACCTAGCGAAGTTAGAGCAACTGGCCGAGAAAGAAGTCAAGCATAACAAGCATAACGGTCATATCCTTTACCTCGCCGAACATTATGCCAAGGAGTTCAACCAGATTCGGAATACCTGGGAACGTTGTGATTGGGATTTAGTAGCAGCTTTCAAACAATTCCTCGATAGCAACAATCTGGAAATTATCACCTGCAGCGCAACTCACGGATATCTGCCTCTGATGAAAATGTATCCCCAGGCAGTTTGGGCCCAAATTAAGGTTGCTTGCGAACACTACGAAGAGAACTTTGGTCGTCTCCCCAAAGGTATTTGGTTGCCCGAATGCGCTTATTATGAAGGGCTAGAGCGAATGCTGGCAGATGCTGGTTTGCGCTATTTCCTTACCGATGTACATGGTATTCTTTATGCTCGTCCCCGCCCCCGCTTTGGCAGCTATGCCCCCATTTTTACAGAGACGGGGATTGCTGCTTTTGGTCGCGATCACGAATCCTCCCAGCAGGTGTGGTCTTCAGAGGTAGGATATCCGGGAGCGCCGGAATATCGAGAGTTTTACAAGGATTTGGGCTGGGAAGCGGAATACGAATACATCAAGCCCTATATCATGCCCAATGGTCAGCGAAAAAATACAGGGATTAAATACCACAAGATTACCAGTCGGGATAGCTCACTCTCAGATAAGGCCCTCTATGATCCCTACTGGGCAAGGGAAAAGGCAGCGGAACATGCTGGTAACTTCATGTACAACCGGGAGCGGCAAGTTGAACATCTTGCCAAGATTATGCAGCGTCCGCCGATTGTTGTTTCGCCCTATGACGCTGAGTTGTTTGGTCACTGGTGGTATGAAGGTCCCTGGTTTATCGATTACCTATTCCGCAAGTCTTGGTATGACCAGAATACCTATGATCTGACTCACCTGGCAGATTATTTGCGCAGCCATCCTAGTCAGCAGGTTTGTCGTCCTTCTCAGTCAAGCTGGGGGTATAAGGGTTTTCATGAATATTGGCTAAATGAGACGAATGCTTGGATTTATCCCCATCTGCACAAAGCAACTGAGCGGATGATTGAGTTGAGCAGTCGGGAACCAGCGGATGAGTTGGAGTGGAAGGCGCTGAATCAGGCGGCACGGGAGTTACTGCTGGCCCAGTCTTCGGACTGGGCATTTATTATGCGCACGGGGACAATGGTTCCCTATGCGGTGCGTCGGACGCGATCGCATTTGTTGCGGTTTAATAAGCTTTATGAGGATATCAAGATTGGTAAGATTAATTGGGATTGGTTGGAGAAGATAGAACAAATTGATAATATCTTCCCCAATATTAATTATCAGGTTTATCGATCTAATGGGTAATTGGCAATTGGTAATTGGTAATTGGTTGGATTCTTACCCATTACCGATTATCGGTAAACCAACCTGCATCACTTCCACCTCCTCCCCAGGGGAAATTACTGTTTGACCTACAGGTAGCACAGCAAGACCGTTGGTTTGTGCTAGGTTAATTAAATTCCCAGAGCTGTGACTACCACCAGGAAGCTGAAATTCACAAGCACCCTCTACTAAATGTAATTGTCCCCAGAGATAGGTTTCTCGCTTACCACCGGAACGCAATTGAGCACGCGATCGCGCTTTAATAAATACTGGTTTCCAATTCCCTGATAGTCCAGATAGTTTCTTCAGTGCTGGTTGTACAAAACGCCAGCAACTAACCAAAGCAGACACAGGATTTCCTGGTATACCGAAGTATAAAC
This sequence comes from Xenococcaceae cyanobacterium, assembly GCA_051439465.1. Taxonomy (GTDB): domain Bacteria; phylum Cyanobacteriota; class Cyanobacteriia; order Cyanobacteriales; family JBFRWF01; genus JBFRWF01. Next base: position 10,646 of record JBFRWF010000329.1, on the reverse strand, counting down.
AGGATTTAGTCCCCTTATGCCCAGAAAATTTGGCAACAGTTAAAGGTTTCCCCGGTTTAACCGCAACGCTGCGAATCTTTATTTCCCCCCCTAGCTGGGCAAGAATTTGTTCAACGTAATCATAATCCCCCACCGAGACACCGCCAGTGGAGAGAACTACATCGGCTGAGGAAATCCCTTGGGATATTGCTTCAGTTAGAGCATCCGGCCGATCCGGTACAATTCCCAATTTTATCGGTATCCCGCCATTATTAGCAACAAAAGCAGCTAGGGCATACTGATTAGAATCCACAATTTGCCCTGGTTGCAAAGGTCGATCCGGTGTTACTAATTCATCACCAGTGGAAAAAATCGCCACGCGGGGACGACGATAGACTGTTAATTGAGTACACTGGGCTGTAGCTAAAACTGCAATATCTGGCGCACCGAGAGCAATTCCGGGCATCAAGAGGGGATTTCCTGCTTGGTAGAAAGATGCCCGGTGTCTTACAAAGGCTTGGGGTTTCTCTGGAGGTGATAAAACTAGCACCCGGTTCCCTTCTCCCTGAGTATTCTCCTGGATTACTATAGTATCCGCCCCTTCTGGCATCATAGAACCAGTGAAAATCCGGGCAGCTTGTCCTGGTTGAATGGATTTTTGAGGTTTGAACCCTGCCGGAATTTCTTCCACAATTTCTAAAGTCGCCGGTTTATTGGCATTACAGTCTTGAACATCGGCAAATCTTACTGCATAGCCATCCATCGCCGAATTATCCCAGTGGGGAAAATCTAGCTTACTGCTTACTGGTGTTGCCAGAATGCGACCAAGTGCAGTATCTAAATTTACTCTTTCGTTGTCTTGTTGTCCATCTAAGGGTTGGACTAGGTCTAAAATAATTGACTCTGCTTGTTTTACTGGCAACATAGAGATTTGGGATTTTGGCAGCAAATAATATTCTCCCCCTTTTTAACCATCACAGAGGAAAGCCCTATGGTGACAAATGTGGTCTTCCATAAAACTAGCGATCGTGAAATAACTGTGGTCGTATCCCTCCTGAAAGCGTAGCTTCAGCGGTTGACCTACTTCTTGACAAGCTTGCTCAAATACCTCTGGAAGTAGCTGCTGCTGGGCGTAAAAATTATCAGCTGTACCCTGATCGATCAAAATCGGACCGCCAAACTTAGCTTTTTTCACCAATTCACTGGCATCATAGTCACGCCACCTTTCTTTGTCAGTACCAAGATAGGCAGTGAATGCCTTTTGACCCCAAGGGGCACGCATTGGTGCTGCAATCGGTGCAAAGGCTGAAACCGACTGATATTGCCCTGGGTTTCTCAAAGCACAAACCAGTGCCCCATGTCCCCCCATCGAATGACCAAAAATGCCCTGTTTCTCTGGTCTTATCGGGAAATTTTCCCTAATCAGCTCAGGCAGTTCCCTGACAACATAACTATACATTTGATAATGCTGTTTCCACGGCTCAACGGTAGCATCAACGTAGAAGCCAGCACCACTGCCCAAGTCCCATTCATCATCTTCTCTTTTAATCCCAGTATTGCGAGGGCTTGTATCTGGGACAACTAAGATGATTCCCCATTCAGCAGCATAGCGTTGTGCCCCTGCTTTGACGATAAAGTTTTCTTCTGTGCAGGTTAAGCCAGAAAGATAATAAAGCACTGGTATGGGTTTAGATTGTGCCTGCGGTGGCAAATAGACGGCAAAGCACATCTCACTATTACAGGTTGGGGAGTAATGGCTATAAAAGCCTAATTTACCACCGAAACAAAGATGCTCAGATTTAAGTTTGAGAGATTCAGACATGAGGAGAGTTAAATTTTTTTAAAGAAAGTGTAGCTGTGTATGGGCGGATAGAACACGGATGACGCGGATGACGCGGATTATCACGGATTTTGCTCCCCAACACTTGGCGAGGTATTGATTGCATATCACCTCTTTTTTGTCAACCCTTATTTCTTGACCGATACTCTAGGGAGGCACCTCAGTCACTCTGTTCATTTCATCCCCCTGTTAAACATTGGCGGCGCAACCGAAGGTTGCTTACAACCGCCTTGTTTTGAACAGGGGGACTTCTCGCTCACAAATGTTAAAACGTAATCACACTGCGAATTGATTCACCTTTGTGCATCAAATCAAAGGCATCATTAATCTTTTCCAAGGGCATTACATAGGTAATTAAGTCATCAATATTAATTTTGCCATCCATGTACCAGTCCACGATTTTCGGCACATCTGTGCGTCCTCTAGCACCTCCAAAGGCAGTTCCCTTCCAAACTCGCCCTGTCACCAATTGAAAGGGACGAGTCTTAATTTCTTCCCCTGCACCAGCAACGCCGATAATCGTACAAACTCCCCAGCCTTTGTGACAGCATTCTAAAGCTTGGCGCATGAGATTGACGTTGCCAATACACTCAAAGCTAAAATCAGCACCCCCCTTGGTTAAGTCAACCAGATAAGCAACTAAATCCCCTTCTAATTCGTTGGGATTAACAAAGTGAGTCATGCCGAATTTTTCTGCTAGAGGTCCCTTGGCAGGATTTATATCCACCCCGACAATTATATCTGCCCCTACCATTTTCGCTCCCTGGATGACATTTAAACCAATGCCACCCAAACCAAACACCACCACATTCGCCCCCGGTTCCACCTTAGCGGTATTAATTACTGCACCAATGCCAGTGGTAACACCGCAGCCGATATAACAAACCTTATCAAAGGGGGCATCCTCCCGAATCTTGGCCACGGAAATTTCTGGCAAGACTGTATAGTTAGCAAAGGTGGAGGTTCCCATGTAGTGATGGATCATCTCGCCATTGATGGAAAACCGACTGGTACCATCAGGCATAACACCCCGTCCTTGGGTTGAGCGAATTGCTTGACAAAGATTAGTTTTACCACTGAGGCAGTATTCGCACTGGCGACATTCGGGAATGTAAAGGGGAATCACATGGTCGCCTGGTTTTACACTGGTAACGCCATCGCCAACTTCTACCACCACCCCAGCTCCTTCATGTCCGAGAATTGCTGGAAATAAACCTTCTGGATCTGCGCCAGAAAGGGTATAAGCATCGGTGTGGCATACCCCCGTGGCTTTGATTTCGACTAATACCTCCCCAGCTTTTGGTCCCTCTAGTTGCACCGTTTCAATACTCAACGGTTTGCCTGCTTCAAAGGCTACTGCTGCTTTAACTTCCATATTTCTCTCCTGATATTCTTCTAGTCTTGAGGGGTAAGTCCCGGCTAATCCTCACACTAGTCAGCTTTCCCAGATTCATTATACTTTCTCTCGTTATCCAAATAGTTTACTTCGGGTCTATCCAACCTAGTATGCTAAATTGACCCTTGAAAAAGGCAACAGGCAACAGGCAATAGGCAACAGTTTTAAAGATTTAAACAAGAAACCCTGCCAACAATTGACAAACAAGCTTATTTTCTGAATAAAAACTCAGTTATATTTCTGATTTTTCTTAATAAATAAAAAAAACAGAGCCCTTAGAAGGTGTTTGAAAAGTCTGTATGTAAGGAGCAGAGCGTCAAAAGTGGTGGGTTACGGCGCTTGGAATCTACCATTTACTTGTTTTCAACTCCAGAGTCGCCGCGCCTAACCCACCCTACGATCGACTATGATCGACTTTTCAAACACGCTCTTAGAAGGTGTTTGAAAAGTCTGTATGCAAGAAGCGGAGCATCAAAATCGGTGGGCTACGGCGCTTGGAATCTACCAGTTACTTGTTCTCAACTCCAGAGTCGCCGCGCCTAACCCACCCTACGATGAATGGCACTGAAATAAGAGGCAATCAGCCTGCGTAAGTCTATAATTTTCATGGTTTTCGGCGATTTGGGTAGGGTGCGTCCTTGCGCGTCTTTTCTGCTTCGGAACCTACCAGTTTTGGTGCTTGAGCGCCGCAGGGCACCATTGACCAAACGGGGGGCGGTGCCCAAGCGCTGATCGCGCTTCGCACCCGGATGATGCTTCCACCATAGGGCTTTCAGCTTAAGGAGCGTGCCATTCGACGATCGCGCCATCAATTACCAAGGCGGCTGCACTGTCATGGTAGTATGCTAGTATGCTGAGATTCCAAGTATCTTCATCGCTCCTCTCTAAGAGAATGGCACTTTTTGGTTGATTGTAGTGGAAATTGAAGTATTTCTATCCCTACTCTGTGGTTAAGGTAAACCGGAACAAGCCATGAAGATTCTGCAAACTGCACTTCAAGCGAAACAGATTACAATGAAAGAAATTGAGCGCGGATTTTCTGGCTCGACAGAGATTGAGCAGTGGATGGAAGCATCCTTTTGTCAAGGCATTGCTTAAATCTTTTTCCGAAGTCACAAATTCAGCTGAGAATGGCTAAAAATATTGAACGTGTTAGAGATATTAAAGACAATATTCATTATTATCCTGAGTCTAATACCGCCACTGCTTTCTTTGCTGGTGATCCGAAAAGCCAAGCAGAGATGGCAAGCAAGACTGAGGCGGGCTCGCGCAATGAGAGCTTATCGGCAACAAGTGGCAATCCACCTGTCTCGCAATAATAATGATCTAGAGTTGCACAGTGACTTCATTGGCGATCCGAGCTGTCGTTTTAATGCTCGTTCTCCTTACATTCGCTGTGCAGTTAATCCCTGTGGTCCTTGCGAGAATTGTCCCCACTACGAACCGAAAGAGTAGATACCTATCATCCTACCTCTCTATAGGTTGCCAGAGAAAATCTAGTCCCAAGAGAATAGCGGCAATGGTTCTGGTTGTTTTATATATGTTTTGATTTGTCACACATGCGCTTTGCAGTTCAAACCTTCACTATCCATAAGCGGTTTCCTTTAACCATCAGTCGCGGCACAACTACCCAGACGACTAACGTCTGGGTGCGCCTACAACATAATGGCATTGAGGGTTGGGGAGAAGCTTCGCCTTTTTCCATCGTCCCCGTGGATGCCCTTAGGGCGACTTCTTGTAGAGTAGAGGGTAAAAATACAGAGTCCCTGTTAACAGAATTGCAGCAAATTGCCCCAAGACTGGAAAAGTTCAGCCCTTTGGAGCGGCAGGGAATTGAAGAGGTGTTGATAGAAGCACAGATATCTTCATCCGTCCGCGCAGCCATCGATATGGCATTACACGACTGGCTGGGAAAACGGGCGGGTTTGCCCCTGTGGCGCTTGTGGGGGTTGGATCGCCGCAGGATTGTACCAACTTCGGTGACAGTTGGCATTAATTCCCCCCTTGGGGCAAGACAACGAGTGCGGGACTGGCAGCAGTTTATGGATGCAAAGATACTGAAGGTGAAACTGGGTAGTCCAGAGGGCATTGCCGCCGATCGCGCAATGCTGCTGGCAATTCGGGAGGAAGCACCTAGCGCTGAGTTAACTGTGGATGCCAATGGGGGTTGGAGTCTGGATGAAGCCGTAAAGATGTGCGATTGGCTGGCAGGGCAGGGGGTAAGGTATGTGGAACAGCCCTTGGCAGTTGAGGAGGAGGAAAGCTTGTCGGTGTTATACGAGCGATCGCCTCTTCCCATTTTTGTTGATGAGAGTTGCTTTACCAGCCGCGATATTCCCCGGCTAGCTAACTATGTCCATGGTATTAATATCAAAATTATGAAAGCTGGGGGCTTAACTGAGGCGATGGGTGGGATCCATACAGCAAAAGCTTGTGGTTTGCAGATCATGTACGGTTGCTATTCCGACAGCACCTTAGCAAATACGGCGATGTCCCACCTTGCGCCCCTGGCTGATTATCTGGATTTAGACAGCCACCTGAACTTGATTGATGACCCTTTCACCGGGGTAATCTTAAAAGAAGGACGTTTGCTGCCCAACGATTTACCAGGACTAGGAGTGGAATATAGTGCGTCTAACAGCTGAACATCGGGTTGCAATTTTGCTCCACGAGGGAATTCGCGGTATTCACGGGAAAACTGGGCTGACATATTTACGCTATGGTGAAGCATCTGTTGTGGCGGTGATTGATTCTCAGTGTGCTGGAGAGTGTTTAGCAGAGTTGACGGGGATTGTGCGAGATGCACCGATTGTGGCTAATGTGGCAGAAGCATTGCCTTACAATCCTGATGTTTTGTTGATTGGGATTGCACCTTCGGGGGGGACACTGCCAGATGCTTGGTGGCAGGAAATCAACCAAGGGGTAGGGGCTGGGTTATCGGTGGTTAATGGCTTGCATACACCCATGGCATCCATTGTGGAAAGTTTACCGGGAAAGTCTCTGGGGGAAGGGCAGTGGATTTGGGATATTCGCCAGGAACCAAAGGAGTTGGGGATTGGAAGTGGTAAGGCGCGATCGCTCTGTTGTCAGCGCATCTTAACTGTTGGCACGGATATGGCAGTGGGGAAGATGTCAGCCAGTTTGGAGTTAAATCGGGCGGCACAGAAACGGGGGATTAACTCTAAGTTCCTGGCAACGGGACAAGGGGGGTTGATGATTGCCGGGGATGGGATTCCTCTGGATGCGGTACGGGTGGATTTTGCAGCTGGGGCAGTGGAACAAATGGTGATCGATTTGGGAGACAATTGTGACTTGGTAATTATAGAAGGGCAAGGTTCCCTGCTCCATCCCGGTTCAACGGCAACTCTACCGCTGATTCGCGGCAGTCAACCCACAGGGCTAGTTTTGGTGCATCGGGCAGGGCAAAAGCATATCCACGATCTGCCGGAGATATTGATTCCGCCTTTACCGGAGGTAGTGGGATTATATGAGATGGTGGCGAGTGCGGGTGGGACTTTTGGGCAAGTGCCAGTAAAGGCGATCGCGTTGAACACTTTCCACCTCAATTTTGAGGCAGCCCAGCAGGCGATTGAGCAGGTACGGCAAGAAACCGGACTCCCCTGCACTGATGCGGTAAGGTTTGGAGCTGAATTGTTGTTGGATGCAGTGATGTCAGATTAGGTGATTGAGTGGACAATAATAACCGTAGAGTGGGCATTGCCGACCAAAAACTTGTAACTCACACAGAGGAAATTCTGGGCAACGTCAGTTCGACGAGGTTAAAAGACGGCAGGAGGGAGAGCCGGTAAACCTTTGGGGTTAAGATTGAGAGAAGGCTTTTTAGGAAGGTAAGTGTAAGCTGTCAAGCCAGCCAACAGGTTAACGAGAAAATTCCAGATGCTGCGGTGTCTCGAATGCTCAATTTGAGAGATGTTCTTAAGCTGGTCATTGACAGTTTCAATCAAGGAACGTTTCCGCAGGAGAATTTTGTCGATTAATCGGACTAATTTCTGTTTCATGTTCTTTTTGCGCCGTGTAATCAATTCGGGACCTTGCTCGTAGAGCTTTTCAAATAACTCCTGGGAAATGTAGCCGCGATCGCCAAATAGCTTGCCGATGAGATCTTGAGTTAAGTCAGGCACAGGTTTACGGTCGTCCACATTGCCAGGAGTCAGCTTGAAGGCAAGCAGTTCACCTCGTTCGTTAATAATCAGATGCAGTTTGAATCCATAGTGCCAACCAACGGAGTTTTTGCCCCAACCGACTAAGCCTTCAAAAACTCGATGACTTCTGGAACGACAGGGATGACACACTTCAATTGGAGTCGAATCAATGAATGAAATGCCAGTTACCTCCCCGCGACGGGTTTGGAGTTAGCAACACAAGAGCATCAGCGACCAGGGCATCAACTCGACAAAACGAGTGTAGCTAACTAAATTGGGAAAAGCCTTACGCCAGCCTGGGAGCACTTGTAGAGTATAGAACTCCTTAAAGGTGCGATAGCCAGAACCGTGAAACGCGATCGCAATGGTCATTACTTCACTCAAACTCAAGCGAGAGCGACACAGGCGTTCCCCACAAGTAGAGGTCAAGAGCGGTTGTTGTTGCCAATGACTTTCAAAAGTTTGATAGAAGTCATCTACTTCACAGAAGATTTGGGTAAGATCGAGACGAGATTCCATCGCTCAGACTGATGTACGACTATCTTGAGCATAAGTCTGGGTCAGAGGAGTTACTCAAAAATATTCGTCGAAATCACCGTATAGTAAAGACCGTCGCCCCAAAATTATTGATGGAGAAAAAGAAGCCTATCTTATAGCGATCACTTGTAGTGAAGCCCCAGCAGGAAGGGGGAATTGGACACTTCAAATGCTCGCCGACAAAATGGTAGAACTCAACTATGTGGAAACCTTATCCACAGAAACCTTTCGCTTTAATTCTGGCTGATATCTTCTATCAGGGAATTTTAGCGTAGCGGTGGGAACGCCTGGGCGTTTTGGTCGGATCGGCGATTGCCCCTGCCAGAAGTGAAGCCCAGAGCGTTCCCAAAAATTCCCGGGGGATAACTTTGGGCTAGAATACCGATTCAGTAATCCAAAAAGTCAACATCCACGTATTGACAATTGACGGTTTTCTCCTTGCTTCAGCTAGATTAGCACAGACTGAACGAGATGAGCGACGAATTTGGTCAGTCAATGAATATTTTTCTTCTACAGGGAACTTTTTGGATATTTCAAAGATTATCGCCCTTTTGGAAAAAAACTTTTCGATCTACTGACTTTGGGATGCTCCCGTAGCGATCGCCTTCTTTGGTCATCTGTAACATTACTTTACATAGTTGTGTTTATTCCCACCTACCTACTTAGTCAAGGGTTTGACGGGGTTGTAACCCCGTCAGCTCTCAATACTATCTGAACCTCTCTAATCTCTCAACTGCTTACTCAGACTACACTTGATCCGTTTTATTTGGCTAGGGGCATTTAATTTGAGCTCACGGTGAGTCAGAGAAGGCAGCGATCGCCGCCTTTTTGTCATTAAGCTTTGCTAATTGACACGGCTTTCTCAGCAGTATCTAGCCTGTAATTCTTAACCGTGCGGGTTTTAAGTGGTTTAAATTTCGTCGAACTGACGTTGGGCAATGCCCACCTTACATACACTGGCTGATTGCCTCTTATATCATGTTCGATAAATTAGTTATAAAAAAGTAGGTTGGGTTGAACGAGAGTGAAACCCAACATAAGTGATATGGGTGTTGGGCTAGGCTTCGCCGCTCTTCGAGTAGGCTAGTCTTCGACGCGCTTCGCGAGCGCCGCTCTTCGAGAACGTTGCCTCAACCCAACCTACACAAATGTCTTTTTTTATAAGTGATTATCCGAACTTGATATTATTTCAGTACCATTCACCGTAGGGTGGGCATTGCCGACCAAAAACTTGTAACACACACAGAGAAAATTCTGGGCAATGCCCACCTTACAATTTAGTTTTCTTAAGAGTTGGTAGCCATTCACCGTAGCCATTCACTTTTTCCAAATGTGGGAGTGGTCAAATAATAATCAAGTCAAAAGGCTCATAAGGCAACTCACTCACACCATAAACCTTGGTTTGTTCCTTTGCTTTAAGCTCTAAAGGATACGCTCTTAAACTATCCTCCTTCAAATTCAACACCTTTAACCATCGTTTGACAAGCTCATCCAAAACCTTCGCCTTCAGAGGACATTCAAACACAGAATACTGAACCCGTTCGCAACGCTGTTCTATCAATTTCGCCAACTTAGTGCGGCGCTTATCATCTCGCACGTCATAACAAACCAACCACAAACTTGCCATAAAAGATTCTCCTTTTAGGTATTTTGGATTGTTTTTTTCTCAATCCCCAGTCATCTCAACATAAATGCCTCATAATCCAAACTAGATTCCATCAAACACCTGGCTATCCAACGAGCTTGTTCCACAAATATCTGACTCAAACTCAACCGCCGCCCCTGAGAAGGATAAAGAAAAGTTTCCTGCAAGCGACGTTCCAAAACTATTAAAAACATCGTTTTAGCCATTTTGCCCAACCAAATTCCCTCTCCATCAGCAGATAACTCAAAATCCTCTGGTCTTACACCATTCTCCCGAATAAGAGATAGCAACGCCTGATCCACCACAACCGGGCGAAATTCCTCCATCAAATCCAGTGCCAAATTTGGTCGATAGGGTTCGATAGCATGGAAAAATCCCAAATAAGGATCAAGTCCCCCCTGGACGCAAGCAGCAAAAATCCGCGCCAACAAAACACCATAACCCCAACTCAACAGGGCATTAATTGGATCTCGCGGTGGGCGGCGATTGCGTCCGCTAAAATTCCACTCTACCGGAAAATAATGGTGCAATGCTTGATAGTAAGCTTTAGCGCAAATTCCCTCAATTCCCATCATTTCATTGCGATTTAAGGGGGTCGAAAAGTTCTTGAGTTTCTCCAGATACGCCCCCATCAGCTCGATACTTTCCCCCAACTCCCGGATGCCTCCTGTCGCAGCTCGATTTTTCCTTTGCAGTAGGGTGCGCTGATTGTGAATTTTGCCCCGCACCAACTTTTGTGCCAGAGCCATGGCGAAAGTGGTTTCCACGGTGCGGTACTGAGCCAACCTCACCCTGGGATTGGTATGGTACTTACCTTGCAACCTGCCGCGAAATTGCCAATTCTGGGTCAGGAAGAGAGTTTCAATGCCACGATCGAGCAACTGGGCGATCGCCACATCCGTCATTTGAACTCCGGGTAAAACGACTACCAGAGAAATTTCCGCCAAACGAACCGCCTGTTTAGAATCTGCCAGAAAGAGGAAGTCTTTATGACCAATAATTTCTGTTAGCTGTTTCCAGGTTGGTAGATAATGGGACTCATCGGTTCCTTTTCCTGGTAAGGTGGCTCCTTTTAGTGGCATTCCT
>JBFRWF010000328.1:0-14687 GCA_051439465.1 Xenococcaceae cyanobacterium | reverse complement strand
CCCGTTGCAACTGCCAAAACCGAATAGTTCCCAATATCTCTAGCAATGAGGGCTAATTCCTCAGAGGATGGAGGATAGTTATCATTTATAGCGAAATCCCCATTTTTGACAGCTTCTTGAATTGGTTTGGGAACGGTAAAGTTTTCTCGCTCGATAGGCTTACTATGCCCCCCCGATACCCATCTTCCATACTGTTTGGAATAGTGAGAATTTTGAAATCCTCTAGAAAACTCATAAACGGTGACTGTGCTTGGGGAATTCATCGCTTCTTCACTCCTAAATAGTGTTTAGGCGAGGATCGTCCTGACCAGTATGCAGCCAGTAAATTGGCGCAACCAGACCGATAGGCTTCCAGAGATTGGGTTTAGCCAGGACAGCAGTAGTTCCTTGCGGGCTCTTGTTCTCTACTATAGCATTAGGTTTACTACCATCTGTCGTCCCAAAGGCAGAACAGAGATAGTAGTTTATTTTACAGTTCCACTCCCGACACCAATCTGCTAGAGCGTCTCTGGTACTGGAGAATCTTACATTGAGAAACCTTTCTAGATTATACCGATGAATCCAAACTTCTTCTTGCTCGCATTTGGTAAAGGCTACAGCGATTCGATAATTTGACAAAGGATTTTCCCGGGCAACCAAGCGCCACCCTAGCTCTATTTTCAAGGTTTCAAATGCTTTAGCATACTTGTCATCCTGCCTTGATGTCCCATCCATCGATAAGAGCAGTCCCCGCACTGAGGCACAATCATCGAGATAACTTTTCAGATTAACTTGAAATATAGAGCCACCTAACAAATCTTCAACTAATTCCCCCGAATACTCCCGACAAGAGACTTTGAACTTGATGGGCTGTTCGGAGAAAGCGGGTTTCATCTGGATCAGCAAGGTGTATTGCGGCAATTGAGTGGGGTCATCTACATGGGGAGTACTCGCTGGCTGTAAACCTTGTTTGAGGACATCTCTTGCTATTCTTCTCAAGGTATTTGCTTGGTCGTCATAGGGCGTAACTGAGAGAATAGGGCTGTTGGGATCGGTATTATGCCAACAAGCCAGGGCTGCTATAAATGCTGTTTTGCCAGAACTACGAGGACCGACAATTCTAATATCTGGATAAACCTGTAAATTTTGCATTCTCTCCTTAAAATCGGGGGTCATGTAAGGTTTTTCCGGTACTTAACCAGTAAAGTGGTGCAATCAAGCCAAAGGGGTTCCATTTACCAGAGTTTCTCAAGTAAGCAGTTTTGTCGGGGGAACTTCCATCATCAGAAACATAGCGATTGGGTCGCGGGTCAAAATTCTCAGTTCTGTCGCTTAACACACCAAATGACGAACAAGCAAAGAATTTTAAGCGGTTAGTCTTAGGAGGAAATTTTTTGGTCAAATGATGATAAGTTTCTGGTAATCTGACCGCAAACAGGTCTTCATCTGGGTAAAGTCGTCCCGGCCAAATTTCTCCTCGCTCACATTTGGTCATCACAACGGCTAATCGCAAGTTTTTAATTTCTGGATTCTGACTTTCTTTTTCTGAGATTGCTTTGCAGATTTTTTTAAAAGCAGGTAAGTAAAGATCAGCATCCCGTTCTTCTTCCCAATCCGTTAGCATGATCATCCAACCTTGAGCAGCAAACATATGCTCGTTCAGATATTGCTCTAATCGTGATAAATCTTCAAAAATTTCACCGCCAAAGTCTTTTACATTTAATTCAATTAAGACCCTTGGTAATCTTTTAACAGCAGAAATTGCGATCTGAAAATAGTAGTCAGGTTCTTTTCCATCTTTTCGTGAAGTAGAAGTAAAACTTGATCCCTGTTCGAGGATGTCTCTTGCCATTTTTTCTAGTTTTTCCGCATTCTCATTTTTCGCTTCTATAGTTAGTTGAGGAAATTCAACTTCCAGCCTTTGCCAGTTAGGCAAACGGGCAAGTGTTGCCAGATAGGTTGTCTTGCCTGATGTTCTAGGTCCAAGAATGCGAATATCTATTGTTTTTTGTTTTTGCTGAGCTGTTTCAGATATTCTCGGTTTGTTTGCTATATTAGGGGCTTGGGTTGGGAGCATCCCAATTTTGCACAGTAGCTCTTTCAAATATGCCTTTACCCCTAGTATTCTTGTTAGTTTGGAAAATAGATTTACAAAAATGGGATGCTCCCCTTGGGTTTCTGTTACTGGTTGATTAATTGACTGATAGTATTTTTCCCTTAATTCTGCTTCAGATTTTTCTGGAGTAATAATGGCTGTATGGATATTTCCCAACTTTCCCGAGCTTGGTTTTTGGAGATTTATCCTCTCTGTTTGATAATTTACTTTTACCTGAATAGATTGGCCTTCTTCGTCAGTCAGGAAGGAAATAATCTCCGACTTATTATCAAATACTACAGTAATATCTCCATCTTGACTTAAGTCCCCCTTTCTCAATATTGTTACTGTTACTGATTCGCCAATTTTTCCCCGATAACTATTTTGAGAGAATTCATAAACTGGATCGGGAATAATAGTAGCTTGGCAGACAAATTCTGCTGACGATTGGTTGGAGAGGGTTATTTGCGATGTCCGGGGAGGAATCTCAAGCTGAACTTGCGTGCTTCCCTCACCGGGAAAGAATTCGATCGCCTCTTGACGGTTATTATCTTTGTTCAGAGTGACTCTCTCTGCTTGACTTAAGTCGCCTTTCCTCAAGATGGCGATCGCTAAAGTTTGACCAATTTCCCCTCGGTAAATTTCCTGAGAGAATTCATAAGTTGTCTCGGGAATGATAACTGCTTCTTGAGGATATTCTTCCTGGAACGCGGCTGGGGCTAGTGCTAATTGACCGCTTTCTTCAATGGCACTAGGTAATTCATAAACTACTTCATCAACTGGTGCTACGAGTTCCTTCCTAGACCTTTTCAAATCCTGCAAATTATACTGATTAGCTTGTTTGTCTGCACTAAGAATAAGGGCAAATCTTTCTGGGCGGTCTAACCAACGAACATTCCAAGCCCAAGAAATAGGAATTTGATATCTTTCTTGAAACTTATATTCAGCTTGTAACCCAAGCACTAGACTGTGCCAAGCCAAAGGTTGAGGAAAAATATCATCATTATTCTTTTCGGCTATACGAGCATCTGGAAGATAAGTTATCTGCGAAAAAATACCTGCTACTTCAGGAAAGTATGAATCAAATTCTTGGGTCAGGTAAAGGTTAACGGGATATTTTTGTCGTTCAATAGGGAGATTTTGATTCTCATCAAGGTGATAGCGAGGCTGACTGGCTCTGTACCACCAACCCAATAAAGTCCCAATTCCATCTAGTTCTGTTTCCTCACCTGTTTCTTCTTGTCTTACCTGGAATCTTTCTAGCCAGAAGTATCGGTAAGCAACTAAAGGACGACCTGCTGCGTCAATTTCTCCCGTTGCTACTGCCAAAACTGAATATTTACCAATGTTCCTGGCAATGAGAGCAAATTCGTCAGACTCAGGAGGATAGTTATCATTGATAGCAAAATCTCCATTTTCGACAGCTTCTTGAATTGGTTGAGGAACGGGGAAGTTTTCTCGGTCAATAGACTGAGTAGGTTCCTCCGATACCCATGTTTGATATTGCTCGGAATAGTGGGCATTGGAAAATCCTCTGGAGAACTCATAAATAGAAATTGAATTTTGTGAATTCATCGCTTCTTGACTCCTCTGCTAATATATTCTAGATATTCGCGATATAAGAACTTAGATAAATCCAAGGAAGTTCAAGCAAGGCTCGATTATAGATAGTCGTGATAAAAAACTTGAGTCTAGGGTTATTCCCTTGGGAATTGTAAGCAAATATTAGATCGCTAGCAGCAGAAAAATATTGCTCGCGAATGTAATCGTTATAGCGAAAAAAAGCATAACTTTGGAGTTTGTATTGCCAAGTTCTTCCTTCATCTTCAAAGTCGCAAAACAAATCAGCTTGATTCATACAGAGCAGTATATGTTGAACTTTACTGCAGTGCTGCTTTAAAAATTCCAGCCAGCTGAGAAAATAATTGTTCCACTGAGTAGAGGTCTTGCGTAAATTTTCTTCAATCTGGTCTGGTTTTGATAGTAAATCTTCCGGAGGAGGAAGCAAGAGAACAACCCCTTGGCTCTGGCTGAGTTCTTTTTGGATTTCATCCCAAGCCGAGGGATTCTTTTTTCTCCAGTTTTTGCTTTCTGAGGCTTCACCCGGAGTATCTACCCATCGAACTGGGATTGTTCTACGACCTGTCGGCAAATCCACTTGTAATGACAGCATTTCTCCCCTTGTCTGTTTGGTACTGGCAATTTCACCCGTGTAGGGATCGCCATATCTTTTCCTTAAACTTTCAGGGGAAGGACGAACAACCCTGACGTGCTGACTTCTGATGGAGTCAGCCAAAGCCATAATCATACTGGTCTTGCCAACAGTGCGATCGCCAATCAATACCACACTCATTCCCTAGCATCTCCCCCACTCTTTATTATCATCATACAGCTCTTGCTCAAACGCAGAACTTTCCTATTGAGAATGAGACACCCTGACAGAGATGGAAGGTGATCGCTCAATTGTGTAAACTTTTGTTATTGGCTTCGACCCCTGTGTATGGCTGACTAAGTCAGGAATTCTTGACATTTTGCCAGTAGCGATCGCTACCATCATCCCCTATATTTAAATCATATAAGTTTTTTCTGCGCGATTCCTTAGTCTAATGACGACCTATTGAAATATGAAGAGTATTCATTTGCTCTCCTAATGAAAAAAGCTAAAGACCAACTTCAGTAAAAGCAGTCTCCAATTCTGCCAACAAACCCAAAGTATCCGCCCACTGCCACATATAGCCAAAATCAAGACGTTCCCCCTGTAGCTTCAACACCCCTAAAATATCCCGCCATTGCTTTTGGAACTCCCTAGCAGTCATCCGAAACCAGACAAGTTTCTGTAGCACCGTATCTTCAGGACTGCACACATAGAAAGATTCGTCAAGTTCCCCGTCAGGAACATGAAGCTGGCGACGCGCCATTTTTGAGCGGGAAAACTCGTCTGAGCGCATCACAAACATATCTGCTTTCTCCGTAGTCTCCAGGTGGATGACATTAAAAGAAGAAGTGCTACCACTAATCGCTTCCTCTACTGCCACTTCACTAATGTAGAAGGAGTCCCCCATTGCCTCAATTAGCGGCTGCACCTGATTTGATTGAATATTTAATACTAAATCTAAATCTTCTGTATATCTCACTTCTCCTTGGAGGGAACTAGCCACAGACCCCCCAATATAGTAAGGAATGCCCAAAGATTCCAGAATCACTGCCAACTGGTGTGCTAGCCAAATTGGATCTTCTACCACTAGTCCTCCCCGATTATCGACACAGAGAAAATCAGCCCATTCTTGTCCCAAGCGTTTTCTGATATAAATCTGCCTCACTTGGGCAGGAGAACCATCAGGAAACTGACAGCGAATCCCCATCAAGACTAATCTCGGCACCCGTTTAGCCACACGCCTTACTAAAGCCTCTTTTTGCCCTGGTGTCATCTTGCGCCATAGTCCAAACTGCACTAACTCAGCCTCAATGCTCGTGTCTGCCGATTGTGTTTTGTAGCACTTCATACCAAATCCGGGTTAACTACCCCTTTTTGAAGGAAGCAGGGAACAGGGAACAGGGAACAGGGAACAGGGAACAGGGAACGGGGAAAGGGGAACAGGGAGCAGCATTGTAGGGTGCGAAGCGCGATCAGCGTAACGCACCGCCCCCGTTTGGTCAATGGTGCGTTACGGCGCAGATAGCCAAAACTGGTAGATCCCGAAGCAGAGAGGACGCGCCTAACGCACCCTACCCAAATCGCCGAAAACCTTGAAAATTATAGACTTACGCTGGCTGATTGCCTCTTATTGAGCGTGCCATTCCTCCCTAACCCAGGTTCGGAAAGCCCTAGTCATTGCCACTTCCCCGATCTGTTTGCCTTGTTCCAGAAACCGGGGAATCTCCCTCACTGGTATATTCCCAAAAGTAGGGCTATTCTCAACCAGGACATACTGCTCCGATTCCAGCCGATAGACAAGCAACTCCCGCCCATTGTATCGCCAAAATTCTGGAACGCCCATCGACGCATAAAGCCGAAGCTTATTCACAGATGACTTAGAATATTCTACTTCCAGCACCAAATCTGGAGGAGGATCACAAGCCAGATCAATTCTGTTTCTGTCCCTGATGAGCGGTTCGTTTTGAATGTATTAGCTGCTGTCTGGTTCAGATCCACCCTCTAAGTCTTTGCGCTTGAAGGTGGTTGATCCAACACTGCTGATGTTTAATCCTAATTCCTCGGCCAAAACGAAAATCAAGCGGTCAATCTGTCGGTTGTTCCGCTCATGGGGCATCAGCGGAGTCATAATTTCCAATTGCCCCTTGTCATAAACCCAGCGGGAAGTGCGATGCTCCCCAGTCTCCTTTAGCATCGCTTCATAAGTCTGCCAGCTAATGTTATCGAGAACAATCCGCAGCTCAGTAGTCGTGAATGTTGTAACCATAAGCTAATCTCTCAGTTACTTACCATTTTGATGACTTTGACTAGGGTCACTAGCTATACCATCGAAGTTCCCGCAAGGGTACTGCGACCATAATCTCTGATTTGGTCGTAGGGGAATTGCGGACAACACATAAATACTCGCGTAATAAACCTATAAACTTGTTCTTCCCGATTTTTATTCTAGGATAATTTTTTTTCTGAATGTAAATTTATCTTAAAAAAATAAAAAAAATAAGAGGTTTGACCTAACTTATTGCTAGAATGTAATTATGACAATTAAAACTTTGTGTGTTGATTTATAAAAATGCAGATTGTTTATCGGTTTAAGCTACATCCTAATAAGGAACAGCAACAGCGAATCAAAAGCTGGCAACCGATGATGCGCTCATTTTATAACTTTTGTTTGAGAGACAGAATTGATAGTTATTATTCTAGTTATATTGTAGGTGATTATTGTGAGATTAGAAACAAATCAGAACAAACACCCCTCACTTGTTCAGTAAATAGAGTTGCATCAATTGGCTATCCTTGGAAAAGTAAGACCAATCCAAAACTGAGAAGAACTAAAGATGATTCAAAACCGTTTAATCCGAGAAGAACTGCTTATGAAATGCAATCATCAAATTTGACTTATTTAAGAGAATACCGTCCTTGGTATCAAGCTCTACCTTATGATGTCTTACAGCAGTCTTTACAACACTTAAATAAGGCTTTTAATAACTTCTTTTCTGGTCAAGCTAAGTTTCCTAGATTCAAAAAAATTGATGAGGGGAATAGTTTTGAATTTAAACCTAAGACTGTAACTATTAAAGGGAATCGTATTACTTTGCCCGGTTTGGGGAAAATGAAGTTTTTTAAGTCCCGTCCTCTGACTGATAATTGGGAAATAAGAACTACTACCATATCAATTGAAGCGGATGGTTTTTATGTGTCAATTTTGTTTAGAGATGATACCATTGGTGATGTTCCACTGAAAAAACCTGAAGAAATTAAAACTATAACCGGAGTTGATGTAGGTATCAACAAGTTAGCTTCTTTGAGTACCGGTGAAATTCTGGAAAATCCGCGATTTTCTCAACACTTAGAGAGACGTTTGACCATTCGAGCTAGACGTTTATCTCGAAAAAAGAAAGGGTCAAAAAATAGACAAAAGCAAGCGGTAAGAGTTGCTAGGCTTCATCAAAATATTAGAAGAAGACGAGAGGATTCTCACTGGAAAGTTGCTTTAAGAATAGCACAATCAGGTGATTTAATCAGTTTTGAAGACCTGAATATTTCAGGAATGAAAGCAAGGTGTAAACCAATTATAGACCCAAAGACAGGAAAATATCAAAGAAATGGACAAACTGCTAAAGCTCAATTAAATAAAGCGATTAGTGACGCTGCTTGGTATAGTTTGAGGAAAAAAACAGAACATCAAGCAGCCAAACTGGGAAATCGACTAATAACAGTTGATCCAAAACATACATCACAGCAATGTTCTTGCTGTGACAAGATTAGCCCGACTAACCGAAATGGTGAAAAATTTATTTGTGAATCCTGTGGCTACTATGAAGATGCTGACATTCAAGCGGCCAAAAACATAGCCAAACGAGCTAAAGAGCTATTCTTTAATGGCGGCTCCAGGGCTAAATCAAAAACCAAGAAAACTCAGAAAAAATCGAAAAAGTCAACGGTCAAAAATCAAAGGACTAAAACTAAATCAAGGTCTAGAAAAACTAAATCAAAACAACTACCGGGGGTCACTCGGAAAGTTACGCCCAAGTCAGAATCAACTGACTCTCGCAAGAGGGATATATCATTGGGGTTGCCCGATGAGCCTGGGAATCCTGTCAAGCTGGACAAACCAGTTTATAAACAACTAAGTTTATTTAATTTGCAGGAATGGGAGACGGGGTAACTCGATTCCAGAATCTAAGGGCATAATCTTCGATTTGCCCTTAGAGGTTCAAATAAATGCTAGGATTGCCAGAGAAAGAGAAAAGAGATAAAGAAGGAAAAGAAGCTGAATGCAAGAATTTGATAAGTCAATATCCTTTGATGGACGGGATATTCGAATCAAAGTTGGCCTTCTCGCTCCACAGGCAGGTGGCTCGGTTTTGATTCAGTCAGGGGACACGGCTGTTTTGGTGACGGCGACTCGAACTTCAGGTAGAGAAGGAATTGACTTTCTGCCCTTGTTAGTAGACTATGAAGAAAGACTTTACGCCGCAGGTCGTATTCCTGGCGGTTTTCTCCGGCGGGAAGGTCGTCCACCAGAAAAAGCAACCCTTACAAGTCGTCTGATTGACCGCCCCCTGCGTCCTCTATTTCCCCAATGGCTGCGGGATGACATTCAAATCATAGCCACTACCCTATCGATGGACACAGAAGTGCCGCCAGATGTGTTGGCGGTGACAGGAGCTTCGGTAGCAGTTATTTTAGCTAAAATTCCCTTCTACGGACCAATGGCAGCGGTGCGGGTTGGGTTAGTGGGAGATGATTTTATCATTAACCCAACCTATGAAGAAGTCGAGAATGGCGATCTGGATTTAGTGGTAGCTGGTACCTCTGATGGAGTGGTGATGGTAGAAGCCGGGGCAAACCAGTTGCCGGAACAAGATGTGATTGAGGCAATTGATTTCGGCTATGAAGCGGTGCAGGACTTGATTGAAGCCCAACAAGACTTGATGAAAGAATTGGGCATTGAACTGGTAAGTGAGGAAGAACCACCAGTAGATGAGAAGCTGGAGAAGTTTATTCGCGATCGCGCCTCCGATGCCATCCAAAAAGTTCTCTCTCAATATGACCTGGACAAAAACGCTCGCGATGATGCCTTAGAGGAGGTCAAAGAAACAACAGTTAATAGCGCGATCGCCGAATTGCCAGAGGAGGATCCGCTCAAGATTGCTGCTACTGAAGATAGCAAAGTAGTTGATACCCTGTTTAAAAACCTGACCAAGAAACTGATGCGCCGTCAGATTATTGAAGAGGGTGTTCGGGTGGATGGTCGCAAACTGGACGAAGTGCGACCCATATCTTGTCAAGTGGGAATCCTACCCCAACGAGTCCACGGTACCGGACTATTTAAACGGGGACTAACCCAAGTCTTATCCATTGCCACCCTGGGAACACCGGGAGATGCCCAAGCCCTCGCCGACGACCTGCACCCAGAGGATGAAAAACGCTATCTGCATCACTATAACTTCCCACCCTTTTCAGTAGGAGAAACCAAACCCCTCCGTTCTCCAGGACGAAGGGAAATTGGTCACGGAGCATTAGCAGAACGGGCTCTGGTGCCAGTATTGCCCCCCCAAGAGAATTTCCCCTATGTGCTGCGAGTGGTATCGGAAATCCTATCCTCCAACGGCTCCACCTCAATGGGGTCGGTTTGCGGCTCCACCCTGGCTTTGATGGATGCCGGGATACCAATTACCAAGCCAGTCAGCGGCGCGGCGATGGGCTTAATCAAAGAAGGAGATGAAGTTCGCATTCTCACCGATATTCAGGGGATTGAAGACTTTCTCGGTGATATGGACTTCAAAGTCGCTGGGACAGATACCGGGATTACTGCTTTGCAGATGGACATGAAAATCACTGGTCTGTCTATGGATATTGTCGCCAAAGCGATTGAACAAGCCAAGCCAGCACGGCTGCATATTCTGGAGAAAATGCTCGATGTCCTTGACAAGCCTCGTCCCCAACTCTCTCCCTATGCCCCACGCCTGCTGACTCTGAAGATCGATCCAGAGTTGATTGGCACGGTGATTGGACCGGGAGGCAAAACCATCAAAGGGATTACCGAGCAAACCGGGGCAAAAGTGGATATTGATGATGACGGCACAATCACCATTTCCGCGATTGAAGCTGAAAAAGCGGAGGAGGCGAAGAAGCTTATCTATAATATGACCCGCAAGCTGAATGAAGGGGATGTCTATCTCGGTCGCGTCACCCGGATTATTCAGATTGGTGCCTTTGTAGAATTGTTTCCTGGAAAAGAAGGGATGATTCACATCTCTCAACTAGCTGAAGGACGAGTAGGCAAAGTTGAGGATGAGGTAGCTGTCGGTGATGAGGTAGTTGTCAAGGTGCGAGAAATTGACCCTAAAGGTCGCCTCAATTTGACCAGGTTGGGGATTCATCCTGACGAGGCTGCTGCTGCTCGTAAAGAGGCTGCAAAATAGTTATTGGCGATCGGTTAGCGGAGTGACCTAGGAAGTCTGAAGTCTGAAAAATGATACTGTTGGTTAATTTGTACTGGCTTTATAATTCAGTAGTATGACTTTACCAACAATATCATGGCTAACAACTCTTAAGAAAACACTTGTGTTTTCCTCCATCCATAACGTGGCGATCGCTGCGTTTGCGGCTTAAGACAGGACACTTGAAGTAGGGAACAGGGAACAGGGAACAGGGAATAGGGACCTGAATGCGCTCATTCACACAGGGAATTTCAGCATCATAGTTGCAGATAATCTAGAGAAATATATACATTTCCAGATTATCTGTTTATAAGGACGAATCCAAAAGGCGCACTAAAATGCAAATATTAATATATTATGTAAAGTAAATTTAATCACTTTATAAGGGAGTGCTAAAATGAGCTTGTGCAGACTGATTTACTGCAGCCAGGCTATTCCTGAACTGACCTATGCGGATCTTAAAGACATTATGGAAAAGTCTGAAAAGAACAACACACCAGTAGGTATAACCGGTATGCTCTGCTATGGAAACTCAATGTTCCTTCAAATCCTCGAAGGAGATAGGAAGCACGTCAGTCGAACATATTCTAGAATAGCGAATGACAAACGCCACTTCAACACCGAACTGATTGACTTTTCAGAAGTTGAAAGTCGGATATTTGGCGAATGGTCTATGAAGGTTGTGCAACTGGGAGCGTACTCTCCCGAGAAAGTCAGAAATATCAATATGAAATATTCTACTTCAACGGCGTTGGACCCAGTTTCTATGAATGCAAAGCAGTGCCTTAATTTTATGATTGAATTGCGTTCATTATTGAATTAGTATAGAACTCCACGAAGTCGTGTGCCCAGTACCCTATGTTCGAGAGAGACGCTGAACTGCTTTACCTCCGAGGAGGCGATGGGTATCTGACAACAGGGCAGGTATTTTATCAATGTGAGGACTATTAGCGAGACATTTTTTCAAGTTGAGTTTCTCAATTCGGTCTGCTTTTTCACCAGGAAACCAATGGCTACCATTGCCCAAAAGGTTATAGCGCATTTTGGCATATTCAACCATGTCATAGGCGATCGCTAGGTTTCTCAGCCACAGAATTATCGGGATATTCACCCCGCCGGGAGTTTCTTCTGGCTTGGGCAAACCAATGTGCCAGGTGCGAACCCACTCTTCTCCCAAGCAGGCGATCGCTTCTTGTTCTAAACCCTCCAAAATTGGCGGTAAAATCTCTGAAGCCTTATCCAATAGGGGCAACACCTTCAAGTGTTCATCAAAATCCGTTGGTCGTGCCGCTCCTAAACTGAGAGTATGTACCTGGGGATGGCTGAGGCAAAACAAGTCATTAAACACCATCGGACTCAAAGGCTTACAGCGTTCCACCAATTTCTTGGGGGGGTTGTAGAGTTGTCCCCCTTTATCCGAAGGACTAATAATAAAAACTCCCATATCGTGACGTTGAGCGGCTTCGATTGCAGGCCAATTGAATTGGTTAATGTAGTACCAGTGGAGATTAAGGTAGTCAAACTCACCTGTTTCAATGGTCTTAATAATTATCTGTGTTGGTGCGTGAGTGGAGAAGCCGATAAACCTCACCTTCCCTTGTGCTTGAAGCTTTCGGGCTTCGTCGAGGCATCCTCCCGGTCGAATACTATGGTGCAATAGTTCTGCGGTATTAATGCCGTGGAGTCCCAGCAGATCGACGTAGTCTAGTTTCAGGAAAGCAAGGGACTGGTTAAATTGCCGTCGAAACTCTTTGGGGTCTGGTTTAGGAGATACTTTCGTTTGTACAATTAGCTTCTCTCTGGGAAAAGTAGGCAGAATCCTGCCTAGCTGCATCTCAGAGGTACCATAACCCCGTGCGGTTTCAATGTGGTTAATGCCAACATCTATTGCACGGCGAATTGTCTCTTCCAGATTGCGCTGATTTTCCTTGGGAATTTGCCATGCTGGGACATCCTGCCACTTATGCTGGTATCTCATGCCACCGCAGGAGAAGACAGGCATTTGTAGTTCCGTGCGACCAAATCGCCGATATTGCATAGTTTGTCAGTTGTCACTTGTCAATTGTCAATTGGCATTGCCTATCTAACTAGTTTAATCCCCACATTCCGCAGGTCTTTTGTAATATGTAAGTACTATGTAAATCCTGGAGAGATTGGCGGTCACCGGGCTGCTCCGCTGGGGCGTTAGCCTAGGTGCGCCGAAGGGGAGCGCCGTCAGTATAAATACTCAGCATTTTTCCTCTTAGCGATCGCCCTGACCGAAAAAACTTTTCGATCTACTGAAAGTGTATGGGCGGATAGAACGCGGATGACGTGGATGACGCAGATTATCACGGATTTTGCTCGCCAACACTTGGGAAGTACCTGATTGCAGATTACCTCTTTTTTGTCAACCCTTATTTCTTGACCGATACTCTAGGCTTTGAGCATTTATCGAGCTGCTGTTGGAGAATAGTATTTAAGCTCAACTGACGCCTAAGGAGCGATTTCCATGACAACTCAATTATCGGAAGTTACCAATAACTCAACGCTTTATGAGCAGGATTATCATCTATGGTTAGAAGAGACGATATCAGCTATAAGGGAGCGTCGATTCAATGACGTGGATTGGGAGAATTTATTGGAAGAGTTGGTGGATATGGGAAAGGCTGACAAAAATGCCTTGGCAAGTAACGTTAAAATTCTCCTAGCACATCTACTGAAGCTAATGGTACAGAGTGATGCACCGTGGGAAATGAAAAAGAGTTGGTATAACTCAGTGGATGAACACCGCGAGCGAGTAAATGATTCGGTGGCTAACATTCCCTCTCTAAAAACCTATCTTACAGAGGCTGTGACAAAGAGCTATCCAGGAGCTAGAAAGCTAGCAATTAAAGAAGGGAGTCGCGCCAAGTATGGTGTGAGAAAACCCTCTGAAAATGAATATCCTCTTGAGTGTCCCTTTTCCTTGGAAGAACTCCTAAACGAGGATTTCTATGGTGAGGGTTAAAGCGTGAGCATGTCAGTTTTGCAAGAAGACTCTTCTAATCTGAAAATAGTGACTGGTGATCCGACGCGCAGAAATCTTTGATGCGCGAGCATCGCAGTGATTGGGGACTGGGAAAATTCTCATTCCTTTATTGTAAGCGATCGCCCTTTGCGCCAATAGTATAAGGGCTTCAGCCTTGTTCCTCAATCCCCTGTAGCTGAGGATGTTTCTTGAGAGTTGGTAGCCGGGTCGTGGTAAAGTGATTCCAAAATCTCAACTCCAGAGGTAAGAAATGAGTGAAGATTCAACGGGCGATCTCCTGGTAAAAAAAGATGCGATCGCTCTTTGTCTGTGCTAAGGTTGATTGTGGGATCCCATAGACTTTATAAAATAGAATTCAGCTAACTTTAATGAGATAGTGAAAGATGGCTACCCGAAAGCTGATATTAGAAATTTCTGAATCGCTCTTTGAGCAACTAGAGCAACTGTCTGAGTTGACTGAAGAATCCATCGAATCTCTAGCCATACGGATGATCGCTGGTAGGTTGCCTTCCTTGACTAGAGAGGCGAAGAAACTGAATGAACTTCTAGCAGGTGTAACACCTGAGAGTCTGCATGGTGAAATTGATAGTGGAGAAGCAGTAGGTCGTGAAGTCTTCTGGTAATCCTGAGTTATACATTCCTGAAAAGGGAGATATTATTTGGATAGACTTCAACCCTCAGTCTGGACGTGAGCAAGCAGGTCGTCGTCCAGGGCTTGTCATTTCGCCAACCATATACAATCGTAGGGTTAGACTGATTTTAGTTTGTCCAATTACGACAAAAGTAAAGGGATATGGTCTTGAAATAGCAATTCCAGAAGGATTGCCAATATCAGGAGTCGTGCTAGCAGATCACGTTAAATCCTTCGACTGTTCCGTCTAGATGAGAAATATCTGTCAAAACCTGTTAAGATAATCATATGATTAGCAGGTATTTGGGGAATGGAACGCAGATATAAGCCGGGGAAACTCCCTGCCAAACGACTCACAGCGTGGACATCGT
>JBFRWF010000327.1:0-32290 GCA_051439465.1 Xenococcaceae cyanobacterium | reverse complement strand
TTACATTTATAGTTGAGATGAGCAGGGGGAGCAGGGGGAGCAGGGGAAGCAGGGGGAGAAAAAGCTTATTTTTTCGTTTCTGCGATCGTTCTGACTCACCCTTTTGTAAAAAACCTACCCTTGTGAGCCCCCTCTCCCCCTCTCCCCTCTCCACAAGGGTTTCAATACTTATTGGTAAGGGATAGCTTTCAAGGGGGGGGGAGATGTCAAAAATATCCATTCTCTGCCAGAAAAGCTAAGCTAATCTCTTCCCTAGAGTTGTTTGTCGTTAGGCGATGACCCAGTAATTTATCGACATACTTCCCCAAGATATCGCTCTCTATATTCACCCAATCGCCAATTTGTAGGTAACGGAGGTTAGTTTCTGTATAAGAATGGGGAATCACAGCCGCCTTAAACCAACTGCCATCAGAGTCACAATCTGCCACAGTCAGACTAATCCCATTGACCGCAATACTACCTTTCGGAACAAGATAACGGGCAACATGACGCTGCCATTGCTCCGACATGGATGGAGGAGCAGCAAAGCACATCTCCCAAGCCTTTTCTGTAGACACCGACTCGATTAAACAACCAATTCCATCTACATGGCCTGTAACAAAGTGTCCTCCTAGCTTGCTACCAACTCGCATCGAAGTTTCCAAATTGACATAATCCGCTGCTTGACTTCTCTGTCCTAGGGTGGTACGCTCTAAGGTTTCAGGAGAAGCCGTCGCCACAAAGCCATCGGGCAAAATCTCTTCCACCGTCAAACAGACTCCATCCACCGCCACACTGTCACCAATGGCTAAATCTGACAAAATTACCTGGGAGGCATTCCCTCCCATCGAGAGGGTGAACCGATCTTTTCCCAGGGGTCGAATTGATCCTAGGCCTTGAACTAATCCTGTAAACACGGTTTTTTTTTGGGACAATAAAAGTAAGCTTCAGTAAATTCACCTAGACAGCAAATGATCAACTGCCGTTATATGTTTTTTTCATGAAGTTGAATGTCATAGCTCTGATACTGGTGCATACTGTGAGTGTACAGCTTTGCTCAATCAGACCTAATCAGGTCTTCATGGCTGGAGTGAATCGATTAAGTAATGTAAACAGCGAATGCGTTGATTGCAGTCTGGGGTCCGTTCAATACCAGTTTACCCCTTCGCTTTAAAACTTTTGATGCCGACCGTGTTTTAGAGGCTAAGCCGATGATTGAAATGAAAATTGCTGGAATTGCATTGGATGCCATCACACGCAGCCCAATTGTGTTGCTCAAAGATGGCTCAGACCGTCGTGCCCTACCTATTTATATTGGTCAGGAGCAGGCAAGGGCAATTATCAGTGCTTTAGAAAGACAGCAGCCACCTCGCCCACTTACCCATGACCTGATCGCTAATATCCTAAAAGCGTGGGAGATGAACTTGGAGCGGATCATTATTCATTCACTTCAGGATAATACCTTCTATGCTGTCCTCTGTGTTAGCCAGGGTGAGGCGAAAAAAGAAATTGATTGCCGTCCCAGTGATGCGATCGCCATCGCACTGCGCACTGGTAGCCCCATCTGGGTAATGGAAGAAGTAGTGGCTGATGCTTCTATCCCTGTAGATCGGGATGCTGACGAGGAAGAACGAAAAGCCTTCAGGGAGTTTGTTTCTAACCTTCGACCCGAAGATTTAATCCAACGGGGAGGCTCTAGCAGCAACGGCGAATAATAATTGCTTTCTTTCCTAGTCCTTAGTCCCTAATCCCTAATCCCTATTATCAAAGCTTATGCGCTATCGGCGATTTGGGAAAACTAATCTACTTCTCTCTGTATTTTCCCTGGGAACCATGCGCTGTTTGGCTTCTGAGTCAGAGGCTCAAAAAACTCTCGAGCAGGCTGTGGCACTAGGGATTAATCACCTGGAAACTGCTAGAGTCTATGGCAAAAGCGAGCAATATCTGGGGCTAGCCCTGAACGCTAGATTATCAGTGCCACGGGAGCATTTGTATATCACTACCAAGCTCCCACCCACCCCAGATGCCGATCAGATGCGTCAGTGGATCGATCACTCACTCGCTCGCCTACAGCTTGACTATATTGATTGTCTGGCAATTCATGGCATTAATACCTGGGAGCATCTAGGTTGGGTTGAAGATGCTAGGGGTTGCCTGCAAGCAGTCAGAGAGGCAATGTCAGATGGCAGGGTGAGACATCTTGGCTTTTCCACCCACGGCTCCCTAGAGTTGATTGAAGCCGCTATTAAGACCGATTTATTTGAGTTCGTCAATCTTCACTACTACTATTTCTTCCAGGGCAATGAAAGGGCAGTGGAGCTAGCTAACCAGAAGGATATGGGGATATTTATTATCTCTCCTGCTGATAAGGGAGGTCGTCTCTATACCCCACCGGAAACCCTGAAACAGTTGTGCCAACCATTCTCCCCCCTAGAGCTAAACTACCGCTTTTTGTTAAGCGATCGCCGCATTACCACCCTCAGTGTCGGTCCTGCTAACCCAGAGGAATTGATAGAACCCTTAAAGGTTGCTGAGTGCGATCGTCCCCTGACTGCCGCAGAAATTGCCGTTCTAGAACGGTTAGAAACTCAGCTGGACAAGGCTTTGGGAACAGACCGCTGTAGCCAATGCTACCAATGCCTCCCCTGTCCAGAAAAGATTAACATTCCCGAAGTCTTGCGCCTGCGTAATCTTGCAGTTGCCTACGATATGACTGATTTTGGTCAATACCGCTACCGGATGTTTGAAAATGCTGGTCATTGGTTTCCTGGCACTAAGGGCAACCGTTGTACTAGCTGCGGTGACTGTCTTCCCCGCTGTCCCGAACAATTAGATATCCCTACTCTACTGCTAGATACTCACCAACGTCTCAATGGTTCTTCTCGGCGTCGTCTTTGGGGGCTAGATAGCAGTGTTTAAAAACCTACCCATAACTAGACAGACCTAAGGAAAAGGGGAGATAATGGAGGTGCGACCCAAGGGGATTTTAAATCCGCATTGCGTAGCGCACCTTAGACAGATGAAATCCCTTGAGGCTAAAAAATGGCAGGTCAGTCAGAAGGACAAACCATTATGGATCTAAAAGAAGATATGGAGATATAATATCGGGGCGGCCGAAGGCGAGGTGGCCTTGCCATTCGCCAGGGCACCGAAGGATAGATAGTTCCTACTTAATAGGTAATTGTTTACTAATGCGAGTACCGCTCTTGCTGCTAATCTTTCCCCTTTTTCTTTCTCAATTGGCATCAGCACAAATCTCATCGCTACCAGTCTCATGTGATTCTCCTCCTTTAGACTCGGAGTTGTTGAAGGAGAATGGCCAAATAGCTGAAAGTGTAATTACCAATCAGACAATTTCCGAGACAGGAATCACAATCCCTAGCCTCTGGTGGACAAAAGAACAGTTTGATCCTTTCGGAGGTAAGCTGATTGACAACTGGCTAGCCTACCAACATGAACGCAGGATCGATATAGTGGTAAATCGACAACTATGGTCACTCCTCAACTATATGGAACGCTATCGCTTTGTGAATAAGTTTGGTACAGTTGCTAGAGAGCATAATTATAATCTCAGAGTTTTCAATCAGCAAAAAAAATGTCTAGCAACCTACACCTGCAATTTCAGTACCACTCCCCATCAGTGTGAGATTGATTTTGAACCATCGGTTCAGAATAGTTTACAAATTTAGCTATTGTATTGCCAGAGTAATTTTGACAATATACGAGCAATATTCCAAGCATCATCTACTCCTCGATGGTGAGTCCCTTCTAGGGATAAATTGAGTAATGACAAGGCTTGTGCCATGCCAACTTCACGGGGCAAGGAATTCATAATAGCAAACAAGGTTTTGACATTAATATGCCTGGTTCCGAAAGGATACTGGACAAAACGAGACTGACACTGTTTCTCAAATTGATTTTTATCATACTGCCCATAACTTGCCCACACTCGCTGACGAGATAGATATTGGTTTTGTACAATCTCACAAGCTTCAGCAAAGGGAATTCCCCGGTCAACTTGCTCCTGAGTTAAAGTAGTCAGCTGGGTACAGAATTTACTAACAGTTGAGCGTTCTGGTTGCACTAAGATACTATCTTTCTCTAGTGGTTTACCAGAAGCAATATCAATTGGACAAATGCCAATTTCGATTATTTCATTTTCTTGACCAGGTGGCGGTTTTCCCTGCCAGCAAGTCGCTTCAATGTCAATAACAATAATTTGGTCTAATTGTTGAGGCATATTATTTCCCAATTCAAAATTATACCACGAATCACCGAGCGCTAATCTCGGTCAAACAAGCAAAAACTCCTGCAAAAAACCTCGCTTACCTAGCCTTGCAATTGAAGCAGCAGTAGGCAACTGCGGACAATCAAGGGCGTTGGCAATTTCGCTCACATCTAGCTTTCCTAGCTGTTGTATTGTCTGTAAAACCTGCCGATCAAATTTCAAGTAGCTGAATTCATTCTTTAGTACTGCCACAATCTGACTAATTATTTCCGATGCACTATTAGCAGCAGCACATTGACCGCCAGTAGTAGTAGCGATCGCTGTAAATGCCTCACGAGTCAGATTATAATTTCCCATACAGAGAGCATAAATCTTCACCCGTTGGTTTTCAGCTGCAGCCGCCACCGACTGGACATTCAGACCACTAGGACAGCCATTGGGCCATGTATCACTACCTCTAGAGACACGATTTCCGGTCATTTCTTGCAGCCATACACTGAAGCCATGAGGCGGTGCATCACCCACCAACATAATAAATCGGCAGCTATGCTTGCGCCACTTCATCTTCTCACAAGCATCATAGACACCCCGGTAGACTGCTTCTGCCATATCACCACCCCCATTTGCCTGTAACTTATTGATGTTCTTCTGCATCTGCTTCAAATTGTTAGTTAGAGGATAGATGCGAGTGATAAAAGACCGATCTTGGGGTGGATGGTCGCGGTATTCCACCAAACCGACTTGCAGGTCGATGTTACTGTCTGCTGAGAGCAGGCTGATAGTGTTCAAAAGCTGCTGCTGCGCTGTCGCAATAAAACTACCCATACTGCCTGTTGTATCGACAACAAAGCAAAGATCGACATGATTAAGGTCATTTTTCATCAGCTTTACCTCCCCCGAAGAGTTGAAATGGTTGCGATACCGCCTCTGGAAGTTGCCAGAACATTATCGCTCTTGTATTATTATATAATACAAAAAAACAAGTTAAAGCAATTGACCAACAAAATTTAGACTATTATCGAAGCCGAAGCCAACAGAAGAATTATCAAAAGTCAATTGTAGGGTGCGTTAGGCTGTGCCGTAACGCACCGACTACAGTCTTAGGATTTGGTGGGTTACGCTATTGCGCTTCGTACCCTACTGGCGTCGCACAGCTAATTTGGTGGATTAGAATTAAGCTGTATTGAGGATAGAAAAGGAAATACATGAAATGACTCAGCTATCTTCTAAGCTTACTCCCCGGAGAGGGCGAGTATTCCCAGAACGTCAACTCTCTCCTGAAGAAAAAGCTAGACGCCAAGGTGAAGATGAAGCATTTTATCAGCATTGTCGGGTTATTTTTGAGCAAGTACGCCCCAATTTGATGACAGAGCATTATAACTGGTTCATTTTTATTGAACCAGACAGTGGGGACTATATCATTGATCCGAATAGGGACAATGTGTTGTTAAAGGGTTGTCAAAAACATCCGCACAAGAGGTCTTTTATCTTTCGTCTGAATGAGACAGGAGTCTGCGGCACCATATGATTTAAAAAGATTTCTGCGCGTCGGATCACTGCGATGCTCGCGCATCAAAGATTTCTGCGCATCGGCATCGCCAATCACCAATCAGGGATTGAGTAGGGAAGAAACAGGCGATCGCTCTGATAGAGGTACAATGAAAAGTCAAGAGCTGTCATTGCACTAAGAAAAACATGACTACCAAAGAACGCAAGTACACTGTTGTTAATGGGAAAATCATCCCTAAATATCCCCTTTCTGTCGAAGAGAAAGCAAAACGCAGAGCAGAATTGGAAGAACTTGATCGGCGTTGTCAATTAATTTTTGAGCGAGTCCAACCTGAGTTAATCAAGAATTACTATAACTGGTTTATTGTTATTGAACCTGACAGTGGAGACTACTTCATCGACAAAGATGAAAATATTGCCAAACAAAAGGCCCGACAGAAATATCCTCATGCTAAGAAGATGCTGCTCCGAATCAATGAGACAGGAGCTTGTGGCAGAGTATGATTTCTGGTGAATTTAATCAAAAGGGAGAGCTAGTCTTTGAAATCAGTTTGGTTGGTGCTGATGGTGAACCTCTCCCAGTTGAAGCGATATTAGATACAGGTTTTACGGGTTGGTTAGCAATGGACTACCAACAAGCTGAAAGTCTTGATTGGTCTCCCGATCCTGAGCCACAGAGGATGCAGACAGCACAGGGTGAAGGGCAGTTTATTCTGTATGAGGGAAGGGTGATTGTAGATGGAGAAGATTTAACAATTCCTGTCTTGGGTGGTGATGAATTTTCCGATATTCTCTTGGGTGTACGTTGGCTGCAAATAAAGCGGCTAGTAGCGGATTTTCCAGAAGGAGTATTGACGTTGGGATAAGACGTGATCGCACTTTTCATTCAAGGTGACTGGGGACTGTTAGATGACAATATCGATTGAGGATAGAAAAGGAAAAACATAAAATGACTCAGCTAGATTCTAAGCGGACTCCCCGGAAAGGGCGAGTATTCCCAGAACACCAACTCTCCCCTGAAGAAAAAGCTCGTCTCCGGGCTGAAGATAAAGCATTTGCTCAACATTGTCATGCGGTTTTTGAGCGAGTGCAACCAGAACTAATCAAAGACCATTATGATTGGTTCATTATCATTGAGCCTGACAGTGGCGACTATTTCATCGATCCAGATAAAACAATTGCCAGAGCAAAAGCCCATGAGAAACACCCTGATAAGAAGTGCCTCATAATGCGCATCAATGAGACTGGAGCTTGTGGCAGAATATGATTTCAGGTGAGTTTAACGAGAGGGGAGAGTTATTTTTTGAGATCGGTTTAATTACTGCTGATGGAGATATCATTCAGCCCAACCTAACTATTACTCTTGTAAAACCGGATGCTGCAACAGCAAAACCAGCACACTCCCTGTAATTGCTAAAGCGATAACCACGCCCGCAGCCAAGCTCACAAACTCGTTGTACCAAACATTTAGTATGGCTTTGATCGCAGTAAACCCTACACCAACGCCAACGGCATTCGCTAACACCCACCACCAGGCTCGGTTAACTACCCTTCGCAGTATAACCCATTGCATTATCCCAACCACCGATCCGCCCAGAACTCCGAACAAGGTATAGCCCAAGAGCTTATAATACCCCAACCTATCGATCGCGGCATAGCCTACAGCACCGCCCACAACCTCTCCCACAGCAGTCGCCAACACCCACCACCAGGCTCGGCCAACTACCTGTCGCAGAACAACCCATTGCATTATCCCAACCGCTGGCCCGCCCAAGGCACAAATCACGGCAAAGCCCACGACATTATAGCCCAGGGCATCGCTCACGGCATCGCCCACGGCATTGCCTACGGCAATAAACACGGCACAGCCCACAGCATTCGCTAACACCCACTTAAGCAAAAAACCCCATCCTACCTGCGGGCGTTTAGCCTGTTCTCGTCCAGAAGAGGGTTGTGAAAGTTCCGTCAGATCTGGAATTTCTTGACGAAATTGGGGCGGTACTGGTGGCGGAGGGTATAGCAGTTTTTCAGAAGTATTTGGCTGCTGCGGCGTTTGTGTTAGTGCTACTGGTTGTTGCGGTGTAGAAGTCGATGGCAAGGAAGGCCCAGTTGGTGCGTACTCGCCTTGGTACTGCTTAAAAACAATCGCTGTTACTCTCAGCTCTATTTGCCCTAACTGCAGGTTGCTACCTTGATTAAGTGCTACTTCTCCCCTCGGTAGCGATCGCCCATTAACTACTGGCGGATTATTCTGATTCAAAGAACGGAGGTAAAAATGCTGCTGTTGGGAGTTAAAAAAGATTTCAACGTGCAGCCTGGATACAGTTGGCTCTAACAAGACTAAATCGCACAAAGCGGGGTCACGCCCGATCCGAAAAGTCTCAGGATTTTTACTCGGTTGGCTCTCTAAAATAGCTTGAGTTTTAACCTGCCCAGCCTCCACCCACTCTAACGTCAGTTCATGCATTGAGGTAGTAGCATTATTAATTACTGTGGTTGGGACTATGGGAGTGTAAGAAGGTTGAGACTGCCTTGAAACATCACCATTCCTCAATTGCTGTAATCCCTGCAACGCCTCAACTGCTGACCGATAGCGCTGCCTAAAATCATAGCGCACCATCTGGTCTAAAACATCTGCCAACATTGGGTTAACCTGTACCTGGTTGCGCCAGATGATTTCCGCTGTATCAGGGTCTTCTGTCAGTTCCTCAGGCATTACTCCGGTTAGAGCTTGAATGCCAATTATTCCCACTGCATAGATATCACTGCTTAACCTGGGGCTACCTTTGCTCTGTTCACTGGGCATATAGCCAGGGGTACCTATAGTAACTGTTAATCTGGTTAGCCCCTGAGCATTTACTACCTGAGTAACGGCAATCTGTTTTACTGCACCAAAGTCAATCAGGACAATCTTGCCATCCTGTTGGCGTCGGATAAGATTGGCAGGTTTAATATCCCGATGGATGACGTTTTGTTGATGGACGAAAGTTAAAGGTTCGAGGATGCCTTGCAACAGGGCGATCGCATAAGACTCACTTAATTGCTTACCATGAGTAAGTTCTTGGCTCAAGAGATGACCGTCAATAAATTCCTGTACTAAATAGAATTCTTGATTTTCCTCAAAGTAAGCCAAAAGTTGCGGAATCTGGTCGTGCTTGCCTAGCTGTTGCAAGACTTGTGCTTCCGAGTCGAATAAGCGTCTGGCTATTTGCAAGGTAGTAGGGTCAGTCGCTATTGGTTTGAGTTGCTTGACAACACAGCGAGGATTGCCTGGAAGTTTGGTGTCTTCGGCAATGTAAGTTTTACCGAAACCCCCAGCGCCTAAAGTTTCAATAATTCTGTAACGCCTGTCTAGTAACTGACCCAACATAGTGGCGATCGCCGCGAGCTAAATTTATCCTTATAGTATAAGTTAATGAGCGCCTATGACATTTCACCCTTTCCGACACAGACACGGGAAGAGTTAGAGGGTGAGGTTGCCCAAGCCCAGCGTATTCTAGAGAAATACAAGAAGCGATCGTTGTTTCGGACACTACGCCTTTCAGCGAACTGGCAAAGGTGGGATATCAAATCCGGTTGAATAACCATACTTTTTGGTGAGGAGAGCTTCTGAGCAGGGAGCTTCTGAGCAGGGAGAAAAATATTTTGCCAAGGAAAGTTTTACTGTGGGCAATTATCCGGATTTGATAGGACAGACGAATCTGCCCATCCTACCTTAACCAAGAAAGTCCCCCCTTTATCGATGTTTTTTCCTTCTCTGATGGCATCCTGTTCTTGAAGGCACGGACACACAACTGAGCAACTAACTCAGTGGAGGTTGCCGCACTCTGCAACTGAGCAAAGTTGAGAGTGTTCGGCTGAATGTTTGTCTGACGCAGGACTTTTTCAACCCCCTCATCACTTAACTTCATGCCAGCTTTAAGAAAGTCGGTACATGGTCCCTGATGACGCGGTGTAGGGGCACGGCTGCGCTTGCACCAGAAGTGGCTGATGACATGAAAAACATATCCTTTACCCCAGTCAAAGCTGACTGCAACTACAGGGGCGTTATGTCTGGCCAGTAAATCGTGGCTTGCTGCTTCAATCCGCACTTTCTCAGAATTCAGTACTTCAATCGGATGAGAACTGGTTTCTAGCCACCACTGGGGGTCAGCACCCAAAACAACTACTTCTGACCACAGACTATTCAGACTCGGCTCAACGGAAATGACTTCATCGCCAGTTGTCCGCTGATTCCAGCGCACCATATTGGGGAAGGCTTGTGCTGTAAAATGACCTAACGCCCAGTCGGAACTCACCAGCCACTTCCCAGCTTCTACCTGTTTTTTCAACTCGATAATCAATTGGGAGTCATAGCTACCAGAACAGTTAACAAAAACAATCTGGGCTTTCAGTTTCTTAGCATTCGGGTTCATTGTCACTGGCACATCGAGACAGCTTAAGATGTTCTCCACTTTGTCGAAGCTGCCAGAGTAGACTGCTACTTCACCCTGGCGAAGGCGATTGAGTATGTCCAGGTAATCTGGATGCTGTTCGGCGAACCGCTGTCGCACGGCGGCCGCTGCCACTTTGTAGGCTATTTGCATACCGGTCATGGTTTCACCTCACTGGAAAATTGGTAAGAGAATGAAGGCTGAAACGCGATCGCCTTCTAAAACTCCACCCTAAACTGCTGACACAATTCCCTTAACTTAATTGCCGACTGCTGAAGTCCTTGTTCTTGGCATCATAGACAACCGTAAAATGTGCCATGAATTAGTATCCCATATTGAGTTCTTGCGCTTGAGCAGCAAGCTTCTCAAGAGCTTTCATCCGTTCAGTATCATTCCGATTTTTATAATCCACCACATCTTCGTAACGCATTCGGTAGACTATCCCCTCTATCCGGTAAGGGATTTCTCCCGATTTGAGCAAACCTACCAAATAAGGACGGGAGACGCCTAAAATATCAGCAGCTTGATACAGATCGAGTTCCGAAGGAATTGGGGTCAACTCTACAGCATTACCCTGACCCATTAACGCCAAAATATCAACCAGCAAATCAAGTGCTGCTGCGGGAATAGTAATTGTCTCACCTTTCACTTTGATTGTGCAGTAGGGCTGGTTATTCCCCAAGGATGCCAAGGTTTTACTACTAGCTTTAGCGACACTAGCATCTTCCTCTGTTGGGAGAATGGGGTTAGAGTTTTGATAAGTAGAGAAGGTCATAGCAATTTTGTCGGAGAGATTATTAATAATTTGACTTTTAAAAACTCACCGTTCGCTCAAATTTCTGAGACATTAAACTGCTTTAGGTTTGTCGCTCATAGTATCTCCGCTCTGATTCAGTCATATCCCGTGCTGAAATTGGCAACGCTGAGGTTTGATTTTTACAAACGAAGAAGATAATCAAATATCGGCTCTCCTGTATCTATGGTGATAAGCAGAGGTTATCTAATGAGTGGGCTTACGCCGTAAGCCCCTACAGCAGGATAATTCCCCAAATGTAGGGGCGCAAGGCTTGCGCCCAAAATGTAATATAAACCAACTACTTATCATCCCGCACAGGTAACGGCATCTCCAGAATCTCCATCAACAACTCTAGCCGTGAAGGACGAGATAAGAGTGGAACCAGGTTGGGCAAGGAGTAGTAATCACCCTTGAACTCAAGAGTATCCACTTGCACTTGCTTCTCCTTCAACTTGCGCTCGATCCAGTCGGAGGAGTTACCTACCTTGACGATCGCAACGTTAGGCTTCACAGACAGATCCTTGCAGTAAGCCTCAAAGGTTTCAGCAAAGTAAGGCGCAGTATTTTCACCTTGATCCGTTACCAGGATGATTTGCTCCACTACCTGCTTTCTCAGCCGCATAGCCTCTAACGCACAACCAATGCTAGTAGCACCGCCTGCAGTGAGATGCTGGAAGGCTTTCTCCCAGTCACTCAGATTCGTGCCAGTTGCCTTCACTGGGTAAGGCATGGTGTCGAAAGCGTAGACAAACAAGTCTGCCTCAGTAACACCGGAAATAAGTGCAGCAATCTGCTTACCAATTTCAATGGCACTTGTCATCGAAGACGACTTATCCACCATTAACGAAGTCGGCTTAGTGATTTTACCCCGCTTCTTCACCTGCTCGTCCATGACGCGCTCTAGTCGTGCCGTAGTTTCGGCATCAAGCTGGGTAACATCTGCCGCTACTCGACTTTTAAGCGCCGATACGCGGGAGTCTGACTGCGCTTTCTCCAACTTTTCGTCAATCAGCGCCTTCACCTCTGGGTGATCCATTGCTCCCCGCGCCTTGAGGGATTTGAGGTTATTAATTACCTCTTGGGGACTCATGGAGTTAATCAGCGCCACCAGCACTGTCGGCGTTAACTGCTTCACTGTACCAATGGCAACAGTGTAGGGAATATTATTTTCGACAATCTGCTGCGCTTGTTCCACTGGAGTTGCAGCCTTTGCCAATTGCTTGACCTTGTATGCCAGACTATCAGCCGGAGGCTTGTCTTTGAACAGTACTGCATCAGCACGTTCACTGGGCTTAATATGCAAGGTAGCATAGAGGTGCTTCATTGCCTGACGACCCCGCAATGCGGCACGGTCAAAGAAATTGGGGTTACTTTCCCGCTTTTTCAGATAGCGACGCACTGCTGTCCGCGCTGAGCGAGGCATTTTGTCTTTGTGCTGCTTCATGAAGTCCACGATACGCGCTACTTCGTAGGGTGGAAACTCCTGCAACATCATAAAACCAGCATCCCGATGTTCGGTTAAAGCACTGGTGAGCAAGTTGCCAACAAACACTTCTTTGTGATCGCGGACATCACCGTTGCGCTGATACCAAACTGCCAGGTGTCCGTAGAAGATGGGGTCAAGTTCCACAATCAGCTTGTGGATTTCTCCTACCTGTTCCAGCTTGCGGTGCGGTGTGGTGAGCAGGCTGTCCAGCATTTCTAAACGCAAGTCGCGCTCATCTGTATTCCTAGTATTCATTGCTTCTACCTCCTTTTTGATGAAGAGTCTTGAGGAGGCAGATGTCGCACGCTCAGGGATATCCTCGTTTCCTTCCGCGATCGGAGGGAAAAGATGCCGCGCAAGTCGGGAGAGCATTTATTGCCTGCTATCGGTCTCAGGCTTGCAGCGCTATCTCCTATAGCGCACCGTTGATTTTGTTTGGTGGAGTATGTAAGCTCTTCCGGTTGGGACGCGGCGACAACTGCCATTATAGTCTTATTTGAGGGAAAAGGTCAAGGATGATTTCGCGCAAGTTAAGAAAGCTATTTCTTCAGATGTAAGCTTTGTAGGGTGGGTTAGGCGCATACGGGATCTCGTTTGTAACAAGTTATGCAATTCTTTGCGCGGTAACGCACCGTATACTGCGAAGTAAATCCCTCAATTTTGATTAATTTGCTTCATAATCGACTTGATTTCTTTCTTGGTACAATGACGTTTGTGGAAAGCATAGATTGCTCTATCGTAATGAGTCCGCGCCTCCCAGTAACTCAGAGTTTTCTGGAGGACAATATCTGTCACTTTTTGATTGAAGGGAACATCTCGGAAGGTGATTAGATACCAGATATCATCTAGCTTGTGATATTGATGATATGGGTCTATTTCTACTAAGTCATTCCGCTTCTTAGGAGGTGGTTTGGGGGGTTTCTTCGCGAGGCAGAGAATTCCTGTATCGGGATGGATGTACATTTCATCTCGCCAACGACCGATCTGGTATTGAGGGTAATGCTTCCGGTAAGGAACTCCGTCAATAATGACAACATAACGTTCCACGTAATCCCAAACATGGGAGAGGATATGTTGCCCAGACAGCGTTCTTAGATCGAGTCGCTGACAGAGTTCGCTGTAAACATCATCCCAGTGCTGTCCCTTCTTAGAGCGTAACCAGCCATACAATGGTCCGAGATTATCCGAAAAGTACTTTGTCTTTCCAGACTCTTTCCAGGAACGTCGCAAAGACTCGCGTTTGCGCCCTTCAAGACCGTTCTTTTGTAGAGCTTTTCTTGCACCTGGGGGACTTTTTAATCTCCAACCTCCACGAGGACGTTCAACTACAATCTTGTCCAGGCGGTGTTCGCTCACTATTTAGCCTCGTCCATCTAACATTCATCTAAATTTTTATTACTTCGCACAAGTCGAAAAAGCTGGGACACTACCGCTCTTACCAGTTATTATTCTGGCAGTGGGCACGCGATCGCAATCTCAATGAGACTTAGAACGCTGTCGCTAGTTCGGTTCCCCGAATTTTGCTACCTTAGGGTCGTTATAGTTACGAAAAGTGTGTAAGCTTTATCTGTCAGGGTACGAAGTGAAAACCTCCTTTTTGCAATATATATAGCAGGCAACAGGCAACAGGCAACGAAGGAAGGCAACAGACAACAGGGGGTAAGGGTTTTGGCCGTTTTATAAGTGACTTCGCGCAAGTCAAGAAAGCTGTTTGTTTATACGCGGGATTCGAACCCGCGAACCCTTTCGGGTTACTTGAATTCAAGTCAAGCGCCTTAAACCACTAGGCTAGTATGTAAGCTTTCTAAGTGAGGGCGCGAAATCGAATTGAGATTAAAAACTGGGAAAGAAAAAGTGGCTTCGCGCAAGTCAAGAAAGCTGTTTTGTTCATACACGGGAATCAAACCCGTTACATCTTGATTATGAGTCAAGTGCTCTATCCAATGAGCTAGTATGTAAGCTTTCAAAGTTAGGGCGCGAAGTGATAATTTGCACAATAATGAAAGAGCAAGTATAAGAGGTATCGCGCAAGTTAGAGAAGCTATTTTTTCCTCTGAGTTACCGCCCCAAAAAGACGGGGCGGAAAGGACTCGAACCTTTGACTCTTCGATGAGAATCGAATACTCTACCGTTTGTAAGCTTCTTAGGTTAGGGCGCGTACCGTTTATATTTCCCTGCAACAGTGAAATTTTGCTATTCCAATTTTAGCAAATTTTTGCCCTATTCAGTCTTCTGTCTGGCATTTGCCTGCATATTGAATAATTGTCCCGCGCAAGTTAATAAAGCAGTTTACATATGGCGCTCTATCCATTTGAGCTACAGCTGCCTAAGTGCAGCTGGTAGGACTTGAACCTACAACCTCCCGCTGAGAAGGCGGAATGTTTGTATGCTTCATCAGTTAGGGCGCGGGGTATTAAATTTTAGTTAGCCATAGACTGCTTCTGGGCGTACAATTAAATCACCACTGGCAGGTCGATCCACGACATAATCCGAGAAGCGATTTAAGTTAACGTCAAAATGTTGTGCTAGGTGCTCTTTGACTTGAGTATCATTCATCCCTGTGTCGATGTTCAGCTGACGCTCTGTAACATCATAGGAACGACCCTCAAATCGTACATGAACCATAATTTCACCTCCATAGTAGCTGGCAGGTTATAGCAAGATGTTTAACTGGACTTGTTACTGGCACGTAGCTTTAACCATAATGGTTTGAAGCTATTGCTTTTTTCGTAATAAATCTATCTTACAAGCATAGTACATTGATTGTCAAGGGGTGAGAAAAAATTTTTTCGGTTGAAGCTATTGGCTCCTCGCACTAAGCTAATCTTACAAACATAATACAGAATTGTCAAGGGGCATAAACGAATGGCACGAAGATAAGAGGTAATGGTGGTGCAAGAGCCAGGGAAGCTCCCGGAAGCTCCCGGGAGCAGAGGAAGCCTCCAGGGCTGGGGGAAATGGGAAAGATGAGGGAGAATCAACCAGGACAAAGTACATACTGCCTCCTCTGCCTCCTCTGCCTCCTCTGCCTCCTCTGCCTCCTCTGCCTCCTCTACCTGCTCCGCCCAACCTTCTCCTTAACTTAGTGACATTCAGCCATAGTAAAATAGTTTATATAACTAACTCAATCTGGGGTTGTGGAGGGAAAGACCTTGGACGAACTGAGAGCAGCGCTAGAGTTAGCCACAGAAGAAGAATTACAGCAGTTGACGCAAATTCTTTTCTGTCGCAGGTTTAATCCGCTCGATTATTTGCAAACGCCTGAGCCAATAGACATTCAAAGCCAAGACTGGGATTCTTGGTTAGATTCGCTAGAGCAGCGATTTCGCTATCTGGCAGCTGATGGAATAACAGTACTGCGGGGACGCACTCAGAAGGTGAGTTATCGGCAAGCCTTGATTCAAGTTTGTCGTTACTTGAAGATTCCTTACTCTGAGCAGATCCCAACCACTGATATAGAAGCGGAAGTGTTTCTGCATCTGGTGGGTAAAGCCTGGAAACGCTTACCAGCTTCTGAGCAGCAATCTTTGATGGTACGGGTACAGCGATCGCTTGCCAAATCCAATCCTCCCGAACCATTGCCAGTGCAGTTGCAACACGATCCCTTAAACTTATTCCTGAAAGGCAGTAGTGTTTGGGCTTTTAGTTCTGTCCTTAAACCTTGGATGCTCAAACAGATTGCTCGCCAGTTTGCCATTCACTTCGCCAGCTATCAAGCTGCTAAAACCGCTCTCATCCGAGGCGGTACAGCAGCAGCAGCACAGTTTCAGAATCATCTGGCACTGCAAGCAGCACGGCGAGGCATGGCAATGAGTACAGCTCGTTATGGTGCGGTGCGCACCATATTCGCCTTTGTCGGACCACTGCTGTGGGGCAGTTTTTTTGCGGACCTGGGTTGGAGAGCGATCGCCACCAACTACGGTCGCATCATACCCACTATTTTTGCCCTGGCACAAATTCGCCTCACCCGTACCGAGTGCTGGGAACCAGTGTGAATTCCCAGCTCGTGGAGATGCTCAGAAGCGATCGCTCTAGCAGATAAATTACTTCGCACAAAGACGACTTGGTGAGCGATAAAACGGTTTCTTGACAACAGTAGCAGGATATGATTTCCCCCGGATTTCTACCTCTAATTGCTGCCCAATTATTCCCAGGTATTTGGGAACATAAGCAAGAGCGATCGCCTTCCCCACAGTTGGTGCTAAAGTCCCACTGGTGACTTCTCCCACAACTTCACCACCAGACAATACCTTATAGCCATGACGAGCAATATGTCGCCCTTTCATCTGTAAGCCAACTAACCGACGTTCTACCCCGGCTGCTTTTTGTTGCTCTAACACAGAGCGTCCGATAAAATCACCTTTAGTATCTAGATGAACTAGCCAACCTAAGCCTGCTTCTAAAGGGGTTGTAGTTTCATCGATATCTTGCCCATAAAGACACATAGCAGCTTCTAGGCGCAGAGTATCCCTTGCCCCCAAACCGCAGGGAGTGACACCAGCATCGAGGAGCGATCGCCACAGCTTTCTCCCCACTTCCGGCTCAACCATCACCTCAAATCCAATTTCCCCCGTATAACCCGTGTGGGCAATAAAAGCAGGTTCACCCAGCACCGTTCCCTCTAGGTGTCCAAAAGCTTTAATTGGGGTCAAATCCTCCTCAACCAAAGGCTGTAATGTAATAAGTGCTTGCGGTCCCTGCACAGCGATTAAAACTTTTTTCTGGGAAAGGTCTTCTAAATGAACCGGAGTAGCCTCCAAATGTGCCAACAACCAGGCTTTATCTGTAGAGCTAGTGGCAGCATTGACAATCATCATCCCCCGCTGCTCATCGGCTTCACTTTCCCCCTGATTATAGAAAATAATGTCATCAATGATGCCTGCTTGGGAATTTAAGAGTACAGTATACTGCGCCTGACCCGGTTGCAAACGTTCTAAATCAGAGGGAACCAAAAGCTGTAGTTGTTTAAGAAGTTCTTTCCCCTTGAAGGCGAATTTGCCCATGTGGGAGATATCAAACATCCCCACGGAGGTGCGCACTGCTTGATGTTCTTGTTTCAAACCACTGTATTGCACTGGCATCTCCCAACCGGAAAAGGCAGTCAGTCTGGCTTTCTGTTCTACTGCTAGGTCAAATAGAGGAGTGTGGGCGAGGGTAGGCTTTGTTTCTGGTTTTTTGGCTTTTGAGTCGCTCATTCGATTTTGGATTTAGACTATCGTCGCTGCTACGCAGATGGATTTTGGATTAACCCCATGTCATTTTTATCCTAACGGGGATGTTTGCTGTTTGAACTTTCAACCTTTCCCGCTATAATCTTTAAGTTTCTTAAGATTAAGATTTCTTTAAGATTTCGACAAAGAAACTTTAAGACTAGCAAGATGCGAGGATTCCACTGTGATAATTTTTTGGCTGACTCTGGCGAGTTTTGCTAGCTGGTTTGTCAGCACCTTAGGGGGAGGCGGTACTCCCTTGCTCTTGATTCCGGCGATCGGGCTTTTTCTCGGATCGCCTGCGGTGCCGCCAGTGCTGACGACAGGCATGCTATTGGGGCATCCCCAGCGAGTCTTTCTCTATTGGCGGGATATTGATTGGCGAGTGATGTGGTGGTACTTGCCTGGTGCTGTTATCGGGGCTGGTTTAGGAGCTTTCGTCTTTACCCAAATTCAGCTAGAATGGTTGCCAATTCTGCTGGCATTGTTTCTCATCTGTTCTACATTTAGCTATGGTTTAGGGGGAAACAAGGAATCTTTTCAGGTTCGGGCTTGGTATTTTCTGCCTGCTGGATTCATTTACGCTTTTTTGTCTGGACTAGTTGGCAGCACCGGTCCTCTACTGAATCCGTTTTACCTGAATTATGGTCTGGTCAAAGAACAGATGATTGCCACGAAATCGGCTAATATGGTGGTGGTTCACGTGGCAAAGATAATTATTTATGCTAGCTTCGGAGCTTTGACGCTACCTTACCTGGTATATGGCTCGCTCATTGGGATAGCAGCATTTCCAGGAAATTGGATTGGTCAGATGGCATTGAAAAAAGTCAGCGAGCAACGCTTCCAACAGCTTGTTGTTGTCTTTGTCGCTTTTAGCGGGATGCTGATCCTCTGGGAACAACGGGATTTTTTCGCTTTTTGGTAAGTTCATCATATTGAACTATGCCAAAACATACATAAAACGACCAGAACCCTTACCCCCTGTTGCCTGTTGCCCTGTTGCGCCCAGCCTCCAGCGTCGACGCTGGGCGCACTGTTGCCTTTTGAGGAGGGTTTTGACTCACAACCTATATAGGACTGCTATATCAGGCACTTTTCGGTATTGTAACCAGTCATTGTATTTGTCCCCAAATGCGTTAAAGTAAGGCAAGATGTCAATCAAATTTGATGACTGCGTTCAAAAATCAAAGGTGAGAGCAATATGCAAACCCTCCAAATTGTCGTCTATATCGTTGTCATTTTCTTTATATCTCTATTCGCATTTGGCTTCTTGTCAAGCGATCCGACTCGGAACCCAGGGCGAAAGGATTTCGAGTAAATTGTCGTGGTGACCTGGGTGAGTGACACCACAGGGGCGAAGCAAGTCTCGCCCCAAATTTTTTTTTGCCTAATTTAAGCTTAGGTTCTGAAACCACTTATCTGAGCCTGGTTGTTAAAATATGCCCCAACTCATTCCGCCACCTGAACCCCCTGCTCTGATTCAACTTGTAGCCCCCCAAGAAGTTAGCGATCGCGATA
This sequence comes from Xenococcaceae cyanobacterium, assembly GCA_051439465.1. Classification (GTDB taxonomy): domain Bacteria; phylum Cyanobacteriota; class Cyanobacteriia; order Cyanobacteriales; family JBFRWF01; genus JBFRWF01. Next base: position 13,131 of record JBFRWF010000327.1, on the reverse strand, counting down.
GCCCTTCCAACCCAACCGTAGAAGCAAGACAGATGGGCGAGGGCGAGGCGATAAGCCCTACTCCTACGCCAACGGAGGAAGCTACTCCAACACAGAAGGCTACGCCAACACAGAAGGCTTCCCTTACCACTTCCTCAACTTACTCAGAAACTGTTGCCTCCGAGGTTTCTATTCAGAGATCTGAAACTGTTGAGGGGTCTACCTTCTCCAATTCTGTTGGCGATCGCCCGCAAAGTCCAAATACTGAAGCAACGCCACGGGTAGTCGAGTTCTATTACTCTCACCCAAAAGACGTCCCCGTTATCCAAGCTCCAAATGCTTCTGTTGCGATCGGGGACAGTGCTGTAGTGCTTGGTTCTCCAATCTCTGTGGGTCAGAGTACCCCTTCTTTAGCGGTCCTAGAAAGCGCTACACTCTGGGATAGACAAGATTTGACAAAGGACTCCCATGTCTCAGTTTTCTCAGTCTCCAGCCTCCAGCCAAACCAATCACCACAAGCTTTGATTGTGCCTGATTTAAATCAGGTAAGTGAGGCAAGGAAAAGCCAAAGTTCAAAACTCACTCGTCTGGTAACTCAAGAGCGTAGTGGAAACTCGAGAGAATTTGAGTTTTCAGTTACCTCCTCAGAGACAGACACGCCCCAAAACCCGACTGAATCTGGAGCGCCACCCCAGGATGCAGTTCCCCTACCCCTCGTGGAAGAGATTAGAGTGGTTGAAATCATCTCAGATCAGCAGGAGTACAACGACCAGCAACAGGTAATTACAGCGAAGGGCAATGTTGTAATGCGATTTGCCAAAGCGGTGTTAACTGCAGATCGCTTGCAGGTGAATTTGCCCAATCGCATTGCTGTGGCACAGGGTAATGTTGTTCTCAAGCGAGGAGAGCAGGTGCTGCGGGGCGCTCGGTTTGAGTATTACTTTGTTCAGGATAGCGGTATTATCATCAATGCAAGGGGTGAGATTTATCAACCGACTGCCACCAGAGATTTCTCTTCTAGCTTCCTGACAATAGATGAGATACCGGATCAACCCTTAACCGATCGCCTTGCAGCCGAACAACCTCTGCGACGTGTCACTGCCACAGATGGCTATAGATTTGTCGCTGGGAGTGTGAGGTCTTTCAATCTGCTCAGGGAAGCAGGCGTTTTGCCTATTACGAAAACAGGAGGGCAAATTAATCGGTTGCGCTTTCAAGCTGAACGGGTAGAGTTTGATTCTAATACCTGGCAAGCGACCAATGTTCGATTGACCAACGACCCCTTCTCCCCGCCTGAATTAGAAGTGCGGGCAGATAAGGCGACTTTCAGAAGAATCTCTCCTCTGGTGGATGAGGTGAGGCTGAGCAACTCCCGTGTCGTTTTCGATGGAGGATTCTCACTGCCGACTTTTCAAAACAGACTAGTCTTTGACCGACGCCCTCGCAAACCAGGTATTGTCAGATTCGCGCTTGATGGCGATCGCGGCGGTGTTTTTATCGAGCGATCCTTTGATCTTGTCAGTGCTCAGCAGGTGAACTTCGAGGTTACACCTCAGTATTTTATCCAGAGAGCACTGTTTAGAAATGACAATAATGAAAGCATCTTTCGCGCATCTGTTTTTGGAGCCAAAGCTAAACTGTATGCAAATTTTAGTCCAAGGACAAAGTTTCAGGGAATTGTAATTCTCAACAGTTTAGATGGTAGGGAAATCACAAACAAACTGCGATCAAATGTAAAACTACAGCAAAGTATTGGCGCTATCAATCGTCCCCATACTCTCAGCCTAGAATATAATTTCCGCCAGCGCCTCTTCAATGGTTCTTTAGGCTTTCAGAGGGTTCAAAGCAGTGCTGGTGCTATTATTGTCTCCCCAGTGATTCCTTTAGGGAAAACGGGCATTAACCTCAGCTACCAGGGAGGCATTCAGAATATCAACGCAGCTACAGACAGGGAGGATTTGCTCCGTCAAAATCCAGGAGATGATATTGACCCAGGGGAAGATATTGTCAACTTGACTCGCTATCAAGGTGCTGCCTCCCTCAGCCGGGGTTTTTCCCTCTGGCAGGGTGAAGCGTTGCCTCCCACCCGTAATGAAGGATTGCGTTACACTCCCAAGCCAGTGCGTCCTTTTCTACAACTGACGACTGGTATCACAGGTGTCACCAGCTATTATAGTAACGGAGATTCTCAGCCAACTTTCACTGGCACTATTAAAGTGCAAGGACAATTGGGCCATTTTTCCCGGTCCTTTCTGGACTATACTGGATTTAACATAGTTTATACTCAAGGCATTATCGGTAACGAATCTCCCTTTAGGTTTGACCGCTTCGTTGACCTGAGAACTCTGAGAGTTGGCATTGCTCAGCAACTTTATGGTCCAATTCGTATTGGGGCTCAGACCTCGTTCAGTATAGATAATAATAATGAAATTAGCACCGACTACTTTATTGATTACAGTCGCCGCACTTATAACATCATCGTGCGCTACAATCCATTACTACAGATTGGTTCTGTTGTCTTGCGGGTTAGTGACTTCAACTGGATCGGCGATCCTGAACCTTTTGAAGGTACTGGTATTCGCCCGGTTATTCAGGGGGTTACCCAATGACATCCTCCCAGCACTAATTGCTATTGCAATATAGCATAGTCAACCCCTCAATCGCTGTTATACAAATGCCCACAGAGATTAATCAATCTGACCAAATTCAGTCAGCTAATGTCCAGTGGAGTTCCCTTCGGGACTCTGGGCGAACAGAAATTGCCCCATTGCCCCCCTGGCTACGACGTCCGATTGGGAAAGCTAGCGACATCACGACAGTACAGCAGGTTATCAAACAGCGGCAAATTCATACGATTTGTGAGGAAGGACGCTGTCCAAATCGGGGCGAGTGTTATGCTCACAAGACTGCTACTTTTCTGTTGATGGGACCAACTTGCACTCGTGCCTGTGCCTTTTGTCAAGTGGATAAAGGTCACGCGCCGATGGCTTTAGATCGGTTCGAACCACAAAAGGTGGCTGAGGCTGTGCGCTTGCTGGGTTTGCGCTATGTGGTACTGACTTCTGTTGCTAGAGATGATTTGCCCGATGGGGGGGCAGGTTGGTTTGCTAAGGTAATGGCAGCGATCCGCCAGATGAATCCACAAACCCAGATTGAGGTCTTGACACCAGACTTCTGGAGTGGTATTCAGGCAGAACGGGAACAAAGACAACGAGTAGGGAAGGTAGTTACTGCTAAGCCAGCTTGTTACAACCACAATATTGAAACCGTGCGACGCTTGCAAGGACCAGTACGACGGGGGGCAAAGTACGAGCGATCGCTTAATGTCCTGGGTTTGGTTAAAGAACTCGATTCCAGCATTCCAACAAAATCGGGCTTGATGTTAGGACACGGCGAAACAAAAGCAGAAGTGATAGAAACCATGAAGGATTTGCGGGCAGTAGATTGCGATCGCCTTACAATAGGTCAGTATATGCGTCCTTCTCTGCAACACCTGCCAGTGCGGAAATATTGGACACCAGAAGAATTTGAGCAACTGGGAGTGATCGCCCGCTCAATGGGATTTTCCCATGTTCGTTCTGGTCCCTTGGTTCGCAGTTCCTACCATGCTGGAGAGACAGATTAAAGTAGATTAAGGAAAAAAAGGAAATCATGTTGAAACTCTACGGTGCCCCCCAGGGCAAACGCATCTAATTTGGCTTGACAAATTACTCTTTGTATGTATCGACCACCAAAGGGCGATCGCTCTCTAAATAAATAGCGATCGCTAACTCCGGCCGCCGTCAGAAAAATTCAATAAACTTATAACTATATTTTATTGAATTCCTATCGGCTTTCTTGAGTTTTCGCTTTTGAGCTTTTCGTGGTTCTCAATTAAGAAGTCAATGGCTTTTTTGAAGTACTCCTTGCTATCAGAATTAAAGATGGTACGATTTAAATCTGCCTGCTGCAGTTTTTGGTAAATGCTTAATCGATATTGATCGTCATGGATAAGTTTTAAGGTCAAGTGAATATAGTCTTCCACACTTGTGGCAATTAATTCTGACAAACCAACTGCTCGCAGCATCTGAGAACCAATGCGGTTGTACCACTTGTTTCCTTCAAAAGTAACTGTCGGTTTTCTCAGGTACAAACTATCGGCAACGATGTTGGAGCCGCCAAAATGGTAAGCTTCAATACTGATCTCCCCTTCCTCCATAATAGCCATATATTCATCATAGGGTTTATCTAGAATTAGCTGAAACCGCTCTTTCCCCAGAATTGCTGCTAAATCTTGAGCAAAAGGGAGAAAATCATTTTTCCGCAGCAAGGATCCACCGGAGAAAAATCTAAAAATAATCTCCTTTTTAGATGCCTTCACTATCTCATTCAAATAACCTAACAGAGGATAATTTAGCTTTTGGGACGACCAGGAACAGTTAATGATGAATTCTGAGCAGGTTTTCTCCCTCTGCTTCAGTTTATAATTTATTGTTTTATGAATAGCACCAAATCCAGGTATCAGCACCAACCTTTCTGAATAGTTTGACTCTGCACCTTCTTGGATTTCCACATCTGAACCGCTGATAAAGTAATCTATCTCTGAGCCAAAAGTGCTGACAGGATGACCAGTACCGCAAATCTGAATTGGGGCAATTCTGAGGTTAGAGAGAAGAATACTTTCTGGAGTCATGCCAATGTCAGGATAATAGACTACCATGAAATCATTTTCCCGGATAGAGTCTAGGTTCAAAAACCCATCTGTCCAATAAATATATCTGATGCTTTTGAAGGAATCAATCTCTAAATTATTTTTTATCTCCCTCAAGTGTACTAAAGTAATTTCGTAGTCATCCTTGAGAGACTCAACGAATTTAAAAAGAGTGCGGTAGACTGAATGTCGCGAAAACCAGAGAGATGTAATCACGGCTATCTTTTTTTTGTTAGGAGTATTTTTGATTTGTGCTGCAGCCAATGGACTCTTTTGGATAGCTCGGTTGATTCTTTGCTTAATTTCTCTGTCGCGATCGCCGTCAATGTAGGTTGCTCCGAAATAAACATCCTGAAGTTTATAGAAATCTTTTAATCTCTCATCATAGTAGGTCAAATGCTCCCGGAGATTTTGGTAAACTTGCTGGTTTACTAACCCAGAGCGGTAAATCTCGCAGAAGTAAGAATACCACACAGAGGCTAACTGAGGCTCCGCATCAAATAAAGCTTGGCAGTCAAATTTGACCCGATTCCGAGCTGAGTACAAAACTAGAATTTTAGCAAAGTTATGGGTTTGCTCTCTTAAGATTTCTAGGTAGACATCTGTTGTCTTAAAGCTAGACATTGCTACCAGATTGGAAATAGTGAGATTGAATTTAATAAATCTCGTCAAATAGCGATCGCTCAGGATATAGTCTGGCTGAGTAAATAAGTACAAGAAATTTTTCAAAAATACATTAATAAAGTACTGAGTCTCATAAGTCATAGTAAAGTAGGTGTTACTCTCAAAGTGTTCCAGTACTTGAATGAATTTTTCTGAGAGTTTATCGTACTCTTGACGAAAATAGATATCGAACAGTTCTTTAGGGTTAATCTGAGGCTGATTTGTGTTCTTCATAGGATCGGGGAAATAAAAAAGCTAGAAATTCGGCATGGTTCAAAATAGGGTAACACCCTTAGAAGGGGAGCAGGGGGAGCAGGGACTCGCTAGACTTCGTCGCTGCTCCGCAGAGCGCTCAAAGGCAAAAGGCAAAAGGCAAAAGGCAAAAGTAGGGAGCAGGGGGAGCAGGGGGAGATACCGGACTCCGGGACAAAGTTCTAAAAGTTCCCCAGACTAACACCCCTATGTGTTACCTTGCCACTCTACATATTGAACCATGCCAGAAATTCAAAAGTCAAAAGTAATGCTGAACCTTGTGATTATTTGGCCTCCATCCAATTATTACCTGCATGAACATCAACAACTAAAGGAACTCTTAAATCCACAGCATTTTCCATCGCGGACTTAATTTGAGGTTGCAATTCTTCCCACTCATCTGGGGGAACTTCAAACACTAATTCATCATGCACCTGTAATAACAATCGTGCCTGGTAATCCTGTAAAATATGGTGCATTTTCACCATGGCAATTTTGATGATATCAGCGCTAGAACCTTGAATCGGTGCGTTAGCAGCAGCTCTTAACAATTGTGCATCGGTCTTACTAAGCTTGAGTTTAGCAAGGTCAATATTTTCAGGATTGCAACCTCGAAGCTTGCGCAGACTTTCACTCTCAAAATCAAAGTTACGCCGCCTTCCCAGAATCGTCGTTACAAAACCTTTGGCGATCGCCTCTTTTTTCATTCCCTCTAAATAAGCAAACACTTGAGCATATCTCTGCCGATATTTATCAATAAACTCCTGGCCTTCCCCCGCACTCACCCTCGCTTCTCTAGCAAATCTTTGCGCTCCCATGCCATAAATTACGCCAAAATTAATTATCTTCCCCAAGCGGCGTTCCTCTGGTGTTACTACTTCTTTGTCAAACAACAGCTTGGCCGTTACACTATGCACATCCTCACTATTGCGGTAAGCCTCAATTAACACAGGTTCCTCACTCAAATGAGCTAAAATACGCAACTCAATTTGGGAATAGTCAGCGGATACTAACAACCAATCATCTTCCGGTATAAACGCCTTGCGAATCTTCCGGGAAAACGCCGTGCGTATGGGAATATTCTGTAAATTAGGATTAGAAGAAGATAGCCGTCCCGTAGCAGTTATAGTTTGATTAAAATTCGCATGCACCCGCTGAGTATCAGCACGCACCAATTTTGGAAGTGCACCTACATAAGTAGACTTTAGCTTAGAAAGAGTGCGATACTCCAACATGCGATCGATAACTGGATGATCGCCTTGCAACTTTTCCAAGGTAGCATGATCTGTAGAATAACCGGTCTTAGTTTTGCGAGACTTTTTCCGGTTTAACCCCAGTTTTTCAAACAATAACTCACTTAGCTGTTTCGGTGAATCTAAATTAAATTCCTCTCCCGCATCTTTATAGGCTTGTTGTTCAATTGCTTGTAAATCCTTTTCTAGCTGCTGAGATAGTTCTTGCAGATAGGCTGTGTCAATGCGAACCCCCTGATTTTCCATCTCTGCTAAAACAGGTTCTAAAGGCTGTTCTACCTCTAACAACAGCTTATGCAATTCTGCTACTTTCTCTAATTCTGCCTGGAGTTTTGGAACCAACCTGAAGGTAACATAAGCATCCATCCCGCAGTAATCTGCTACCGTTTTAATATCCAAGTCAGCAATAGTCTCATCCTTGGTAAGGCCTAAATCCTTGTAGCTTTGAGAGGTAATTCCGGAGCATCCCATTTTGGAAAAAGCATATCTCATTAAGCTATATAAGTCTGATTCTACAGTCCACCTAAAAAAGTAGATTAGCCACAAGGGTATGCTCCCGGTAATTTCTGATAAATATCTCTTGCATAATTTACTGAGGTTGTGACTCTTTTCTGGATGGAGCACATAACTGGCTAACATGGTATCGAACACAACACCCGCCAGCCTAATCCCTTGATGCCATAATACCAGGCGATCGAATTTAGTATTTTGCAATGCCTTGGGATAGTCGGCACTTTCGAGAAGGGGACGCAAAGCTGATAAAACCTGCTCCTTATCCAGGTGATTGCCATCAGTATGACTTGTGGGAATATACGCTACCTCAGTAAACTCACTTCCCCAACAACAGCCTATTCCTACCAAGTCCGCATCCCGTGGTTTTAAAGATGATGTTTCTGTATCCCAAGCGACGGGTTGGGCTGGGTTGGTATAGGTTGTGAGAAGATTGATTAACTTCGTCAGCTTGGCTGAGGTATCAATAATTTTCGGGGTAATGGGTATCGGGATAGAAACCCGCTTGACTACCTTTTTACTGGGTTTCGGTTTGGGTTCAGTAGTATTAAATAAGGATAGTTGTTTCGGTTCAGTAGTCTCAGAAGAGGATGGGGATGTATCAGAAGATATTTCCTGGGATAAGGTTTCTACTGGTCCCCCAAATTGCTGTTGTAACTGGTTTATTTTCTGGAGAAAGGTCTTCAGTTCTAATTTTTCCAGCAAAGGTTTAATAATTTTTGTATCAAACCCTTGTAATTTGCACTCCTCTAATGCTACATCTACAGGAGCCTCCAAGAACAACTGGACAAGATACTGTGCATGTTCAGCATCTTTTTTACCCGCTTCCAGCCTTTTCTTAACTGCTCCCTTAATTTTGTCCAGATTTTGATAAATTTCCTCTAGGGTGCCGTACTCCTTCAATAGCTTGACGGCGGTTTTATCTCCAATTCCTCTCACACCAGGGATATTATCAGATTGATCGCCACATAGAGCTTTATAATCAACCACTTGGTCAGGTTTTACCCCCAGTTTCTTTTCTACTGCTGCTGGGTCGAATTCTGTGTAACTGCCGTTAGAGTAACTTTTAATGGTATTTTTATCTAAATACAGAACACTGATATTTTTTTCCTTGTCAACCAGTTGAAATAAATCTCTATCACCGCTGACGATTTTTACTTGACAACCCGCTTCACTGGCTTTTTTGGCTAAAGTTGCTAAGACATCATCGGCTTCATATCCAGGAGAAGTGACTATCTGCAAATTGAGAGCAGATAGCAATTCCTGAAGGTTTTCGAGATCGGGAAGAAAATCTTCTGGGGTTTCTTGTCGGTTTGCTTTGTAGGTAGGATCGGCTTGGTGGCGGAAAGTAGGTTCCCCTCGATCAAAAGCAACTGCCATGAACTGAGGCTGCTGGGATTCTATCACCTGCAGCAGGGAGTTGATAAAGCCAAAGCAAATGCTGGTGGGAATCTGTGTGGAGGTTTGTAGGGGTCCCTTCCTAGATTTAGCAAAGGCGTAATAGGAGCGAAAAGCGAGGGAGTGACCATCAATGAGGATGAATAGGGGTACTGTCTCTGGTACAGAATCGCCAGAGGCTAGGGGGTTGGAGGTGTGGGAAGATTTAGACATAGCTCTATTTTAGCCAGCTGCTTGCAGAAGAATCTGAAGTTAGAAGTTACCAGTCCCCAGTCCCCATTCCCCAGTCCCCAGTTCCCGCAAATTTATTTAGTTTTATAACGTAGTATTTTAAGACATCAATAAATGTAAAGTTTAGTAAATATATTGTTCTTGCTCTGATAAAGGGATTATAATGTATGAACAGGCACAAGGAAGTACACCAACTTCCTCTCAAAAATTAGATTAGAGCCTGTGCCTCCTGCTCTAAGTCTACCCAACACCTTCCTACTGTGGCACCTACTATAGAGGTGGTTTCCCACTCAACTTTTTGAGACATTGGTCTTAAAGGGTTGTAGTAGGAGTCGGCTCAAGTTAGAGAAGAGCTGTTGCGGAAATATTGTCCACCTTAGTAATCATCTAAACAACTACTTAGGAGTCCATATCACTTATAAACTTAGTAACCCGCCCCCTGAGGCGGGTAAATTTTTTTATTTAGCTTTTCCTAGAGGGTATCTATCCAGAAAATATTAACCCCTTGGGTAGGGTGGGTTAGGCGGCGATAACTTCATTTTACTAACCAACTAACTAACTATCCGCCGTAACCCACCAAAACCCAGTACTCTAGCTGTGTTAAGATTTATTGGATAAATCCCCTCTAGTATTTCAATACATCAAGAAATGTAAAGTATAGTAAAGATGGGCGGCTTTTTCTCATAAAGGTATGATACTTTATAAATTAGGCACAAGGAAGTACACCAGCTTCCGAAGAAAAATTAGATTAGAGTCTGTGCCTCCTGCTCTAAATCTACCCAACACCTTCCTAATAATGGAAACAACTATTTTAGGTGGTTTCACCCTCAACTTTTTGAGGCATTGATCTTAAAGAGTGGGAGGATGAACCATAATCATCGCCTGAGTCGGCAAAGCGTTGTGCCAAGTTTAGAGAAGAGTTGTTGCGCAAATATCGTTCACCTTAGTAACCATCTAAACAACTACTTAGGAGTCCATATCACTTGTACAGTTAGTAGCCCGCCCCCTGAGGCGGGTAAATTTTTTTATTTAGCTCTATATCTAGAGGGTATCTATCCAGAAAATATTAACCCCTTGGGTAGGGTGGGTTAGGCGATAACTTCATCTTGCTAACCGACTAACTAACTATCCGCCGTAGCCCACCAAAACCAAGCCCTCTAGCTGTGTTAAGACTTATTTGATAAATGGGCTTTGATTGAGTTGACAAAATCTTTGAATTGCTAGCCAGATTTCGGGCATCACATTAGTTAAAGTGTGGTCACTTTCCAGTTCAATTAATTCCACCCAAGGACGTTGACAAGCATAGTCGCGGCTAGATTGGATGGGGATAACATCGTCATAACGCCCGTGGAGAATGAAGGTAGGTACGGGTTGTTGTAGCTGTTGTTCTTGGTAGTGACTGATATCGACAACGAATTGGTAGTGAAGAGGGAGCGATCGCTTCTCACCATAATGATAAATCGATAAATATCCTGACTCCTGCCATTGTTTTACCTGTGCTTCTCCCAGGCTAGATAGCCAGTGGGAAAGAAAGCCAAAGGCTGGTGCTAGGAGGACAAGACGCTGAACTTGCGCGTATTGCTGTGCTAGCCAAGCAGCCGTCAACCCGCCAAAACTAGAACCAATGATAGTTACAGGTGTTTGGGGGGAGGGAAATGCTGCTTCAACTTGCTGCAGTTGTCGAGTGAGGGTGAGGTGGGAAAAATCCCCTTGATTGAGGTCAAGAATTTTTAGGGGAATCTGGGATTCAGAAAAGCGATCGCGCAAGTACTGAGCTTTGGTTGACTGAGGACTAGAAGCAAAGCCGTGAAGATAAATGTAATCAGATTTGGTCACAATTGATTAATTAATCTGTACCTTTAAGAATAGCAACAAGAATGCGAAGCAGTTCTTCTAAATCAGCGGGGACGCGATACAGATTGAGGTCTTGAGTAATCTGTTTCGGCTCTCGGTGCAGGAGCCCAAACTGCCAGATATCACCTGTAGAGACAGCACCCTGTAGAATCGGCTGATCGGAGTTACTCCATTCATCCAGGGCAATTAGTTCCACAGCGAGTTGTGTGAAACCCCTTGATAAGTCTGCGTTTTTGGCTTCCACGACCAGTAGTTTACGCTCTGAGTAAAGATAATAGTCCAGGGAACCTTTTAGATGATTTGTGACGGTGAGGGGATATTCGATTCTGAGTTGGGTGTGGGTATAGTGAACCAAATCTAGTAAGATGGGTGCGATCAGCAACTCTCGTCGGGATGCCTCACTGGTTAGACTGATATAAGGTAAGCTTTCTTCAATTCTGGATTTGAGATTAGTGAGTCGGTCTAGTTCTGCGGTGGACTGTTGCAAATCTAGGTAGGATCGCTTCAATGAATAGCCAAATTCAGCCAGAATATCTTCTGGCTCAAAGGACATCTCAAAGTAGCTTCTGAAGGTGTAGGACTGATCTGGTTGGAGGATAGGAATTTTGCTCATGGCTGTGGTTATGAAATGCTTTCAGTTTCAGTAGATGAAAAAGGGAGCGATCGCCTGGAGTTTAGACTAATAGCTACCCCCACAGGTGATCGCTACCCAAATACCTTGGATGATTTACTTTGCAGACACGCACTAGAACACCGATTCAGTAATCAGGATATCTGTGATAAATGGTAGATAAATGTAGGGGCACGGCATCAAAAAACTTTGTCAGAAAGCCAAAAGTCTCAAAACGCCGTGCCCTCCCCAGCCGAAAATGTATTACTGAATCGATGCTCTAGTGTGCTGAGTTGTTTTGTCGTAGTCTGGCTAAACCCCATTATCCTAGAAAAGAAGTGCTTCGGGGGCAGGAATGACCAGTAATCAAGATAACCTGATTAAAATTGCTGTTGTCGGGGATATCCACGACCAATGGGAAACTGAGGATAATATTGCCCTAAAACATCTAGGGGTTGATTTGGTGCTGTTTGTAGGGGATTTTGGTAATGAATCCGTGGAGGTGGTGTCCAGTATAGCCTCCCTCGACATTCCCAAAGCAGCGATAATGGGAAACCATGATGCCTGGTACACTGCCTCAGTATGGGGGCGCAAACAGTGTCCCTATGACCATACAAAAGAAGACCGGGTGCAGCAACAGCTAGATTTGCTGGGGGAAGCCCATGTGGGATATGGGAAACTGGACTTCTCAGGGTTGAACTTATCTGTAGTCGGGAGTCGTCCTTTTAGCTGGGGTGGTCCGGAGTGGAAAAATAAAGAGTTTTTGCGCGATCGCTTCGGGATCGCCAATTTTGAAGAGTCTGCGGCTCGAATTGTTGCGGCAGCTAATCAGACAGCTTATGATACGGTAATCTTTCTGGGTCATAATGGACCATTGGGGTTAGGCGATCGACCTGAAGATTCCTGTGGTAAAGATTGGATGCCTCTAGGAGGTGATCATGGCGATCCGGATTTTGCTGAGGCGATCGCTCAAGTGCGTGCTTCTGGTAAAACTATTTCCCTAGTTACCTTTGGTCACATGCATCATCGACTGCGCCACACTAGATCTCGATTGCGCACGGCTGTTAATAATGGCACAGGGGGCACGATTTACTTAAATGCAGCCAGTGTGCCTCGGATTATTGAAAAAGAGGGGGAAAGAATGCGGAATTTTTCCCTCGTTTCCTTGCAAAACGGTGTTGTCTCTGAAATTTCCCTAGTTTGGGTGGGGCAAGATTTTACTGTGGCATCTGAGGAAATTCTCTACTGTCATCCGGAATCAGTTGCACAACCGATTTATAACCATTCGCCATCATTAACCCAAAGTTTGATATCATATTAAATCTGGAGAGGTGGCAGAGTGGTCGATTGCGTCCGACTTGAAATCGGATGAAGCGAGAGCTTCCGGGAGTTCGAATCTCCCCCTCTCCGTTTCCTGAACCCCTTAGTGGTAAAGAAGTTACTAGAGCGTGTCTGCAAAGTCCAAAATCTTATGTAGGGGCGAAGCATTTGGGGGACAAATTATGTCTCAATCCCAGGTTTTTCTGTCCAAATGCTTCGCCCTCCCCAGGGTTTGCAGACAGATTCTAGAACACCGATTCAGTAATCAGGATATCTGTGATAAATGGTAGATAAATGTAGGGGCACGGCATCAAAAAACTTTGTCAGAAAGCCAAAAGTACCAAAACGCCGTGCCCGACCCAGCCGAAAAT
>JBFRWF010000326.1:0-22123 GCA_051439465.1 Xenococcaceae cyanobacterium | reverse complement strand
AAAGGGGGTATTGAACCCGGATGTGGTATTACACGGTTTTTACTGAGCAAAAAAAGTATTGTTTTCAATTAGCGCTCTGCGAAGCAGAACCGCCAAAGGGCAGTGCGCACTCTTGTTGGCGCTGCCTCCCGCACTCGCGTAGCGAGACCGCATTCTTGTTGGCGCTGCCTCCCGCACTCGCGTAGCGAGCCCGCACTCTTGTTCATGAATCAAATCCGATCGCTATACGAGCCATGAGTCAACTTGGGGTAGAGTTTGCCTTTGTCCAGAAGGATTGTAGCCCAACCGAACAGTTGGGCTACAATTTCTCCTGTTTCCAGAAACTGAAAACACCTCTTGGGTGAGGTCCTGTGCTTCACTCAGCTGATTCAGCATCTTGAGTGCCAAAGAGTAAACTAGTCCACTATATGGACTACTTGCGAAGCAACTACAGAATTGCTTATAGAATTTATGGTAACACTTAGATTTTATCTCTGATTGACGGATCGCCAATACCTCGACAATAAGTCGAGGTATGTTAATTGTTGTCCAAGAATATCGATACTAGACCGAAGCTCTTAAAAAGGTACTATACTGGAATGAAGTTTGCTTCACCTAGGGCATTGGTATCAACTCCATTGAGGATAGCCAATGTTTCATCCCCGAAGCGAATTTCTTCATCCTCGAAGGTGAGACTACCAAAGGTGAGATCATCGGCCAAACCAATGAAGTCAATACCGACTTCAAAGTCAACGATGGTATCGGTGCCTTCCCCTGCAGCCAAGACAAAGGTATCTGAACCGATGCCGCCCGTGATGACATCGTCGCCGATTCCGCCGAGAAGTATGTCCGCGCCCTCGCGACCGTCGAGGGTGTCGTCCCCGCCAAGGCCGTTGAGGACATTCGCGCCTGCGTCGCCGAGGATAGTGTCGTCGCCGACCGCGCTGCCATTGGCGTTCTCAAAGTTGACGAAGGTGTTCGGGCCTGCGGTCCCAGTCTCGAAGTCGATGACGAGACCCGCTGGCGCGGCATTGAGCAGCAAGGTGTCCACACCAAGACCCCCGTCAACAAAGTCTGTCCCTCCGAAGGGATGGATGCGATCGTCGCCGTCACCGCCCTTGATGACATTGTCTTCATTATTGCCAAAGAGCACGTCATCTTGACCTGTGCCGATGATGTTCTCGATGTCACCGAGGTTGACCTGACCGGCTGACTCTGATGCACCAAACTCTGAGACACGTCGAATGAAGCCTTCTTGGCTAGGTGTACCGCTGCTGCCTGCACTGTTGGCATCGAGATCGACGAATACCCCTTCTTCAACCCCGGACAGATCGAGTGTATCTTTGCCTATACCACCGTCGGCGAGCTCCCCAAAGTCGAGGGAATTCAGAATCAAACGGTCTTTGCCGGCTCCACCAATAAGCGTGTCCACACCAACGCCACCATCTAAGCTATCGTTGCCGACTCCACCGTTGAGGTTGTCATCCCCTTTTCCACCCAACAGGAAATCTTGACCGCGACCGCCGTTGAGGTTGTCATCCCCTTTTCCACCGAACAGGAAATCTTGACCGCGACCGCCATTGAGGTTGTCATCCCCTTTTCCACCAAAGAGGAAATCTCCACCGCGACCGCCGTTGAGGTTGTCATCCCCTTTTCCACCAAAGAGGAAATCTTGACCGCGACCACCATTGAGGTCGTCATCGCCTTTTCCACCCAACAGGAAATCTTGACGGCGGCCAAAAATAAAGTTTGTTCTAAGGTCTTCTAAAATATTTCCAAGGTTTACTAAAGTATTCACCATCAAGTTTCTCCTTACAATTGCTATGAGTTGGTTGCAAAACGCACGCAGCCGCCTGCGCGCCGTCAGCAGTTTGCTGTCAGCGTGACCGGGATTTATTCCCTGCTATTGGCAACTACCAAAATTTTTTTTGCTCTTTAATTAAGTACAGGAGCCAAAGAAAATTGGATTTAAATAAATTAAAATTTCTTCGTAATTCTTTACAATGCTCCTTGAAGCCTATCCCCACCGAAGGGGCATTACAAGCAGGACTCAACAAAGGTTGCCAGGCGTGCCAGCCCCTTGTGAATCGTCTCCATGTCAGTTGCATAGGACAGACGAATATGATCGTCAGCCCCAAAGACAACTCCAGGAACAGCGACAACCTGCTGGAAATCTAGTAACCGATCGCAAAATTCTAGGGAGTTAATGCCTGTTTTGCCAATGCTGATAAAGATGTAGAAAGCCCCCACTGGCTTGGGATAGGTCAAGCCAGGAATAGCATCAAGGGCATCCAGCAAAACGCGGCGGCGCTCGGCAAATGCCTGACGCATCTGCTCCACACAGTCTTGGGAACCTTGCAACGCTGCGATCGCCCCATACTGGGCAAAGGTACAGACATTGGAGGTGCTGTGACTCTGCAGTGTAGCAACTGCCTTGACAATCTCCCGGGAACCTGCCAGATAGCCGATCCGCCAGCCTGTCATGGAATAGGCTTTGGCAAATCCATTAATAGTAATCGTCCGGCCAAATACCTCCGAGCTAGTAGCCCCAATGCTCAGGTATTCAGTGTTGTCGTAGAGAATCTTGTTGTAGATCTCATCGGAGATCACTAGGATGTTGGACTCGACAATAACAGTGGCGATCGCCCGGATTTCGTCTGGGGTGTAAACTATACCAGTGGGATTGGAGGGAGAGTTGAGCACAAACAAGCGAGTGCGGGGGGTAATGGCTTGACGCAACTGCTCCGGGGTAATGCGGTAGCCAGTGTCGGCGTCCGTGGGCACCACCACCGGTACACCTCCAGCGAGTTTTACCATCTCAGGGTAGCTGAGCCAGTAGGGAGCCGGAACAATCACCTCATCCCCCGGCTCCAGCAGAACTTGCATCAGGTTGTAGAGGGACTGCTTACCGCCATTGGTAACGATCACGTTGTCTGCACTGTAGCAGAGGCCATTGTCCTGTTGCAGTTTCTGAGCGATTGCCTCTCGCAATTGGGGTTTTCCTGCCGGCGAACCATACTTGGTCTTCCCGGCATCTAGCGCCTGCTTGGCAGCTTTCTTGATGTGATCGGGGGTGTCAAAATCTGGTTCACCTGCCCTAAAGACACAGACATCAATGCCATCGGCAAGCATATCCTTAGCCTTAGAGGGGAGTGCTAGGGTGAGGGAGGAGGGTATCTGACTAATTCGGGATGCCAACTTCATCATTTTTTTTTGGAGTTCCTCTACAGAAAATAGACTGCTATTGGTGTCAATACTGAAAACTTATTCACTGCACTAACCAATCAAATTTGCTTTTGTATCCTTCTCTACCTTTTTGAGAAAATGCACAAAATTTGTACCTCCCGTTCCCCTAGCTTGTTGTGGATCCTGCTGGAAAATATAATTAACAGCAATCGACCTGTGTTTTTTTCGGAATTGATCTAGCTCTTGAACACAATTATTGTACAAGTCGCAGAGGATAGGATAGCTGTGTTTGTGATTCAGCACAAATTCTTTAATAGATAGCTCTGATTCTAAAGTTTCAATAAATTTACGATGTAATGGGGGCATGTAGGAACGCATTGCCTGCAGAAAAAACTGGGTTTCTTCCTGGTGTTTTATTCCCAAAGCAGCATCAAGGGACTGAACGAGAGAACTTTGAGCAGCACTGCCTCCAGCATATTTTTGTGGTATGTCGCTTACACCTTCGTAAACAATACCCGGTTCTGGCCAACCCCCTAAGAATGGACGCACGCGATGATAAAAAATATATGGATCGCATTTTTCCAGAATTCGTAGCAATGCCGCTTGCATATCCACAATTACAGAGGCTATTTTTAGGAGTTGTTCTGCAAAAACCTCAATCTGATTAGCAGCAATGGCTTTCTGTGCCTCCACAAAAGAGCCAAGTGCTAAAGCTCCCTTCGCTTCCATTGCGACGGTTGCTAGATAAAACCATTGTTCATCAAGACCACCCAGAAACAGTTGCAGAGTAGCAATATTGTCCAACTCTACAGGTTTGGTTTTATCCAACCTTTTCCAGTTATCAAGCACCACGGAAGCATGGGAAAGGATTGGGGGACGACCCAGCTTTTCAGCAATCTGCCACAAAGGTAATCCTACACCACGTGGAATGATGGTTGCAGGTTTTTTGCCACCCCATACATAGCCATTTGCAAAAATCGATAAAAGAAGCATGGCTCGCCGGAGCTGCCGTTCTTCTTCTAAGTTGGAAATGTCTAGCGGTGGCAGTTTTTTTAGAACCGACCGCAACTTGGAAGCCACCAGTAGCCTGGAAAGTTCAGCGGCAATGCGCTCCCAGACTTCAAAGCCAGGTGGTAAACACTCCAAGGGATCCTCTGCTGGCAGAAAACCCCGCACGGAATCGACTTGATACGAGGCAAGAGTGTCAATCATAGCTCAATCGCAAAGAGCGTAAAGTAAGGGACGACTTGGAGCAGCATCGGTGGCAAAAGCTGGTATCTGTAGATTTAGTAGATAAGACCCATCTTTTATTTCATTTGGCACATAAATCATTTCTGAAATTGTGTTTAAAGAGCATTGATTAAGGTCAACTTCATGTTCTCCTAGTGGAACATTCCAAAATATCCTATGCACGCTTAAGTATCCCTCATCAAAGACTCGATCTACAGAAGGAATATCCACTAGAAGATGTTTCACTTTTAAACTAACAATATACTTTATCGCATCTACAGATAAGAAGGGGGGAGATTCTTTTAAATGGTTTCGCGATTTTTTCGATTCATCATTAGGTAATGTTCGGATAATGAGTCCTGTTAGAAAATCAGGTTGGACTCTTGCCAACTTTTCAATTAATGATCTCCGAGAGACAATCCGATCCTCGTGTTTTTTGTCAGGCAAATATTGATCTTCTATTTCCATTGCTGGTTGTGGCTTAACAGTAATCAGTGTAGATGGGATAAAAGCATCCTGTAATAGATTGTTTATATCTATTTTCTGATAAGAAATATGTCCGACACATTCCGTATGTGTACCATGACAATGGGGAATCAAGTGATATTTATCTACATTACAACTACCCCCTCTACGAGTATCACCAACGAATCCTTCCACAGTATAGGTGCTTGCAGTCGCCATCGGTGCTCCCCAGCAAACTGGATGCAGAGCATTAAATTGTAGTGGAATAGAAATGTCCAGAGGGTATTCTATATCTGCTGAATACGTTCCAAAACCTAACGCAAATTTCACTTTCATTGTTAAACGCTGTTGTTCAATCTAACTGGTAATATTTATCAATTTTCTTTTTGGTTTTATCCGGCTATACAGCTTCAAAACTTTTTATGGTTTCACTAATTAAAAATTCCGTCTCTAGCTCATCCAGTGTACCTTCAACTCCATCTAGTTCTTCTACCAGTTTTTCAATTACCGAACGATGTTTTTGCTCAAGGGCAAATGCTCGTGAGTATGGCATACAAGTAAAAGAAATATTGTGGTACAAAGAAGTATGTTTGGGATGCAATTTCTGTATTTTCTTTTCAATTTTACTTCGCCATAAAAACTTGGCATCATCGAGCTTTTGACTAAGTGTGTCCAAGTGTTCAGAGCAAAGCTCAGCAATAACATCCATATTTGATTTTCGCAATGTTTCATATTGCTTAAAAATTGTCAGCCAGTCTCCTGGATATCTTGCAATACATTCCATAAGAACCCAACAATCTTCAAAACCTGCATTAGTACCTTGACCGTAATAGGGTAAAATAGCATGACATGAATCACCAATTAATGCTACTTTACCTTGATATGTCCAAGGAAAGCATTTAATAGTAATCATGGTTTGTGTGGGTTTTGTAAAATAATCGTTTAAATTATATTTAACAACTGCCCATATATCAGAAAAATATGTCTTAAAAAAATCCTGTATATCGGCATCTGATTTAATAGAATCGTGAGAAACTTCCCCTTTAAATGGCATGTGAAGCGATAGGGTAAAACTACCTGTAATGTTGGGAAAACCAAGAAGTACGAAATTTGTGCGTGGCCAAATATGGAGCGCATTTTTTTCCATTCTCCAATTTCCATCAGGTGTAGCAGGCAGAATAATCTCTTTATATCCTTGCTCGTTATATTCCTGCGAATAGTTAAAATGCTTCTGCTTTTGCATTGCCATTCGGACTGTAGAATAGGCTCCATCAGCAGCCAATAATCGATCTGCTTTAACTACACTGACTTTGCCTGTCTTTAGGTTTTGTAATTTGAGAGTAACTGTTTGTAAATTAACATCAATGCATTTTTGATTAAAATATAGATTAATGTTTTCGTGACTTTCGACAAAATCTAGAAGTACATTAATCAAATACTTTCGTTCTATGGCATAGAGAGCTTCTTTGTTATTGCCATATGGTTGATAAATCAGTTCCCCATCAAGGGTATGTATTATTCTGTTGTAAAGAGGAATGCTAAACTGGCGTACTGCCTGACTAATACCTACACCCTCAAGTGCTCGAAAACCACGATCGCATAGGGTTATATTTACAGACTGACCTGATTTAGATTTTCGCTCAACCAGGCGAGGGTCTGAATTTTTCTCATATATACTGACCTTAAAACCAGCCTGTGCAAGATATACAGATAATAAAGAACCAACAGGACCAGCACCAACGATAACGATGTCTTCCATTGCCTTTCTACATCTTTAGCTTTCATGAACTGCATAAGGAGGCACTCAAAAACAATTTACTGACTAGCTATTTACCCTTTGCCTAAGTTTTTACCAGATCAAATACTGTTATGAGTGAACTACTTCCGGTATCTCGCTGTAGGCTACGCTATAAATTTCATCAAGCCACTCCCAAAACTTGGTTCGTTTCCATTTAGCTCCTGCTATAACTGATTCAAAGCCAGGACCTGATGTTGGCAGAATCTCAGACATAATTCTAGATATCTTCGCATGATCTGCTTCAACTTCTTCGTGTATAAAAATCCATTCAAAGATAGACAGATCAACCTTATTTTGACGGCGAATTTGTTCCCCCATAAAATAAGCCATTTGTCCTCCGTACACTTCGCCAGCAACAATGCTGCCTAGCACAAAGAGTTCGTCGTCATCAATCTTGCTAAAGTATAATTGGTCGAATTCTTGAGCAAGACTTCTCCCAGGAGCAAGGGGATCGATACCAGTTTGTTCTACCCGCCAGCGATGGAGTCCCCTGACTAATTTGTCCATCAATGCAGAGTGTATCTTATTCAAATCTCCTCGACCCAGTTCGTCATATATTATTATAGATAAAAGACCTTTGAGTTCCATATTATCTACGCGAAGTAAAAGACTTGCAAACCAATCAGGAACCCTGACAGTAAGTGGCTCAAAGTTAGCAAAGTATGACCAGTAAGCCTTAAGATTAGGAACCTCTGATTTCAATGTTTGAAAGAAAGTATGTTCCGTTATTGGGTATTTGTTGCAGTTTTCGACAATAATATCCTCTGTAGAGAGTTTAAAATGTTCTGTTGATAGAGTTGTGGGACTGTCAGCAATCATAATTTAAAAACCCTTATTTGAGATTTACAGTAGAGCGAAAAGTTTTTTTAACAGAGCATGCCGCGAAGCGAAACCCTGCGGGACGTAATACTCCTTAATTGGGCAACGCCGAATGTTTTACTGACGTTGCTATCTTTAGGTGTAACCATTGCTGTGTTTAGATTCACTGATTTCAAAGTAAACCCAAAATGGTTAGTTGTCGTGACCCGATGGGGTTAATTTTGGTTTGTATTGACTAACCCCTTGGGGTGTTGACTCCCGTGGGGTTAGTTGTCGTGACCCGATGGGGTTATTCGGTGGGGTTAATTTTGGTTTGTATTGACTAACCCCTTGGGGGAATGGCACCAAGATAAGAGCGATCGCCACTGAATATCTTAATCAAGGAGATGTTCTTTTAGGTGACCGTTACTTCTGCTAAATTGAGTTGTTTGGTGCGTTAGCTGGGAAACAGAGGACGTTGGCATGTACAACCTTAAGATTGTCATTGTTGGAGCTGGCATTGGTGGTTTGACCAGCGGAATTGCCTGCCGCCGCGCAGGATATGATGTCGAAATTTACGAGAGAGTCCGTGAACTGTGGCCTGCCGGAGGTGGCATCACCCTCTGGCCCAATGGCATCAAAGTCCTGAATATGTTGGGTTTGGGGGAAAAACTTGCTGCAATCGCTGGGCGGATGAACCGAATGGAAAATCGCAGTCACACCGATGAACAGCTGAGTTGTATCAACTTGAAACTCCTAGAGGAGAAGGTGGGGCAGCGACCTTACCCGATCGCCCGTAGAAACCTCCAGGGAATGCTTCTTGATGCCTTTGGCTCTGAGAAGGTACACTTAGGGATGAAATGTGTGGCGGTTGAACAGGATGAACGCAGTGCCACTGCAATTTTTGAGGATGGCACGCGAGCCACTGGAGACGTTCTCATTGGGGCGGATGGCATTCGCTCTACTATCCGAGAATATGTTTTGGGACGGGAAGTTCAGCTGCGCTACGCAGACTACGTCAACTGGAACGGATTAGTTGCTGCCAGCGACGATCTTTGTGACTCAGACAGGTGGGTGATATATGTGGGGGAAGAGAAACGAGCCTCGATCATGTCAGTCGGAGGCGATCGCTTCTCTTTCGTTTTAGGTGCTCCGATGCCCAAGGGCACCACCGTCAAGCCGGAAAAGCGGCGGGCAGAACTCAGAGAAATTTTTGCGGGTTGGCCTCAATCGGTGCAACGGCTAATTCAACGCCTAGAACCGCTAAAGGTGAACCGCGTGGAAATCCATGACATGGATCCCTTGGAGCGTTTAGTGGGAGGGAGAATAGCGCTTCTAGGGGATGCAGGCCACGCCAGCACACCTGCCTTGGGACAGGGGGCGTGTCAGGCTATGGAAGATGTCGAGGTACTGCTCCGTTATCTAATCACCACTAACATCAGTGTTGAAGATGCGCTGCGGCGTTATGAGGCCGAACGTAAAGGCCGAACAGCAACCCTGGTTCTGAGAGCACGCCAGCGCACCGATACCATTTACGGCAAGGATCCTGAGGTGACCCAACATTGGTATAAGCATCTGAAAGAGCAGGATGAGAGTGAGGTCATCAACACTATGGCCAAGATCATCCTTGGCGGATCATTTCAGTGACGCTCCCACACTTCTCGCTCCGAGTAAGTGTGGGCTTCTGGCACCGGGAGCGGATGACCAGAACTTCGGTAGAGGTACTGTTAGTAATTGAAAAGGTAACTACAGTTTTCCCTCAGGGCGCGTTTTATAGTAGGGAACACGCCCAGCCCTACTCGCTTGGTCTTTGTCTAAGCGCCCGTCCTTATTTTTATAAAAGTTAATGGTTTAACTAAGCGCCCGTCCTTATTTTTAATAATAGATAATGTCGGGCACTTAGCAAAACGAATGGGCGCTTAGCCAAATCTTCCCGGATGATTTTGACGCGCATTCATCTCACGCTGACTCTTCGAGTACAGACGTGAGGCTTCTGCGCTTTTCAGCTAAATTACAAAATTGGGATACTCCCATTACAAAATTTCACAAAATGACTTTAATCCAAAATCTAAAATCGAATGACTCAGACTGCTCAAACATTTGTACTGCAGGCTGTGGCGAAGAGATTCCTAGCCTGGATTCCAGCCCTCAAGCGCGAAATCTGGATTTTGGCAGCAGGGCAACTGCTGCTCTATATTGGTCAAGGCTTCACTCTGGTTTATGCCTCCATTTACTTCGTCAATCAACTTGGTTTTTCTACAACCCAGGTTGGGCTTGCCTTGGGCAGTTCCTCCATTTCTGGAATTTTGGGGCGTTTTTGGGCTGGGAGTGCTATTGACTCTCACTGTTTGGGACGTAGAGGAACGTTGCTACTGGCCGCAACTATTTCTGCCCTGGCTAGCTTCTGTTTAGCCTTGACCGACAATTTCCCCACCCTGATTGTGGGCAACTTGCTGATGGGCTTGGGAATTAGTTTGTACTGGCCAGCAACCTTAGCTGTGATTACTGACCTGACTGAGCCCCACAATCGCACCGAAGGCTTTGCACTCATCCGCTTAGCTGACAGTCTGGGTTTGGGCTTGGGAGCACTGCTAGCTGGGCAATTCATAGCAATCTCTGGAAACTACCGTGCTCTATTTATTACCAAAGGGGTTTCTTATTTGATTTTTCTGGCGATTATCTATGGGGCGATCGCAGAAACTTGCCAACCCCAGGCAACTCCCCGCAGACTTGTACAGTCCTGGCTTCAGGCTCTAGGCGATCGCCTTTTAGTCATTTGGCTGGCAGCGAATATTTTCTTCACCACTTACGAAGCGCAGATTCACAGTACCATGCCGCTGTATCTAGCCAATTTTGTGCCGGGGGGCGGAACAGAGACCGGATTTACAGAAAAAACGATTGGCTTTCTTTTCTTCTGGCATATATTCTTGAAAATCCTGCTTCAGTTGCCCATTACTCGCTGGCTCAGGCTAGCGCATTACACAGATGCCCTCCTAGTATCCCTACTGTTATGGGGGGGAGGGTTTGTGCTGATCTGGTTCACCGGTGTAGTTTCTTCATCTGCGGTGATTCCCGCTGTCTGTGCCTTATCGCTGCTGGCGGTTGCTGAGGTTGTCTATTTGCCATCTGCTTCTTCCTTGGTAGGGGAACTAGCCCCAGAGTCTTTGCGGGGGGTCTATTTTTCTCTTGAGTCCCAGTGTTGGGCGATAGGCTTCTTAATTGGACCAGCTTTGGGCGGTTGGGCACTGGATCGCCCGGCAGAAATTGGCAGAGGCTTTTGGTTGATAGCAGCGTGTAGTATTGGGTTAGGTTGTGCGATCGTTTTCTACCTGAGACGGCAAATGAGAGTCCCTTACTCAGAGTGACGCTCCCACACTTCTCGCTTCGAGTAAGTGTGGGCTTCTGACACCGGGAGTGGAGCAATTTTAATAAATAACCAGTTTTTCTCTATCCGTTTAAATTTAACTGCTTGTCCTTGAATTTTTAACGTGCGATATCTTGCTTCATTCTTAAAGCGTGGTTTTCCACTACGCTTACCATTTTTATCACCTTGAATATAACGGCGTCAACGTTTACTTCGCTATGCAGGAGTAATAAGTTTAGGGTACTCCACAGGCATAGATAATGAGAGCATTGATGCCGATCTGGCAACTGTTGGCTAGGCAAGACAAAACCTATTCCCTATGCGATGCCGTAAGCTTTGTTTTGATGCGTAGGCGAAGAGTTACAGAAGCGTTAACAACTGATAAACACTTTGAACAGGAGGGGTTCACCCGCTTACTACAGCCGCCAGCCTAAAAAATCGCTGCACCAGACTTAGGAGCTTTTTTCAGCTTACGAAGATTTCGCCTAACTCAACGAGGCATTATGTGATATGCACTATGCAATATCTTGAAGTCCGGCGAAGTCGAAAGTCTGATTGTCGAAGGTGAAGAATTCGAACCTGTTGGAGGACAAGGTTACACCACCAAAACTGAAGTCGGCTTTGTTAAAGCCCCCAACTGTAATGGCTGGGAGCTATTTTCAGCTTACGAAGATTTCGTCTCACTCAACGAGGCATTAAGCAATATGCACTATGCAATACCTTGAAGTCCGGTGAAGTCGAAAGTCTGATTGTCGAAGGTGAAGTTCTCAAACCTGTTGGAGGACAACGTTACACCACCAAAACTGAAGTCGGCTTCGTTAATACCAACATTGCCAATCGCGATAACTCCACCGCCGTTCTGGAAGTCAGCTAGCGAGAACTCAAAGGCAAGTTCATCACCACCACCAAGATTGACGTCGCTGTTACTACCACCATTGACCACAGCACTACCAAAACCTAGCAGGAAGTCGTCATCTCCTTGCAGGTTGATCTCGACATTGTCATCGAAGCCGATGCCACCTGCAAGGCTCACGTTATTTAATCCAACGAGGTTGTCATTGCTACTTGCATGGATGTTGTCATTACCAGCACCAGCGTTAATGGTTCCGCCAGAGATACCGATCGCCTCAGCATTACCACCAAAAGAGGCAGCCTCTCCCCGTGCAATGAGGGTGTCGTCATCACCACCAAGGTTAATCACACCTGCGGCATCCTGGAAGATACCGATAGCTTCGGCATCACCATGACCGTTAGAATCAGCACTAGCAAAGGCATCAAGGACATCGTTGCCTCCAACAAGATTGATTGTACCGACGTTGTCAATACCATTAGCAGTCGCAAAGGCGTTACCATCAGCTATGGCCGTAGCGTCAGCATCAATCAAGTCACCGTCAGCACCAGTTGTCAACAGGCCGCGGTTGTCGATAGCGTCAGCAACAGAACTGTCATTATTATCGTTACTGTCAGCATTACTGGTCGCAGTTGCCGTAATTGTGTCGGCACCACCCTGAGTTAGAAACTCACCAACATTGCTGAGAGCATCCGTGACGGCTGTATTGTTGGTAACCGTAGCATTAGCAATAGCAGCGATCTGATCATCACCGCCGCCAGTTTTGAACTCTGGGGCAACAAAGGGAGGATCCTCGATGAGGGCGCGACCGTTGTCGATCCCGCCTACATTAGCCTCGGAGCCATTAGCAGTGGCTGTGCCTTCACCTGTGATTACGTCAGCATCACCACCGGTATTAAAGATGCCTTTGTTTTCAATACCATCAACGAGGACAGCATCTGCGCTATGACCGTCAGCAGAAGCCGTTGCAGTACCAGTGACTGTATCAGCACCTCCATCAGTATTGAGTTCGCTACCGATGTTAACGATGATACCGTTAGCATCAGTGCTTTGGATTACGCCGCCGCTAGTGCTGGTGGCAGTACCAGTACCCTCAATGGTGTCACCATTAGCGCCAGTGAGCAGCACACCAGCCTCAGCAACGAGACCAGACTGTTGGCCCAGGGAATTAACCTTCACGAAGACATCGTCAGTTCCAACAGCAATACCACTTGCAACAGCAGATACCGGACTATCTGCAGTCGCATTACCCCGCAGAAGGTCCTCACCCTCACCAGTGGTGGCGTTGGAGAACAACAGACCGAACGCAGCTACATCTTCCTGACCTGTTGCAGTTGCAGTACCGTCGAGAGTATCGTTGTCAGTGGTAACAACAGCAGCGGAAGTATCCAGCAGACCTGCATCATTCTCATTGTTGAGATCCGCAGTCATCTGAGTGATACCAAAGGCGAATGTGGAGGGGGTGTCTACTCCATCATTAACCGCATCAGAAGTTGCAGTTGCGTTCCCGACGACCGAGTCATTACCATCACCCAGCAAGAAGGTACCGGAGTCAATCTGCTCAGTTTGTAAACCAGCAGCCTGAGTAAGGTTGCCTGCCAACGCATCAGCTCCAGTGATGGCTCGAGTGGTAAGGTCGAGGGAGTCGTTACCTGCACCAGCATCGAAGAAGTTACGGCTCTCGATCCCTTCAGCAATGGTCAAGATACCGTTACCAGTTGCCTGAGCGTCAACTGTGACGGAGTCATTACCCTCACCGAGGAAGACATTTTTACGGTTCTCGATACCGTCTACAATCCCTTCTTCTTGGTCACCGGGATTATGCTGGTCGCGAACGAACTCGGAAGTGACGTTCAGAACGATAGTGTCATCACCAGCACCGAGGTCCAGGTTGCTGCGAGTGTCGATGCCGTCACCTGCAGCCAGGTCACCTTCACCGCGAACGTCCGTAGTAACAGTGATGGAGTCGTTACCAGCACCGAGGTTGAACAAAGTTTGTTCGTTAACTTGGTCACCCAGATCGAGACCAGTACTGACACCAACACCACTGTTGTCGATACCTTCAACCAAGATCTTGGCACCACCAACGGAAACACCGGAAACGTTGGCAACGATTGCATCGTCGCCGTCGCCAAGGAGGAGAGTACCGGAGTTCTCAACACCTTCAACGAAGACTTCCAGGTCAGGGTCGCCACCTACTTGACCACCTTGCAAACCACCAGTTACGTGGATGGATACAGTGACGTCGAGAGTATCTTTACCAGCGCCTGTATCCAGAGTGCTTGTCTCAAGAGCGGGGAGAGCGTTCCCAATTTGAGTTGCGAGGGTATCTTCTTCCTCTTCAGTCAGTTCTTCGCCATTCACAGAGCGAGCAAGGAGATTCAGGTCAACACCCAGAGCCTCCAGCTGTGCTAGAGTACCACCATCATTAGTGATTGCAGTGGCATTGGCGAAGAAGAGGTCTCCGCTACCGGCATCAGCAGTGGTGTGAGCGGAAGCTTCTAGAACATCATTACCGTCGCCAGTCAGCAGTTGACCCACTTCAGCAGGCAGAACAGCGTTAGTATCTTCAGGATTTTGCAGGGTATCGTCGTCGATATCGGACAGACCAACGGAAATACCGCGAGCATCAGTTGTTGCTACACCATTCGCAGTAGCATGACCCCTCAGGGTATCAATCCCATCACCAGTAGTTGCGTTAGTGAACAACAGACCGAAGGCACCAACGTCATCTCCACCGACTGCAGTAGCAGTACCGTTGAGCAGGTCATCATCAAAGGTGACAATTTCATCTTCATTCACAGAGGTGTTAATCAGACCAGCCTCATCTGGATTGCTACCATTTCCTTCACCCTCACCGCTGACCTGAGAAATGCCAAATGCAAAGGTAGCCTTGTTTGTCAGACGATCTACAGAAGCTACAGGATTGCCATCCCCGTCCACAAGCTCACCAGCAGAGTTAACAAAAACAGGATTACCAGCCCCGTCAACAACAGAGGTAGCATTACCGCGAGCCAGAATAGTGTCATTACCATCTCCTAGCAACAGCTCCCCAGAGTCAAATTGCTCAGTCTGGAAACCAGTAGCAACAGTAATGTTTTCTTCCAGAACACCTTCGCTGGCGATCGCCGTAGCGTCGAGGTCAAAGAAGTCGTTACCTGTACCAGCATCGAAGAAGGCACGGCTCTCGATCCCATCAGCGATGGTCAAGATACCGTTACCGGTTGCCTGAACAGTAGCAGTGACAGAGTCATTACCCTCACCGAGGAAGACGTTTTTGCGGTTCTCGATACCGTCAGCAATACCTTCTTCCTGGTCACCGGGGTTATGTGGGTCACGAACGAACTCGGAAGTTACGTTTAGAACAATGGTGTCATCACCAGCACCGAGGTTCAGGTTGCTGCGAGTGTCGATACCGTCACCTGCAGCCTGGTCACCCTCACCGCGAACGTCTGTGGTAACAGTGATGGAGTCGTTACCCGCACCCAGGTCGAGCACAGTTTGTTCGTTAACTTGGTCATCCAGATCGAGACCAGTACTAACACCAACACCACTGTTGTCGATACCTTCAACTAGAATCTTGGCACCACCAACGGAAGTACCCGAAACGTTGGCAACGATTGCATCGTCGTCGTCGCCGAGGAGGAGAGTACCGGAGTTCTCAACACCTTCAACGAAGACTTCCAGGTCAGGGTCGCCACCTACTTGACCACCCTGCAGACCACCAGTTACGTTGATGGATGCAGTTACGTCGAGGGTATCGTTACCTGCACCCGTATCCAGAGTGCTTGTCTCAAGATTGGGGAGAACTGCTTCAATATCACCTGCTGACACCTGACCGTTATCTATAGCCTGCAACAGCTCTTGTTTCCCTGGGAAATTCAGTAGTACGGCCAACTGTTCCAAGGTACCACCGTCATTAGTGATTGCAGTTGCATTGGCAAAGAAGAGGTCTCCATCACCAGCATTAGCAGTAGTGTGAGCAGAAGCTTCCAGGCGATCATCTCCCTCGCCAGTCAGCAGTTGACCAACTTCAGCAGGAATCAGCCCATCGGTGTCAGTGGGGTTAGCCAAAGTATCATCGTCGATGTCAGAGAAACCAACAGAGATACCGCGAGCGTCAGTTGCTGCTACACCAGTAGCAGTGGCAGAACCCTGTACGGTGTCGTTGCCAGCACCAGTGTTTGCATTACTCAGCAGAACACCAGTAGCACCAACATCGTCGTGACCCTCAGCAACTGCTGTACCGCTGATAATGTCAGCATCATCACCAGTGTCGATAACTGAAGCATCAGGGCTGGGGTCAGCATCGCCTGCAACAGCAGAAACGTTGATATCGGAAATACCGAGAGCCAGTGCATTACCCGCAGCAGTTGCGGTAGCAGAACCAATAACCTGGTCAGCACCATTACCCGTAAGGATAGTACCAGCAACTCCTTCGTTTTCGTTGAGAATACCAACGGCTTCAGCGTCAGCATCAGCAGAATCTGCAGTTGCTGAAGCATTAATTACATCATTCAGAGCGCCAGTGTTGATTGTGCCTTGGTTGTCAATACCGTTAGCGCTTGCCAAGAAACCAGCTCCCCTAGAGTTGGCAGTTGCACTAACAGTAATTTGATCAGCACCATCTTGAGCCTTAAAGTCACTGCGGTTGTCGATACCATCAGCAACAGCTCTGCCATTGGTTGCATCGCTTTCTGCTGTTGCTGTAATGATGTCGTCGCCAGCACCAGTGTAAAATTTGCCGACGTTGCTCAGCGCATCTGAAACAGCGTTAGCTCCGTTAGAGTTAGCGGTTGCCTCAGCGTTAATCACGTCATTGCCATCACCGGTCTTAAATTCAGGGGGCACGAAGACGCCGTCTTGCTCTAGCAGAGCACGACCGTTGTCAATACCACCAGCGATCGCATCGAGTCCTTGTCCCTGGGTAGTAGCACTACCAATTCCTTCGACTACGTCAGCACCCTTACCAGTTTTAAAGATGCCTTTGTTTTCTAGACCATCAACCAGAACTTCAACTTTTTCTTCTTCATCGATGATGCCATTTCCATTGATATCAGCAGCACTACCGAAGGCACTAGCCGTTGCCTCACCTTTGATGGGTAAGTCGTCATTCCCGCCAGCAGTTGTAATTGTACCGCCGACCTCGTTGATGATACCGTTGGCATCAACGGAACGGATGTTGTTTCCCAAAGCTATAGCTGTAGCATTGCCGTCAAGATTGTCACTGCCAGCACCCAAATTAATCCTCCCCGTGTTGAAGATCCCATTGGCTTCAACTTCTTCACCGGCCTGGGCAAAGGCTGTTCCATTAATGGTATCGCCACCACCCTGGGTCTTAAGCGTGCCATTGTTCTCGACACCTACAGCGAGGGCAGTAAGGTTGGCAATAGCTGAGGCATTGCCGCTAATCAGGTCATTACCAGCACCAGTCTGAATCGTACCGTTGTTGACAAAATCCTTGTCTACGACGTGATCAACCATAATACGCAATACTCCTTGCAAACCAATTTGTGCGGTTGGTATAAAATAAGAAGTTCCTTGCAAATAAGTAGGTGGAAATAATTAATCATCTCTTCGAGAAGGCCACTACAAATTTTTAAACACGCTCTAATTTGGATATTTTAAAGCTTTACATTTCTTTAACTTGCTGTGTTTATTTGTTTCCACCTACTTAACCGCAAGTTTCTTTTGTAAACTTACAAAAGTGTTCGATCTACTGAATTTTTTACTAACCTTACTGTCTCTTACCGTAGGATTATTTGTCGTGACCCGATGGAGTTATTCGATAGGGTTAATTTTGGTTTGTATTGACTAACTCCTTGGGGTATTGACTCCTGTGAAGTTAGTTGTAGTGACCCGATGGGGTTATTCGGTAGGATTAATTTTGATTTGTATTGACTAACCCCTTGGGGTGAATGTTACTAAGATAAGGCAGGAGTCAGGAGGTTGATTTGACTGTAAATTGGATAAGTTCTTTAACTCACAATTAATCTCTCCTCTTGCCTTCTGCCCTCTGCCTATAATTAAATAACTCTTGGATTGACAAAAAAAAAGTTGTAAAGCTCCTAAATTTATTTAGGAAAAAAAATAAACACCTAGTCGTTGTTTAGACGACCAGATGTTTATTTTTTCTCCCTTGCTCCCTGCTCCCTGCTCCCTTGCAGCCTTCACCGAAGAATTTTTGCTTAACCGAGCAGTATTGACCCCTCTCCTACTCCGAGAAGAGAGTTTCAGTAGATCGCCAACCTACAGCAGCTTCAATTCTTTAGCGTGTTGAACCGCTTGCATGCGACCTCGCACATTTAGTTTGCTGTAGATGTTCTTGGTATGTGCTTTCACTGTATTAATAGAAAGATAGAGTTCTTCGGCAATCTCTCGATTCGACAGTCCAGCAGCGAGGAGCCTTAGAACAGTTAGCTCGCGATCGCTCAAAGGCTCAATCAAAGGCTGAAGGCTGTACACATCGGTCTGTGTTGATTCATCTGCCTTCTTTTCCAAGAAGGGGCATAGCTGTGGTCGGGAACGCACCAATTCTTTTGGCAGCGCCTCCAGCCACCTCCCAAATGTAGCAAGTTCACCGGAGTCCCACACAGCTTCAGCAATTTTCTCGATCAGCGATGCTGCTCGCTCGAAATCTTGGGCAGCCAAGGCATGATTTATTGCCTCTGTGACTAACCCATTCTGCTCATACCACTCGCTCGCGCAAAGGTGCAACCCAGACACTCGGTCAGGCTGGGTTTGCTGCAAGCTGTGGCGCAGCAAATCAGCAAAGAGATAGTGGTAGCGATACCAACACCGCTCATCGTCCAACGGTATGATGAACAGATTAGCAGCCTCGAACTTTTCTAGGGTAAACTGGCTGTTACCCTGTTGGGCAACTGCATTGCATAGAGGACCCGAAAGTCGGTTGAGAATCGACGTTTGCAACAAAAAATCTAGTGTTTCTTCCGATTGGCGGCTCAGAACTTCATCAGCTAAGTAATCAAGAACGTAGCGGTGGCTGCCGCTGAAACAGTTGATAAAGCCCGCGAGATCGTCCCGTTCTTCCATGGAGAGGGCTGCTAGTCGCAAGCCCGTAATCCAGCCTTCGGTTCGGGCTTCCAATGCTTTGATGTCCAAAGCGGACAAATTCAGCCCGATCACTTCATTAAGAAAGGTTGTGGCTTCTTCGGCTGTAAAGCGCAGGTCATCTCCCCTTATCTCAACCATTTCGCCACGAGCTCGCAGGCGAGACAGGGGAAGTGGTGGGTTGGTTCGGCTGGCGATAATCAAGTGCATCTGGGGTGGCAGATGATTGAGCAGAAAAGTGAGCGTATCATGGATGGGTTTGGAGTAGATTAAATGGTAATCGTCGAGGACAAGGGCAAATTTAGTAGACAAAGCAGCAATGTCATTGATCAAGACGGTCATCAGGCTCTCAACAGGCGGCAGTTGTGGAGATTGAAGCATTGCTTGTCCCTTTTGACCAATTGCCGCATCAAGCTGCTGCAAGGCAGCGACAAAGTAGCTCAAAAAGTGCTTCAGGTCATTGTCCCTTTCATCTAGAGAGAGCCATGCGGCACAGAGGTCAGTTTGCCACAGCCAATCGCTGACAAGGGTAGTCTTACCAAAACCGGCTGGAGTCGAGATGAGGGTCAACTTGCACTCCATACCCTGATTAACTCGTACAATTAGGCGATCGCGCCTCACGAAATTAGATCGCACCGACGGGACATGAAACTTCTTTGATAATAGAAGGTTAGACACCATATTAAGTATCTGGAAATCAATAAAAGTAAATGAAAATAGAAGGAATCAGGAGTTAGAATGAGTAAGAACAGTTCATTGGCATTAAGCTGGAAAAACGACACAAAAGGGTTTCAGCACAATAGAAATTTTACTGATAACCTATATTTACAATATAAATTGTTCATGAAAAAACTGTAAAAATACGCATTTGTACTCAGAAAAAATACTGATTTTAATGAATTTACAAAAATATGACTCAGTAGAAATGCACGCTTGTTAAAGTTAAAACATTGATAGGATAGGGGAATAGGAAGATAGGGGTATAGGGGGTTCAAAATAAGAACGGGGATCGCCATTGGTGAGAATTTCAGTTTGTATACAATTTGTAAAGGACATGATGACAAATCGTTACTATACCTCAAATTACTTGGCTTAACCAGGCTTACTGAATAAAAGTAGAAGGTAGACCAGATAAGAGTTTCAAGCCTTTTTTAACCAAACAAGTGCAAGGTTATAGCATCTAGAGGCTCAAAATCTTTGCACTTTTGTGGGAAATCGCTGGGTAAATTTGGGAACTAAGCAACGAACCTACTATTTTTCGAGCTGTGTGGCCTCTAGATTCGCTCTGTAGACTTTTTCAGTAAGTCCTAATTAGCTTTTGAGACTTTTCCAATTTTAGCGATTGCTATAGTTAGCGATCGCCAACTTTACAGACAAAAAGATGAAAAGTTGCTCCCTTATATGGTCTAGAACACCGATTCAGTAATCGAAATTTAGGTAAAGTGACGACGGGGAGACGGGGGGACCCGGAGACGGGGAGAGAGAAATCCATTGATTTTTCCTTAATACATATATTAGGTATTTTGTCAAATTTTATTACTGAATCGGCGCTCTAGAGATGCAAATTACCAAATACTAATAACCCGGACAATCGCAGCTAAATTTAACTAGCTATTGAACCTAAAATTCAGGAGCAGTGTCACAATAGCCTTCAGCTTATGGATGCTCAAAAAGTGGCTACCAACTCTCCAGAAACACTTTTTGGTCTTAGTCGGGGAGGGCGTAGGCGTAGGCGAAGCCTAGGGTGTTGATTTTGTTAAAGGCGGTCTCGGCGAAGCCGAGTGCCTACGGCAGCGCTAACAAGTTCATGCAACTTTCCTGTGAAAACGGAACTTTTCCCGTACAAATGTACTAAAATTGCCTTTTAAGCTTTGTCCCATAAAGGTTATAGCGATTAGGGTCGTGATATATGTGTCCATGCTGACGGGGTGACAACCCCGTCCAAACGAAGACTAACCTTGGGTTAAGCTCTATTGAGTGGGCTAGGCTAGACTTCGTCGCACCTTTGCTAGACTTCGTCGCAGTTCGTGTACGCCGCAGAAGAGCGCAGTACGTGTACGCCGAGTGAAAATGATAATCATTCAATAGGGAGGGAGTAGCACAGCTACTCCCTCTCTATTCTGTTGATTTTTTATTTCAATGACTGGAGTAAGATCGCTTATCGCTACCGCACACGATGCGAACCCCCTATGAGGCGTGAACTTCAAGACTGCGATCGCTACCAGATGCTTATAATAAACTTATAGACTTTCAGGTAGTTGAATAAAAAATCAACAACAAGGGGGGGGTGAGAGCGCAGCTGTGACCCCCCAAAAGAATGTTTTTAATTATCTAAAATGATATGTAAAAGTTTTCCCATTCTCAATGTCCATGTAAGCTCTTGTTTTATTTTAGCGCTCGCTGTATACTAAAAATAAAGGATTAAAATGCAGAATTTAAACTCAATCTAGTTTTTCGCACTTAATGAAAGGTTATAAAACTAGTGAAACCCGTTTAGTCTACCTGTTTAAAGATGGTAGAGAAAAATGGGAAGAAAGAGCTTTATCCAAACAAAAAAAGCTCAGAGCCATGGATATAAAAGTTCGAGATATTTCTTTAAGTAGAGATAAATGGAAAAAAAAAGCCCTTGAACTGGAAGCTAGTTTAAAAGAAAAAGAAGAAGAATTAGAAGAACTCAAAAAAAAAAGCCAACCAAGAAATAGAGCAAAAGTAGTTTCTCTAACAGCACATAACTCAAACTCTAGAGAAACAATAGCTTTAAAACCTGCTCAATATACTTAGACTGTTTTTATTATTCAACTGGCAATTCAACAAAGAATAATAAGTTTTAGTAGTTGGCGCGGCATAGAGAAAAACTTTAAATTATGGGCCCAATTTTTCAATTTACCAACTCCGGATTTTACTACCATTAGACAATGGTTTTTAAAATTAGGACTTTTTCAATTACAAAAGGAAAAAGAAAAAAGGTCGGATTGGATTTTTATTATCGATACTATTTTAGAACAAGGTCAAAAAAAATGTGTTCTTATCTTGGGAATGTCACATCAAAAATGGCTAGAAAAACTCCAAGATAACTACCAAAGTTTAAACCATCATGACCTAGAAGTATTAACAATAAAAGTAGTCAATACAACTCAAGGAGAAATCATTTATTCAAAAATTAATAATTTAGCTAACATTGTGGGAAAACCCTTACAAATTATCTCGGATCATGGTAGCGATATTAAAGCGATATTAAAAAAGGAATTGAACTATATATAAATGAAAATCCTGAAATAATTTATACTTACGATTTTACACATCAAATCGCTTTATGGTTAAAACAAGAGTTATCAAAAAATCAAAAATTTCAAGAGTTTTTACATCAATGTAATTTGACTCG
>JBFRWF010000325.1:0-7471 GCA_051439465.1 Xenococcaceae cyanobacterium | reverse complement strand
ACGTTTCCTTGGGACTCTGTTGCAACACTCATATCTCTGTTAGACCAGATTTTGGTACCGATGGCAACCCCTGCACGACCTTGATTTTTCTTCGGTACAGCTTCCAGCGGTTATTGAGAGGTTACCTAGACCTCATATATAAATCCTTTCCGATTCGATAGTGTACCTCACTAGACCGGGAAACGCTATAGTAGGTTATCGGTGGGAGCAGGGCGAAGCATTCGGATAT
The DNA here is from genome assembly GCA_051439465.1 of Xenococcaceae cyanobacterium. Classification (GTDB taxonomy): domain Bacteria; phylum Cyanobacteriota; class Cyanobacteriia; order Cyanobacteriales; family JBFRWF01; genus JBFRWF01. The sequence continues at coordinate 7,242 of JBFRWF010000325.1, read as the reverse complement.
ATAATTTTTGGTCGAGTTCGATGATTTATCTCCCGAATGCTTCGCCCCTACAGTATTTTTATGAATATATGTAAACAGCAGGCGAAGCCGGTTGAGCCAGACGCTAATTTTACAACCGAAGAGCACAGAAACCTGTAACCTATAACCTGTCAACCTGTTGTAATCTCTCACCCAATGAGTCAGATTTCTTCTTCTCGCCCCAAAATCCTGTTTCAACAACCAGCTTCCTGGCTTTACAGTCTCTGGAAGTTTTCCCGTCCCCACACGATTATTGGCACTAGCCTCAGTGTTTTGGCGTTGTATCTCATCGCCCTTGCCACCACTGGTAGCAGTGTCACAGCAGCGAATTTAGGGGAATTTCTAGGGGCTTGGATTGCCTGTTTGTGCGGAAATATCTATATTGTGGGGCTAAATCAGCTTGAAGATGTGGCAATTGACAAAATTAATAAGCCCGATCTACCCATCGCAGCCGGGGAATTTTCCCGGATACAAGGGCAATGGATTGTTGGGATTACTGGAATACTAGCACTGCTATTGGCGGGATGGCTGGGGATTTGGTTGTTGGCGACAGTGGGAGTGAGTTTGGCAATTGGCACGGCTTATTCTTTGCCACCGATTCGCTTGAAGCGATTTCCCTTTTGGGCTGCCCTGTGTATCTTCACTGTGCGGGGAGTTATTGTCAACGTGGGGATATTTTTGCACTTGAGCCTGAAGCTGAATGGAAGGGAGTTTTTACCGCCTTCTGTGTGGGCGCTGACGCTGTTTATTTTGGTGTTTACGGTGGCGATCGCTATCTTCAAAGATGTCCCGGATATGGAGGGGGATAAGCAGTACAATATCACCACTTTCACTCTGATATTGGGGAAGCAAGCGGTGTTGAACCTTGCCCGTGGGGTGATTACTGTCTGTTATCTGGGAATGATTCTAGCAGGGGTTTTTTGGCTTCCTTCTGTTAACTCCCTGTTTCTGGCTATCACTCATGCAGGATTGCTGGGGTTACTTTGGTGGCGCAGTCAAAATGTGAACTTAGAACAAAAGAGTGCGATCGCCCAATTCTATCAATTCATCTGGAAGCTATTTTTCCTGGAATACCTCCTATTTCCTGCTGCGTGTCTTCTGACTTGAATTAACTTCCACTCCCTTGTCTTGAGCGATCGCACTCTCACTGAAGCAACAGGGATCAGTTGATTCTACAGCCGAGCCGCGTAGATTGGTGCTCCAGTGAGGCCTACCTGTGGATTACAGAATCTATCTAGACTTGGTCATAACTACACCAGTGCAGGCTCGGCCCTTTTTTTACTCACTTCAGCTTGATCTCGGATCGTGAAGCGCTTATCGAGGACTTCCAGTTTTTCCTTAATGCCGGTGTACTCCAGCTCCGTCATGGGCAACATGGCGGCACCAAAGAAACCTTGGCGGCGAATTTCTATGGCCTTATTCGCCACTTTATCCCGAACGGTGTTCCAGAAGGGATGGGCAAAGGCATCGACTGCTTCCGTGAGCTTGCCTTCGTGCATGCAGAAAGCGGCACAGCTGACTACCGTAGGTCCGTCGAAATAGCTGATGCCGGAATTCAACGACACTGGCATGAGTGGCATCTGGTGCGAGCCGCGCATGCAACCGGCGACATAGGGACCAAGGGCATAAGGTGCCAACACCTCGCCGGTGGCAGGGAAGGTTTTCTGTACCCGCACCAGCATTACGGGGTCATCCTTGCCTGTGTACTTGCCGGCGATATTGTGCAGCCGCGAGGTGGATACAATGGCTGCTTGCTCGCCAGTGGAGCGCGACCACACTGATTCAACGACGTAGCGTTCTGTGTCTCGCAGCAGGGCCGCGATCTCGTAGATATCTTCCGGTGCGTTGAGCTCGATAATGCGATCGCCTTCGGTGTAATTCACGTCCATGATGACGAACTTGAAGCCTTTTGCCATGCTCGGCGCCAGCATCAGCCCCGGCGTATTCATGGGATCGGCAAAGGCAAGATAGAGGGGCAGATTGTAGGCCCCTGGATCGGTCTTATCGGCGGCGAAAAACAGGAAAGGCTCGTTGGGTCGCTCCTCGAATTCCATCTCGGCTACGGCGGGACCCATGCCGTGCACGTTGCCGGAAAAGGCATCCTTGAGCAGGTCTTGGCCAGCGCCATACAGCCCCTGGTTCTTGGCTACCTTAGTTCCAGTCACAAAAGCATCCCATGCCAGTTGATGGACACCCTCGTGTCCGATACCATGGGTATGGGTCATTACGATGGCAATGTCATCGCCGGTATGGCTCACATAGCCGTCGATAAGCAGATCTGCGCCGTGCTCTGCCACGTAGGACTTCACCGTTTCGAGCAGGCGCTGAGAGGGGCAAATATGGCCACCGATGGAACCAATATCCGCCTTGATAACGCTTAAAGTAATCTTCATAAGGCTACCCTCCGTGTCGCAAAAGCTGCCTCCATGCTGGTGCTGCTGGCTGTTGCCCATCCGCCGCAGCAGGCAGGAGGACTGTGCTGTTGACATTCTCCTCACCCCAATACTGCTAGGTTAAGGTTCGTAGTAATTGCTTTAGGGATTCATTTTGGTTGACGCTTAGATACTCTTCGTGCTTACTGCGAACTTAATACAATTGTGCTAATCTCAGCAGTATTGCTCCTCACCCTACAGATATCGCTTGTTTAACCTCCCTCGGAGAGTTGAGGATGGGGATTGTGATCGGCTAGTTACCTAGCCAATCCTCCCTCCTTTTTGCGGGTTTTGATAATAGGTAGACAAAATTAAATTACACTGTGTTAAGAATTATTAACTTGGAGGAAAAGATTTATTTCTACCTACCTTATTATCTTACCTACTGGACTTTGGCAAAAACTGTATTTTTGTATCTCTTGTTACTAAATTTAACAACTTCTTCTAAGAGGGTGTTTGAAAAGTGAGGCAGGGCGAAGCATTTGGATAGATAAATCTAGGTTTATTTACTTACTTAATCGCCCAAATGCTTCGCTCCTACACAGCACCCCCAGTAGTTATTGCACATAACAGATGCGTTCGCGGAGCGTGGGTTGAGCGCATTCGCTTCTGTGGAGTGCTCTAAAGAGGACTGGATAAAGGGTTTAGTTCATTTCAATGGACTTTTGCCTCGTTCCCACTTAATTGGCCAACAGTATCATTGATTTGGGGGGGGGTACTTATTCTGGTAGATCTCCGATATAAATTCCTAGATCTCGAGCTGTTTGCACCATAAAGCCATTGGATTTTACTGGATTTGTACAGCGTTTCTCCTGATGACACTGTTTAAGGATAGGAATCACTTCCTCCAATGGTGTAGTTTGGACTTCTCCATTTTTCCAAATCACCAACTGCGAGTAATCCTCCTGGGCAATTAAATTCACTGCTTTGATGCCAAAAGCAGTAGCCAACATGCGGTCAAATGATGAAGGAGTACCACTGCGCTGCAAATGTCCCAGCACAGTTACTCGGGTATCTACCGTATTTAGTTCGCAGAAAATCTCGTTATCTGTCTCGCAGAGTTTATGGCTATGTACTTTAATCCATTCGGCTAAATAGTCACCAATATATTTTTCTTTCTGCTCTGCATGATTTTTGACCCCTTCGGAAATCAATACCAGCGCAAATTGGCGACCTTCCTGACGGAGTTTGGCAATCTGCAGACAACATCTGTCAATGACAGGCTCAGTCAAATGTGGTGTTAGCTCAGGAATCAAAATAATATCAGCACCACCAGTAATGCCAGAATAAAGGGCTAAATGTCCCGCATCTCGCCCCATCACTTGAACGATCATCACCCGTTCGTGACTAGCAGCAGTGAAGGTAAGGTCGTAAATCGCTTTGGTGGTACTTTCGACCGCCGTATCAAATCCCACTGAGCGTTCTGTTAACGGGACATCATTATCAATCGTCTTGGGAATTGCAACCAAGTTCCATTTTCCCTGCTGTGCCAGATCGTAAATGATATCTAAGCTGCCATCCCCTCCCACAGCAATGAGAGCATCAAGCTCTAATAAATGATAGCCGTGAATAATCTGTTTAGCGACTTCTGGTCGCTCGGGGTTTCCTTTACTGAGAGAACCAAGTACGCTACCACTGAGGAATTGCAAAACGTCTAGTCCATGGAGTAGCCCTGGAATATCATAGCCATGATCTTTTAATTTTAGGTCTTCTGGTTGACAGTTCCCTCTGGCGAGGTCGATGAAACCGTCAGTTCCGTAAGGAATCCCATAAACTTCCCAGCCGTTGCGGGTGGCACATTTGACAACTGCCCGAATCACGGCATTGAGTCCAGGACAGTCACCACCACTGGTGAGAATGCCAATTCGTTTTTCCTTGCTCATAGGTTTGCATGAGTGATATCAAGTCTGTTTAAATCAGCATAATACCTGTAAGGGCGGGGTTACTTTGCCAAATCTGCTACTTACAGATAATTTAGCTCCTTGAGCCTATCACACCCAGAAATTTTATCATAAATTCTGGGAAGGTGAAAACCTCTGGTTAAAAACCAGAGGATGAAACCGACGCAAGGGGTTTTAACCCCTTGTTTCTCTTGACTCACAAATTAATTCAAAAAAATATTGCAATAAGACTGATCAAAGAAAGAAAAAAGAAAAATAAATTAAACTACGGCTGTCAACCAATACTTCTCTCTACTGAGGGAGAATATTGCTATGCAACTGGAGGATTACTTTAACTTCTTAGCTCCGAATGACATTCAGCTACAAGGAACTCGCATTGGCATTGAAACCATCCTCTACGACTACATCTATCACGCCCGCACACCGGAGGAAATTGCTAACACCTATCCGGCACTCACTTTGGAGCAGGTTTACGCCACCATTCTGTACTATCTGCACCACAAAACCGAAGTCACTGCCTACATGACGGAGTGGATTGAACATGGTGAGCGAATGCAGGAAGCACAACGGCACAATCCGCCCCCAGTAGCAGAGAAACTCCGGGAGGTGAGAGCACAACGGCAGGCAGCGAGATAAGCCCATGTTCCTCATGTATCTCATGGATGAGAATGTTGATCGAGTTTACGCATCACTCTTAGAGAGGATTCACTATGAAAATTCTTGTTGCCAGTCATACCTATATCGTTGATCTCAACTGTGAGAAGCTACGGACACTGGCTCACTTAGAACCGGGAATTGAGGTGATAGTAGTGGTGCCGAAGCGTTGGCGTCCCGGAGGGGTTCAGAACAAAATCATTGAGACGAAAGCCCTTACCGATGGCAGCTTTCAGGTAATCCCTGTTTCTAACTTCAGTGAGAATAATCAGGGATTGCTCACCTTTGGGGCTGACATAATTGGGTTAATGCGACAGTTTCGACCCCAAATTATCCAAGTAGAACAGGGGGTTAAAGCTTTAAGCTACGCCCAGCTAATTACCCTCAATCGGCTATTAGGACTCAAGGCAAAGAATCTCTTCTTTACTTGGTGGAATCTTCCTTACGAATCCAAATTTCCCGTTTCTTGGCTAGAAGCCTATAACCTTCGCCATACTGATGGACTGATTGCTGGCAATCAGGATGGAGCAGAAATCCTACGACACCATGGCTACACCGGACTAGTAAAGGTGATGCCCCAGTTAGGGGTAGATGAAAGCCTATTCTCTCCCCGTCCCCAACCAGAATTATCATCCCAGCTAGGTATTCAAGCAGATCAGTTTGTCGTCGGGTTTGTGGGGAGGTTTGTCGAAGAAAAGGGATTAATAACCCTTATTAAAGCTATTGCTGGTTTAGAAAAACTATCCTGGAAGTTGCTTTTACTAGGGCGGGGATCTCTAAAAGAAGCGATGCTTGAAAAAGCAGCAGAAGCGGGGATTAAAGACCGACTGATTTTGTTAGAAAGCGTCCCTCACGATCAAGTTTCCCGCTATATTAATCTAATGGACACCCTAGTGCTGCCTTCTGAAACCACCTATAAATTTAAAACTCTCACTGCTGCTGGTTGGAAAGAACAATTTGGTCACGTATTGATTGAAGCGATGGCTTGTCGAGTGCCAGTGATTGGTTCTGACTCTGGGGAGATTCCCAATGTAATTGGGGATGCTGGTTTGATTTTTCCGGAGGGGGATGTGGCAGGGCTTCGAGAATGTCTGCTGCAGCTCATGGAACAACCGGAGTTAGCTGAGAAACTAGCAAAGGGCGGTTATGAACAGGTGATGAAAAAATATACTAATAAAGCTTTAGCTCAACAATTACTGGACTTTTACAAAGAGCTTTTGGTCAAGTGAGTTATACCAGGACTATTTTATTCTTTGCTTTCATATAGATAATCACACTTCAATAGTTTGGGAGGAGTCTCAATCTCCGAGTTATATTCCACCCAGTCACCAGTCCCCAGTCACTTTGAATAAGGAGTTGAACCTCCCCGCACTCTCTGTGACGGGGATTCCCCGAGCCTTAATCTAGCTTTTAGACCTTCTGTCTTATCTGGCTAGATCACGGATTTTCATGGCACGGAAATGACCCCTAAAATTGGCAGCTAATAGTGGTTCTGATTACTTTGTAGTTTGGGGGGGGGTTGTTCGCGATTGGCTTGACTTTGTTGGCGAAAGCAATCATTTTGTGTACAAATGCAATACAAGAAGGAGGAGCGAATTTTTGACAGCCAAGTAAACTAAAGGTGGGGTCAAAGAGAAGCGATCGCTTCGACCTCCTTGTCTGAACTGACTTTTCACGGCATCTTTTTAGAGCGTGCGATCGCTACTAAAACCTCCTTCCCTCAGTCGGATTTTCTCGTTGACAATTTTCATTAATCCAAGACTATTGAGAATCAGCTTGGGGAAAAACCCGATGAGCGTAAGAGGAAAACCAGGCGGCTTTTGGCAGGACATTGAGTCCGGCAAAAAAGCCGAGACCTCGATCCATACACCACAGGTCATCGGCACTGTAACGTCGTACATTGGAGAGTTTAAGGGCAACAAAGCCAAGCAAATTGGCTGCGTTTTTCTGACCCAGCTCTTTTTCCCCCCTCTTTGGGCTTCTTTTCCTCTTGATTGAGAGTGCTGGGTCGGATTTTCGGTTTACCCTTCAGTTTCTTGGCAGCTTTGAGTTCCTCATCAAGACTGTTAACTTTTTCTGAGAGGTTGGCAATTGTCTGCTGCTGCTTTTAGATTGTCTGCTGCTGCTTTTCGATTATCTGTTGCTGCTCGGCGACCCTTGTTCAGTAACCAATTCACCAAAGGTGTACGTTCTGCCTTTGGAATCTCAATAGGGAGCACAGGTTGTGTCATTCTGCT
>JBFRWF010000324.1:0-23142 GCA_051439465.1 Xenococcaceae cyanobacterium | reverse complement strand
GACATTAAAAATTCAGGGACAAGCTGTTAGTATTGAACTTCTTGAAAAAAACTGGTTGTTTATCACAATTTCTAATAAACTCAAAGGATGGCTAAAAATACGCTTACATCGTCCTTTACCTGATGGTCATCCACTCCCGGTGCCAGAAGCCCACACTTACTCGGAGCGAGAAGTGTGGGAGCGTCACGTGAGAGGATGACTGTGAATTTTCTAGCTCATTGTGATGATACAAAATATGCAGGTAATTTTTTTCGGAACTCCACAATTTGCCGTACCCAGCCTCGAACGCTTGCTGAGGCATCCAGAATTTGAAGTAATCGCCGTCGTTACTCAAACAGATAAGCGGCGAGGGCGTGGTAATAGAGAGATGCCCTCAGCAGTGAAAAAAGTGGCTTTAGAGCATCAGTTACCAGTCTGGCAACCCCAGCGGATCAAAAAAGATGCCGAAACCCTCACCAAACTAAAACAAGCTTCAGCAGATGCCTTTGTCGTCGTTGCCTATGGACAGATTCTCTCCCCAGAAATTCTGGCTATGCCCAAGCTGGGTTGCATCAACGTTCATGGCTCGATTTTACCCAAGTATCGGGGAGCTGCACCGATTCAGTGGAGTCTCTATCACGGTGATACCGAAACTGGAGTCACTACCATTATGATAGATGAAGGGATGGACACCGGACCGATGCTTCTCAAAGCTTATACGCGAGTCGGGCTATTAGACAACGCTCACCAGGTAGCAGCAACCCTTGCTAGTGCGGGGGCGGATTTATTAGTAGAAACGCTCCTAAAACTGGAGAGCCAGGAGATTCAACCCATTCCTCAAGATTCCTCCCAGGCGACTTACGCTTCTCTGATTCAAAAATCTGATTATGCTTTAGATTGGTCTGGTTCTGCTATTGAACTACACAATCAAGTGAGGGGATTTTTTCCCAACTGTGTGGCATTATTCCGGGGCAAAGCACTGAAAGTAATTGCCACTGCTCCTTTGGGAGAGACTTACTACCCACAGCTACCCCCAGAATTAAGAGAAATTGAGCAAAAATCGACAGCACTATCTTCCCTAACAGGGCATCCCGGCGAGGTTGTGAGCAATGTCAAAAACATTGGTCCGATTGTGCAAACTGGCAAGGGACTTTTACTGCTGCGGGAAGTGCAGCTAGCTGGTAAACGCCCTCAGTCTGGCTGGGATTTTGTCAATGGGACACACCTGTCGGTGGCAGAGATATTAGCAAACGGTTAATTGCTCGATTCTATCGGTTCATGGGAGCGACAGCCCTCACAGGGGCCTGCTGGATTAACAGCACAGCGCAGGATTTCCGATTTAGCATTAAAGCGACAACTAACATCTCCAATGACCCAGCGTCCATCGATCAGACTTTTCTCAGTGAGTCTTGGTGCTGACTGAACGTAGAGGGAAATTTTACGCAAACAATAGCCACCAACCTTATATTGATAATGGTGGTGGCGTTCCAAGACTGTGTAGGTTTCCCCTTTTAGATCGAGGTAATTTCCCGGTTGGGGCATCCAATCCAGTTTAAGTTTGCCGAGTAACTGACGCGGGTGCGTCAGAATCACCTCTGTGGGTAGAGAATCTGGCTCCATATTCATGCAAGGTATTGCGCGCTACATCAGAAAATGTTAGCGCAATTACTGACCCGGCTTCCTTTCTTTTACATTCATTATAGAGTTAATTAGTTTCTGGTTAATCCAAAATCCAACTTCGATAGTCTTGCTATCCTGAAAATAGTCTCCCTGCTAAAATACCCGCGCCTGTCCTCATGACTGAACTAGCTAAACGTATTTGCATTCTTGGTGGCGGCTTCGGTGGCTTTTACACCGCCCTTCGCTTAAGCCAGCTCCCCTGGGAAAGTTCCCAAAAACCCGAAATTGTCCTCATCGATAAAAATGACCGCTTTTTATTTTCCCCCCTGTTGTATGAACTGGTAACAGGGGAGATGCATACTTGGGAAATTGCCCCGCCGTTTGAAGAACTTCTCGCTGATACAGGAGTGCTATTCTATCAAGCCTGCGTCACTGGGATTGATATCGAACAAGGGCGGGTGCAGTTGGACAATTGCCCGGACTTAAGCTACGACAAATTAGCGATCGCTATGGGAGGAACAACCCCCCTGGATATTGTCCCAGGGGCAGTAGAATATGCCATTCCCTTCCGTACCCTCAGCGATGCCTACCACCTCCAAGAACGACTGCGAGTATTAGAAAGGTCAAAAACAGATAAAATCCGCGTGGCAGTTGTAGGAGGAGGTTATAGCGGCGTTGAGTTAGCTTGCAAGCTAGCAGATCGACTGGGGGAACGGGGTCGATTGCGGTTGATTGAACGGGGGGATTCGATCCTTGGCACTTCACCGAAATTTAACCGAGAAGCAGCCAAGGAAGCCTTGCAGGAACGACGGGTTTGGCTGGACTTGGAAACTGAGGTCGAGGTAATTGAGTCAGAGACAATCTCATTGCTCTATAAAGGACAAGTGGACACCATTCCAGTGGATTTGGTGCTGTGGACGGTGGGAACCAGAGTCTCACAGCTAATCCAAGCACTGCCTCTGAAGCATAATCAGCGCGGACTGCTGACCACAAACACCATGCTACAAGTGATGGATCGCCCAGATATCTTTGCCCTCGGAGATGTGGCAGACTGTCGGGATGCAACAGGGCAAGAGGTTCCTGCTACTGCCCAAGTTGCCTTTCAGCAATCTGATTACTGTGCCTGGAATATTTGGGCTTCCCTGACGGGACGACCGCTGCTGCCCTTCCGCTATCAGGCTTTAGGAGAGTTGATGGCTTTGGGGACAGATAATGCCACCATCACCAGTTTAGGGATGAAATTTGATGGTATTACTGCTTACATTGCGCGACGCCTGCTGTATCTTTATCGCATGCCAACCCTCAAGCACCAGCTTGCGATTGGGTTCAATTGGATAACTCAGCCAATTTTAGAGTTGCTTTCTAATTAACTCAAAGCTCAGATGGAAGAACCAAAAGTGATTTTTTTAGATGCCGTCGGCACCCTGTTTGGTGTCCGGGGGAGTGTGGGTGAAGTCTACAGCGCGATCGCTCGTGGAGTAGGTGTGGATGTCTCGCCCCAAAGCTTGAATGAAGGGTTTAGCCAAAGCTTCAAAGCCTCTAAGCCGCTAGCGTTTCCTGGGGTAGATAAAGAGGAAATTCCCGAACAGGAGTTTCAGTGGTGGGGTGCGATCGTCAGAGCAACCTTTGAACGAGTAGGGGTTTTCGAACAATTCCCAGATTTTACTGCCTTTTTTACCCAACTCTACGCCCACTTTGCCACTTCTAAACCTTGGTACGTCTATCCCGATGTTCTCCCAGCTTTGAAAACTTGGCGGCAAAAGGGCATGGAACTGGGAATTGTCTCTAATTTTGATACCCGCCTCTACAAAGTGATAGAACTCTTAGAGCTGAGGGAGTTTTTCAACAGCATCACCATTTCCTCAACCGTTGGTGCGGCTAAGCCAGACAGCAAAATTTTCACCACTGCTTTGCACAAACATAACTGCACAGTGCAACAGGCATGGCATATTGGCGACAGCTTGAAAGAAGACTATTATGGTGCTAGGGCAGCAGGAATAAGACCATTCTTGCTCCAACGCTCAAATTAGGTGTTTAAGAATAAGCAAATAACTAATGACAAATAACAATCTAGCTGCCAAGCTAAGATTGGGTTGCACTGCCCGTTAAGGGCAAATATTGATTTTGATTGGGGGAAACTGCCTTGGACGCTGCAAATAATCAGAGAATTTTAGGTTATTTTATTGAAGAAGCCAAAGAACACCTCGAAACCATCGAAAAAGGGATATTAGAGCTGTCTTCAGTGGTAGAGGATGCCGAAAGGGTGAACGAAATGTTTCGTGCTGCCCATTCCGTCAAAGGTGGTGCAGCGATGCTCGGTTATGGCAGTATCCAGAAGACAGCCCACCGTTTAGAAGATGCTTTCAAAATTCTCAAGGACAATGACATCGAAGTTAACCAAAAACTGGAGTCTCTATTTTTCAAGGGATATGATGTCCTTCAGGATTTAATTGAATCCCTGCAAGGTCCCTTTGGTCTCCAGGACGATGAAGCTGAGGGAATCATGCAAAAGGCGGAGCCAACTTTTGTCGAATTGCAGGATTACCTTAATCAATTACTCAGTGGTAGTGTAGAATTACCAACAACGGGAGCAACACTTTCCCAAGCTTCTCCAGTTCTCTCAGCTTCGGAAGTAGAGACGATCTCTTCTCTAGAATTGGCTGGGCAGGTGAGGGATATGTTGAAGGAGATGTTGCAGCTATTTAAACAGAAAGCAACTCCCGAAAGCCGCCAAAAACTCCAGAGATTTTGTGATAGTTTAGCTGAACTTGCCCCTGATGAAAAAGGCTGGCAGACGCTGGTGAAAACTGCCGAGAGTGCGATCGCCAATCCTAAATATTCCTATGCTACCCTCGCCCCTGTGGTGATTAAAGAACTGAAAGGCGGTAGTGACTGTATGGAGCTGGGTAAAGGAGATCAAATCGCTCCCAGCGAAGGTTTGCACAGACTCGCGTCTGCTGAGTCACCGCAGATTCTAGTAACTTTGGAACCGAAGGCAGCGGCGAATATTTTGATAAAGGTTTTTAATAAACAGCAGTTATCGCAGTTAGTTCAGTTACTAGAGGTAGCGAGTTAATGTTCCAACTCATATACTACTTAGTTGAAGCCATACAGCCTGTTTTAGTTCCCCTCTGCTTTTTCTTTGCCTGGACATTTGTAGCTTTATTGGGCTGGAGTTTGTTGAGTGCGATTCGCGATGCAGCCGCAAGAGCAAAGCGGATGCACGAAATCCCCTGCACCAACTGTCAGTTTTTTAACAACGATTACCGTCTCAAATGTACAGTCCAGCCTTTTATTGCCAATACCGAAAAGGCAATTGATTGTTCTGATTATCGCCTCAAGAAAAATCCTTTTGCCGCTACAGAAAAGTTCAGGGGCTCAGGAAAAGCATGAAGGTGGGAATTGTTGGACTGGGGCTGATTGGCGGTTCTCTGGGGCTAGACTTGCGCTCGCGGGGGTTAGAGGTTCTCGGAGTCTCTCGTCGAGAAAAAACCTGTCAGATGGCTCTAGAGCGGGGAGTAGTGGATCGAGCAAGTGCGAGTTTAACGCTGCTGGCGGCGGCGGAGATGGTGTTTATTTGCACTCCCCTGGCGGCGATCGCACCAACGGTAAAACAACTTATTCCCTATCTGGCTCCTGAGACGATTATCACCGATGTTGGTTCGGTGAAAATGTTCGTGGTTGAGGTATGTTCTCAGTTGTGGCATAATTTCGTTGGGGGACATCCCATGGCTGGGACGGCAGAGCAGGGGATTGAAGCGGCTCAAAAAGATTTGTTTGCCGATCGCGCTTATGTCTTGACACCGACGGAAACGACTCGAGAAGCGGTGGTGAAAAAGGTTGAAGAAATTGCGCGATCGCTCCGTTCAAATGTCTATATTTGCCCCCCCGAAGCTCACGATCGAGCGGTGGCTTGGATTTCTCATTTGCCAGTCATCGTCAGTGCTGGTTTGATTGATGCCTGTATGGGTGAGACTGAACCAGCAGTTTTGCAGTTGGCGCAACAGCTAGCCAGTTCTGGTTTTGGGGACACCAGCCGCGTTGGGGGTGGCAATCCAGAGTTAGGGGTGATGATGGCACGCTATAACCGCCGATCATTGTTGCGATCGCTCTCCCAATATCGCCAGAGTTTAGACCAGCTAATTGAGCTTCTTGAGCGAGAAGATTGGGATACCCTTGAGCAAATTCTCAAATCCACTCAGCAGACACGACCTCAATTTTTACTTTAATCAATGATGCAAATAGAGAAGCCTGTTCCTTTTGCCTATTAGCTATTATCCAATTAATTATGTTGCTCCGAGAAAGAATTGCTCTTTACTTTGAAGATATTGAAACCCCCACAGGTCTAACAATTAATTTTACCATTCTGGGATTGATTATGCTTTCTCTAGCTATGTTTGTAGCAGAGACTTACCCAATCCCAGATTATCTTCAGATTTGGTTTCATGACATCGATCTGGCAATACTTATTATTTTTGCTGCAGAGTATTTAATCCGTTTTTGGTGTGCCGACTCAAAAATAAAGTTTTTATTTAGTTTCTTTTCTCTCATCGATTTAATCGCCATTATTCCTCTATTGTTAGGATTTATGGACATTAGATTTATCCGAATATTTAGATGGTTCAGAGTTTTGCGAATTATTCGATTTATGGAATTTGAAATTTTTATTTTTCGTATCGGAACCGAAGATGGCGTAATCTTTGCTAGAATCTTATTAATTTTATTTTCCATTATTTTTGTATATTCAGGCTTAATTTATCAAGTTGAACATATAGCAAATCCTGCAGCTTTCAATAATTTATTTGATGCAATATACTTCTCAATAGTAACCATGACAACCGTTGGCTTTGGTGATATCACTCCTCTGTCACAAGGCGGTCGCACGTTGACATTGTTAATGATTTTGACGGGAATTATTCTCATTCCTTGGCAATTGGGTGATTTAATTAAGCAATTCCTCAAAACTTCTAATAAGGTGAAGAAAGTTTGTGCTGGTTGTGGTTTATCTTTTCACGATGCTGATGCTGAGTTTTGCAAAATCTGTGGTGTTAAGTTGGAAGAATTATCAACTACCAGTTTAAAGCGGGACAGTTTTGGGATTGAGGATTAGGACATCGGTCAAGTATTCAGACTTGACAGAATGCTGCGGTTGTGGATATAGGATTTGGGTTTAAGGGTTGGTTAAGTGTATGGGCGGATAGAACGCGGATGACGCGGATTATCACGGATTTTGCTCGCCAACACTTGGCGAGGATGTGATTGTGCCATCCAGATTAAGAATCTGGAACCATTGGTGACAAGTTAAGATAAGCAGTCAAATGTCAAGGGTTGTACCAAGGTGCTTTCAGGCGGATGGTCAAGAAAAAGGCTGGTTTGTGGGAGAATAATCACTCCATAGCTATTCGGGGCAGCTATGAGTCGAAAAACCAACCGCGACCACGCAAAAAAGAAACAACGCCCAATGATGGAAGATGAGGAAATCTCTTCTCAACTAGAAGCCTTATTGACACCAGCCATCACGTCTGGTCGAAAATTATTACCGTCAACTGGGGATGAGACAACGAATTCTCACTTTGCCATTGATGGTGGCGGCGGTGTTAACATTGTTATGGCGAGATGTGGCCTTGTGACAGAATTAACACGGATGTTAGCCAGAGAGGGGTTTTTATGGTGTAATCGAATGAAAGTAAGTCAACAAGCTTTATCACAGAGGTTTTTGACTTTTCCGGCTCCATTATTTGAGGGAGTTTTTAAGGAGGTATTACCTCAGCTTAAAGAAAAATGGCTAAGTAGAAATAGTCGGGAGATTCCAGAAAGTATTCAGTTTACTCTAACTAAATTTGAGAGAATTTGGATAGCAGATGGCTCAACTTTAGAAGCTTTATTTAGTCAGCTAAAAAGTCTAGAAGATATCCCTAAAGGTCAATTGGCCGGGAAAATGGGGATAGTCATAGATTTAATGACGAGACTTCCCCTAGAGATTTGGTTTAAAGAAAATCCAAGAGCCAGTGATACTAACTTTGAGAAGGATGTCTTAAGTTTAGTCAAAGCTAATACATTACTTTTGTTGGACAGAGGGTTTTATCATTTTCGTTATTGGCTAAAATTAATCGACAAAGAAATACATTTTATTACTCGTTTAAAGAAGAGAGCAGCTATTCAGGTTGAGCAAGTATTTACTAATAGTTACTCAATTCGTGACCGTAAGATACGCCTAGGTTCTGGAACTAAAAAAACTCCATATATTACTTTACGCTTAGTGGAGGTCAAATCAGGAAAAGTCTGGCATTCTTATCTAACTTCAGTGCTTGACCCTTTTATTTTACCTCCCTATGTAGTAGCGGATTTATATCGACGACGTTGGAGGATTGAACAAGCATTTAATACAGTTAAACGACTTTTAGGACTCAGTTATTTATGGACTGGCTCAATAAATGGAATTCAGTTACAAATCTGGAGAACATGGTTATTTTATGCAATTTTAGTGGACTTGGGTGATGCAGTAGCCGATGAACTTTCTCTGACTTTCGAGCACATTTCTTTAGAAATGATTTATCGAGGTCTTTATCATTTTTCTGTCGCTCATCAAAAAGGATTAGCCACTGACCCCGTTAAATATTTTGCGGCGAGAGAAAATCAAGATTTAGGGATTGTTAAACAAAAACGAAAACCGAACACTAAACTAATTATAGCACCTTTCCCTGACCAAAAGCACAAAAACCAGCCCTTCTTCTTTCAAAAATCTATATTGTCCATTAATTAGCGTATATTTTACGCTAATTGCTCTCTATTCTTAGCTGGTGAATAATTTGACAAAGCAGTAGGTTTCCCTCAGGGGAAGAGTCGAAGTTATTTTCCCCTATGTAATTTGCGTAATATTTACGCAAATTACATTTTCTTTTGAAAAAGAAGTCTCCTGGAGACGGTCAGCAAAACCAGCGCCGGTCGCGCTCCTGATGGTCCGGGTTAGTCTTGAACGCGCTACGGGAGTGTGGGGGGCTGTCATTCAAATCGGCGATCACTATCCCAATCGGCGATCGCTATCCCAACCGGCGATCGCTACCTCAACTCCAGTAACATACGTTTTTTTGTCCCAAGTCCAATCCTCTGAAACCCCCTTGACAACTGCCATACAACCTTAACTTGTCACCAATGATCTGGAACCAAGCTAAAAAGTGAAGAGACGAGCTTCTAGCTCGGCTCGTAGCAACAGCTTAGAATCCCCGTCTCTTTAGAACGGGAAGAGGTCAAATAACTTGTTCAACTTCAGCAATCTCAGGGATGAATTCCCGCAGGCGTCGCTCAATTCCCATTTTCAGGGTCATGGTTGAGCTGGGGCAAGAGCCACAGGCTCCCTGGAGCCTTAATTTGACAATCGGACCATCGATTTCAACTAGATCGACGTTGCCGCCATCAGCCATCAAGTAAGGGCGCATTTCATCCAAAACTGTCTCAACGTTTTCGGGGGTAAGTGCTAATGTTGCCATAGTTTACCTTCTCAATGTTTTTGAATTGCAGTTATGTTAATCTTAGCGCCAGAGCAAGAACTATTATTAGCTCAACAGGTCGCGGCAAGAAGTGTCAATCTCCGACCCATATTCCACCCAGTCACCTTGAAGCTAGTCTAAACTAAGACGCATTTAAACCGCTCATGTTCAGATGAGCTGAATCTCCCCCAATCCCTTTACTGTTGCCCGCTCCCTGTTCCCCGCTCCCTGCTCAGAAGCTCCCTGTTCCCTGTTCCTTGTTCCCTCCTTTTGCCTTTTGCATGCAAGCCTTTTGCCTTTGAGCGCTCTGCGGAGCAGCGACGTAGTCTAGCGAGTGCCTGTTGCCTCGTCTCAACAAGCAATTTAAAAGCGTGACAGCTTAACTGGCAAGCTCAATGGAATCGCTTCCTAGGTGAACTGTCTTCATTACTGGCATATTATTGAGGGGTATGGTGAAGGTAACGGTTGAACCTAATCCTTCCCCCATGCTGAAGAAAAATATTTTACCACCCATGGCTTCTACCAGCATCTGGGAGATTGCTAAGCCCAAGCCTGTACCGCCGTAGGCTTTAGTAAGGAAGCCATCTACCTGGACAAATTTTTCAAAGAGCTTGTCTTGTTTCTCAAGGGAGACGCCAATCCCTGTATCTGCTACGCTGATTTTGACCATGCCGGGAAACTCTTGATTGTGACGTTTAACTTTCTTCTTAACGATTTCGGCACTAATGATGATTCCCCCTTCGTGAGTAAATTTAATTGCGTTACCCACCAGATTTAACATCACCTGCAACAGGCGTTGGTAGTTGCCGTAGAGAATCACTGGGGTGAGGGTGGCGGGGATTTTGAGCTTGAAGCTGAGGTTTTTCTGCTGTGCCTGAGGGCGAGTCTTTTTCTCGAGATTCAGGAATAGCTCATCTAGCTCAACGGCAGTAAAGTCTAGCTCCATTTTGCCCGCCTCAATTTTGGCAATGTCAAGAATGTCGTTGATCAGATTGAGCAGATGGATGGCTGAGTTATAGGCTTCTTCAATAAATTCTCTTTCCTCTTCTGGGTTATCTGCCATCCCATCCAGGATGAGTTTGAGGAACCCGATGATTCCGTTGAGAGGAGTACGGAGTTCGTGAGAGGTACTAGCGAGAAACTCACTTTTGAGACAGGAAGCTTCTTCTGCTTCAATCCTTGCTCGTTTGAGTTCTTGATAGAGTGTGGCATGGGCGATCGCCGTGCCGACTTGATCCGCTAGTTCCTGAACTAACTCCATTTCTGCTTGACTCCAGTGACGGCGACGATCGCACTGCATCAGACAAATTAAGCCATTACGCTGATTGTGGTAGAAGGTAGAAACTAACAGCGCTGACTTCTGCTTGAAGATATCAGGAACAATCTGATCGACCACCACCGGTTCCCGAAAGGAGATTGCTTGCTTCAAGTAAGGCTCAGACTGCCAATCAAGCCGACGACCCAGCATCGACTTACATGGTTTCTGGCAATATTCCGCTTTCACATCGAGCTGCTCTTTTTCCGGGTTGTAGGAGACGATCAGACAGCGGCTGACTTGCAGCGCCTCCCCCAAGCTGTCCACCGTTTGCATCCAAATTTTTTCTAGATCCAGGGTGCTGCGGATTTTACGGGCGATGTTCGTGAGGAGTTTTTGGTAGGGGTCTGGATTAGCTGGTAAGGCTGAGTTGGTGGTGAGGGGCATTTCTGCCTCGCTCAATAGATGTCCCATTACCAAAACTGATTTAGCCTGGCCATTCCTGGGCAAGATTGGAGTAATTACCAGTTCAAAGGGGAAAGACTGACCTCTATACTCAAACTGCCAATGGCATTGTTCGGGAATTCGCCGCTCTATAACCCGCCTGATTCTCTCAAAATAAGCTTCTGGGGCAACTGGAGTGAGGATTTGTTCCGGGGAGCTTCCAAGGACTTGTTCGTTGCTCAGACCGTAATCTTGAGCATCTTGCCAGTAGAAGGAGAGGTACTTGCCAGAGTAATCTTGGGTGAAGACTAGTTCAGCCCCCAAATCCTGCCAACAAATAGAATTGAATTGTGCAGGAGAAGCTTTCATATCAACTTAATAGCAACAAAATTGAAAACGGTGGAAATCAACAAGAGGACTTGTGCTTCAGTTAAAAGTGAAAACTTTCAGCCAGCTATATGACAAGATAACGGAAAGTTCTCAAAGGTCAAGACACCTGGTTGACTGATAATAGAGGTGGGGCTACAGTTATAGAATTCCCTAAAATCAGGGAAAAATAGCAGCAGCAGCCATCAAAACCTCAAAATCGAAATTTCCCTAGAAGATTTACTAGGCAAGAGTCTCAGGAGTTTGGTCAGTCAATCAGGTTAAGACACTATACTGCAATCCATACACAAGGTTAATAAACTCTCTCCCGAAGGAGCTCGCCCATCTTCTGGGTCAGTCGTTCCACTCGCCCTTTGGGGGTACTGGAGGATTCCGTCTGAAGGTGCGGGTGAGTTCATCATCTCGATCCCGTTCACCTCTGAGCCATTGTTTTATTGCCGTTTCAATCACCCGACTGGGATCGTTTGTTAGATGCTTGATTTGCTCTAAAAGTTCTGAATCCAAGTGAATTGAGATTTGTACTTTATCAGCATTCTGCTGAGAATGTACAGCATTATCGTTCATAAGCCGTTTTGATTATTCTAATATACATTTTACTCGCTGCGCGCGTCAGTTTCATTTGTCCTTTGTCAGTTGGGAGGGAATAAGCCCAAGGTCGAAAACTGCTGACAAGTCTCACTGACCCCACAGGAGAGATAAACATTACAATAAATTAAGGATTGCTGAATTTTGCTAACCCTACTCTGGTAGCTATTTGATTTTATGACTGATGTTCCCGTCTCTCGTATCCGTAATTTCTCTATTATTGCCCACATTGACCACGGAAAATCTACTCTAGCCGACCGGATGTTGCAGCTCACAGGCACTGTAGCTCAGAGGAAGATGAAAGAACAATTCCTCGACAACATGGATTTAGAACGGGAGCGAGGAATCACGATTAAGTTGCAAGCGGCTCGGATGAACTACACTGCCAGCGATGGTCGGGATTACGTTCTCAATCTGATTGATACACCGGGTCATGTGGATTTTTCCTATGAGGTGTCCCGCTCCCTGGCTGCTTGTGAAGGGGCATTATTAGTTGTAGATGCTTCCCAAGGGGTTGAAGCTCAAACCTTAGCTAATGTCTATCTCGCCCTAGAAAACAACTTAGAAATTATCCCGGTTTTAAATAAAATTGACCTCCCTGGTGCGGAACCGGAACGGGTAGCCCAAGAAATTGAAGATGTGGTTGGTCTTGATTGTAGTGGGGTAATTAAGGCATCCGCTAAAGCCGGGATTGGAGTAGATGACATCCTTGAATCCATCGTCCATTTAGTCCCGCCGCCAGAAGATACGGTAGATAAACCCCTAAGAGCCTTAATTTTCGACAGCTACTACGACCCCTATCGCGGGGTGATTGTATATTTTCGGGTGATGGATGGAAGGGTCAAACAAGGCGATCGCATCCGTCTGATGGCTTCTGGCAAGGAATACGAAATTGACGAATTAGGTGTTCTTTCCCCCAACCAGATCCAGGTCGATGAACTCCATTCGGGGGAAGTAGGCTACTTAGCTGCTGCGATTAAAACCGTAGAAGATGCCCGTGTCGGGGACACCATTACTCTAGCAGAAATCCCGGCTGAGTCTCCCTTACCAGGTTACACTGAAGCGAAACCAATGGTCTTCTGTGGCTTATTTCCTACGGATTCTGACCAATATGAAGACCTCCGGGATGCTCTCGAAAAGCTCAAACTCAACGATGCCGCACTCTCTTACGAACCGGAAACCTCCAGTGCTATGGGTTTTGGCTTCCGCTGCGGCTTTTTGGGGTTACTGCATATGGAAATTGTCCAGGAACGGCTAGAACGGGAGTACGACCTGGACTTGATTACCACTGCTCCGTCTGTAGTTTATCGCGTCATCACCACTGACGCAGAAGTACTGGAAATCGATAATCCCAGCCAATTACCACCGCCTCAGAAGCAGGAGAAAATCGAAGAGCCTTATATTCAGGTGGAAATGATTACCCCTGAAACCTACGTCGGTTCCCTGATGGAACTGTGTCAAAATCGGCGAGGTGTGTTTAAGGATATGAGATATTTTACCCAAACCCGAACAACGCTAATTTATGAATTACCTTTGGCAGAAGTGGTGACAGACTTTTTCGATCAGCTCAAATCCCGTTCTCGCGGCTATGCCAGTATGGAATATCAACTAATTGGCTACCGGGAAAATCCTTTGGTGAAACTGGATATTTTGGTCAATGGGGATAGAGTGGATTCTCTGGCAATGGTTGTCCACCGGGACAAAGCTTATTATGTGGGTCGTGCTTTGGTGGAAAAACTCAAGGAACTAATTCCCCGCCACCAGTTCAAGATTCCCCTTCAAGCTTCCATTGGTACTCGGATAATTGCCAGTGAGCATATTCCGGCACTGCGGAAAGATGTGCTGGCTAAATGCTATGGCGGTGATATTTCCCGGAAGAAGAAACTGCTACAGAAGCAGGCAAAGGGGAAAAAGCGGATGAAAGCCATTGGCACAGTGGATGTGCCCCAGGAAGCGTTTATGGCTGTGTTGCGGCTTGAACAATAAGTTGGGGAATGGGGAATGGGGAATAGCTTGTCTGAACCAATTCCCAATTACCCATTTCCAATTAAGAGCTTGTTTGAAAAGTTGTAGGGGCGAAGCATTTGGGGGATAACCTATGCTTCAAACCCAGGTAAGTCATTCCAAATGCTTCGCCCATCCCAGAAATAGGGGAGCTTTTCAAACACCTTCTAAGAACCCAAATAAAGAATTAATGGTTAAACCTCAACCACATCAGTAAACCGAATTTTAAGATAATCCTCCTCTATCTTTGCTAGCCCTGGGTTCAAGGTGGCTAAAGCTTGGGGCAAGACCAAATTGCGCCGATGATTGCCAATCCGGATATTCAGTTCATCGCCAGTTTTGTTTAACTTTATTTGCTCTTTAGGAATCCCTGGCAAGTACAATTCCAAACTGTAGTTATGGTCATCTTGCACTACCCTAATCGTATTTTCATGATAATAAATCTGAGAAGGGTCTTCATCTCCATAGAGAGTTTCTTTTAGCAGTTCTAAAGCTGCCAAGCCGCACATTTCCTCCGAGTAGAGAGGCACTTCCTTAACTGGCAAAGGATGGAAATTATCATAAATTTCCTGTTTGTAGACCTGCTGCTGCTCTTTCCAACTTTGGAAAAAGGGGTCAGTTACTTGCTCGGGAATAATCCGATTGGCTACTACCAAATCTGTCGCCACATTGTACAAACTCAAATAGGCATGAGCCCGTAAAGACTCCTTAATCACCATCTTTTCCGGATTCGTCACCAGACGCACCGAAGTCTGAGTATTATCAGTTAAGACCTTTTCTAAAGCTTCAATCTGCTCGTAAAATTCATAGGGTGCATCCATCACCTCTCGATCGGGAAGGGAAAAGCCAGCAATCGGTCTAAATAGAGGTTCAAACAGGGGTCTAAGAGCAGCAGACATCCCTTGTAAAGGTTTGTAAAACCTTCTCATATACCAGCCCCCCACTTCCGGGAGGCTCAACAGTCGTAAAGCCGTGCCAGTGGGAGCAGAATCAATAATCAGAATCTCAAAATCCCCTTCGTCGTAGTGACGTTTCATCCGCACTAAGCCGAAGATTTCATCCATACCCGGTAAGATAGCCAATTCTTCAGCGTGAATGCCTTCCAACCCTCGCGCTTGCAAAACTTCGGTAATATAGCGCTTAACTGCTCCCCAGTTTTTTTCTAATTCTATCAGGGCATCCAGTTCTGCACCCCACAAATTAGGGCGAACCAGTCGTGGCTCGTGTCCTAATTCTAGGTCAAAACTATCTGCGAGGGAGTGAGCGGGGTCAGTACTCAGTACCAGGGTTTTATAACCAAGTTCGGCACAGCGCAGACCAGTAGCAGCAGCAACGGAGGTTTTGCCCACGCCTCCCTTACCAGTCATGAGGATTAAACGCATGAGTGATTTAGTTTTATTTCAGAGAAGTTTACATTACTTATTATTATGAACCTTCTGAGCAGAAAAAAAATGTTGCTTGAGAACATCGAAGCGGGAACAGTGCCAGTAATCGATGTGAGAAATAATCAATTCGTCGTGATTGAGCTTGAGTTCACTTCTACCGGGGATGACAATGCGGGGTCGCCAGGGTAGGGGAGTCGTCCAGTTGAGCGTCCATTCGGTGTCTATGGTGTCTCCTGAACGGTGAATGTCGTGGAGATCCATTTTGATATCTTTAAACCAGGTAGTGATGAAACCAATCATCTGCTTGTAGCGTTCAATTCCCCGGAATTCGTTGAGGGGGTCTTTGAAGTAGACGTTTTCGGCGTAGATACTATAAGTCTGGTTGACAGGGAAGCGCTGATAGTCTTCTTTGAGAATTTCTATGATGTCCATCGGGTTTTGAGTTCTAAAGTTCTACTTCTTGCCAGAGACGTTCCAACTGATACTGCCATGCCTTGAGGAATTGTTCTCGCTCTTCGGAATCTTGCTCTAGACCACCCAGCATTCCTTCTTCATAAAAGCGTTTTATAGTTCGCAGGGTGGCTTCAAGGGTTTGTCCCTGAAGCTTGGCAGCTTTAATAATTTGCCTGATTCGCTGCTCTATCAGTTGGTTGAAGCATTCTGATAGGCTTTTTTCGCGTAAGGAAACTAACTGAGCGATCGCATTCTTAAAATATTCAACCGTCAGATTCTCATAACTGTGCTGGAAAACGCCCCACAAGAATTCCTGATTCAAGGCATAGCGAACTTCTTGGGTTAGTTCAAAGTTGGCTTCTAGGAGCTGTTTGAGATAGGGTTGCGCTTCTTGCGCTGATGCGATAGGAAC
Source organism: Xenococcaceae cyanobacterium (assembly GCA_051439465.1). Taxonomy (GTDB): domain Bacteria; phylum Cyanobacteriota; class Cyanobacteriia; order Cyanobacteriales; family JBFRWF01; genus JBFRWF01. The sequence continues at coordinate 7,131 of JBFRWF010000324.1, read as the reverse complement.
CAATAACCGCAGCCAAGACTTGTCCAGGGAGAGAATGACCAACAATCGCAGCTGGGGAGTCTCGACTTGCCAGGAATTAGGGGTTGGAATCTCAACGGCATTGGTGCCGAAGAGTTCGGTGAGAATACTAGTAATTTCTTCAGGTTTCATAGTTTTAGTTTAATCTATCCCTGCAGACGAGAGAGAAAATTAGAGCTCATCCGAGCAGTATTGCTCTCCATCCCCCCAATCACTGCGAGGGGTTAAGTATTTGATTTTAATGCCAATATTGTAGGTAAAATCAACCAACTGTAACTTAACAGTTTAATCTGCTAATTCTTTTCCAAAGAGCAAAAGTGGTAACAGCAGTGGCAGTGACAGCTTCAGTAGCGGTGAGATTTAGCCAATAACCTTTGACTCTCACCGATCGCCTTCGTATAAACACTGACAATCTTTACAGAATCTTTGCAGAAAATTTACAATTGTTTAGGGGTAAACTATTATTTTTATCAAAAAAATAATATAATTAATACATAAGATTATCATTGAATGATATCTGGTGAATAGGCTAGAAAAAACTATTTCGTGCCCCACCAGCTTGCACTAACTCTAAGTTATAGCTTTCCCTTAATTTCAGTAAGGTCTGTATATTTTACTCCTGCTCCGGCAGGTTATCAATCTCAGAAAAGTGAAAGAGAAGCTAAAAAAGTCAAACGAGGAACTAGAGCAATTAGTTGCAGAGTGCAGTACTGAACTAGAACAAGTCAAAAGACAACTGCAACAAGAAATATCTGAGCGCAAGCGCTTAGAGAAAGCACTACGGGAGAGTCAGGAACAGTTTAAGGCTCTATACACAAGGATTCCCATTCCCACTTATACCTGGCAATGGCTGGGTAAAGATTGCATATTAGTGGACTACAACGAGGCTGCTGAAGCCTTCACCGAGGGGCCGATTGTTGAATATCTGGGAAAAACTACCCAGAAGCTATTGGGTGATGAGCCAGAAATCCTAGAGGCAATCTCGCGCTGCTATACTGAAAAAACGACCATTAAAAAAGAAGTAATCTCCCAGATCGGGGGTGGTAAAGGCAAGCATCTGACAGTTAACTGTGTGTTTGTGCCGCCCAATCTTGTCATATTACAGAGTTTTTTTCCTGAAGATAAGGAGTGCTGCGCCACTCTCCGCAATTATCGCCAAGATGACATCTTTTTCTGGAACGAACTCCAGATTGCTCCCTTACATAATATTTTGGAGGATATCACCGAGCGCAGGCAGGCAGAGGAGGCACTGCGAGAAAGCCAAGAGCGGCTCGATAGTATTCTCAGTTCCCTCGAAGACGTTGTCTGGTCTACTTCACTGGAAAATTGCCAGTACCTTTACATCAATGCTGCTGCTGAGGGAGTTTATGGTCGCAATCTCTCTGAGTTCTTTCACAACCCAAACCTGTGGCTGGAAGTCGTCCATCCGGAAGACCGCAAGCGGGTTGAGAGGACTTCCCAAACCTTAGTTGAGAAAGGCATCAGCAAAGACTTAGAATATAGGATTTTGCGCCCTGACGGCGAAGAGCGTTGGATTCGCGATCGCGCCCACCTGATTTACGATGCCACTGGAACTGCCATTAGGATTGACGGGATCGCCACCGATATCACCTACCGCGTTCGAGCAGAGGAGGCGTTAAAAAAAAGCGAGGAGCAATTTCGCCTCACATTTGAACTTGCTCCTATCGGGATGGCGATCGCGACCCTTGATGGCAAGTTCTTGCGCGTCAATCAGGCTTTGCGCGACACCCTCGGTTACAAAGTTGAAGAACTGCTCGAGCAAACCTGTGCAGATATTACTCACCCCGATGATTTACCTGCTGAGTTAACCCTGTGCCAAAAGTTGTTGCAAGGAGAAATTCCCTACTTTCAAAAGGAAAAGCGTTTTCTGACCAAGGATAGCAAAGTGGTCAATGCCATTTTACAGGTTGCCCCGATCGCAGATTCTCAGGGTGAGCCGCTCCATTTGATTGGCCAAGTTGTGGATATTACCAAGCGCAAGCAGGCAGAGCAGGCTTTGCAGGAGAGCGAACAAAGGCTTGAGGGTATTCTCAGTTCAATCGAAGATGTGGTCTGGTCTGCTTCCGCCATCACCTTCGAGATACTTTACCTCAACCCGGCAACAGAAAAAGTTTATGGTCGTCCAGTGTCTGAGTTCTTCAAAAACCCGAATCTCTGGTTTGAGGTCATTAACCCAGAGGATCGGGAGCTGATGAGGCAACACATAGAAGTCCTTATGGAAAAGGGCAGCACTGAAATAAAATATCGCATTGTGCGACCCAACGGCGAAGTGCGCTGGCTTTACAGTCGAAGTCGGTTGGTTTGCGATGCTGATGGGAAGGCAATCCGGATCGATGGCACCAATACCGACATTACTGAGCACAAGCGGGCAGAAGAGAAACTGCGGCACAATGCCTTTTACGATTCTCTCACAGACCTGCCCAACCGAGCCTTGTTTATAGATAGACTCGAACACGCACTTCAGCGGACAAAACGGCGCGGGGACTACATATTCGCCGTACTTTTCCTCGACTTCGATGACTTTAAGGTGGTCAACGACAGCCTCGGACACATGGCTGGTGACCAACTCCTCAAAGTGATCGCTCGCAGGCTGGAAGGGTGCCTGCGTCCCAGTGATACCCTTGCGCGGCTGGGGGGGGATGAGTTTACAATCCTTTTGGAGAATATCAAGGACCTGAAGGACGCAACCAGGGTCGCCCAGAGAATTCACAAAGAGTTAACCTCGCCTTTCAACCTCAATGGACACGAAGTGTTTGCGAACACCAGCATTGGCATTGTCCTTAGTAGGGGAGGGTTTATAAAACATACTGGCAGTCATTCCCAGACAGAGCCTGGGAATGAGGGCAACTCAGCAAAAAAACCCTCCTCAACCGATTATGAGCAACCGGAGGAACTCCTGCGCGACTCTGATATAGCAATGTATCGCGCCAAGGCGCTGGGTAAAGGGCACTATGCAGTGTTTAACCAGAAGATGCACGAACTCGCTGTGGCACGCTTGCAGCTAGAGACCGATCTGCGGCGGGCGATTGAACACCAGGAGTTTCTAGTTTATTACCAGCCGATTGTGTCATTGATAACTGGCAGACTGACTGCTTTTGAGGCACTGATTCGCTGGCAGCATCCAGACCGAGGCTTAGTCCTTCCCGCCAAGTTTATCCCCGTAGCAGAAGAAACCGGGTTGATTGTCCCCATCGGTCAGTGGGTGCTAAGTGAGGCTTGCCGCCAACTGCACACTTGGCAGGCAAAATTCCCTGCCCAAATGCCCTTGAAAATCAGCGTCAATCTTTCTGGCAAACAGCTCAGAGAAGAGGATCTCATCGAGCAGATTGACAAAATTTTAATTCAAACTGGCCTGGATGGTAGAAGCTTGAAGTTAGAGATCACCGAAAGCATGCTGATAGAAAATGTTGAAGGGGCAACAAAAATGCTCTGGCAATTGAGAGCCAGGAATATTGAGTTGTGCTTGGATGAGTTCGGCACAGGATATTCATCCTTGAGTTATTTGCACCTTTTTCCCGTGCATACCTTGAAAATTGACCGCTCTTTTGTTAGCCAGATGAAGCCTGATGATGAAAAGGAGAAAATTGTTCGGGCAATTGTCACCCTTGCCAGCACTTTAGGGATCGATGCGATCGCCGAAGGAGTGGAAACAGAGCAGCAATTGGCACAACTCAAGTTGCTCGGATGCGAACAAGCACAAGGATATTTTTTCTCTAAGCCATTGGACAAAGAGGCAGCAGAGGAGTTGATCTCGCAATCACCGCAATGGTGAAGGGGATGGCATTGGGGGTAGTTAATCTGGATTTGGTATCACCTTGAAAAAAAATCCGTGAAGATCAGCGTTATCCACATCATCCGCGTTCTATCAATTGCTATGAGAAGAAGATGTCTAGAAAAAAGCTCAGCAAGCTCAATAACAGCGATCCCCCAACCGAACAGTGGCAACAAGGAAACCTAGTTGAAGTGGAGATCGCCGACTTAAGTAATAGTGGTGACGGAGTGGGACGTTTAGGGAGTCGTGTAGTATTTGTACCTGATACAGTCACAGGCGATCGCGCTTTGGTGCGCTTAGTCCGCGTCAAACCCCAATACGCCAACGGTAAACTGCATCAACTGATTCAAGCATCTCCCCATCGCATCAGCCCCAGATGCATCGTGGCAGATAAGTGCGGAGGCTGTCAATGGCAGCATATTGAAGACGAGTACCAACGCGCCGCTAAACGCCATCAGGTAATCCAAGCTCTTCAACGCATCGGCAACTTCTCCCAACCGAACGTAGCCCCAATTCTCGCTACTCCCTCTCCCTTAGGTTATCGCAACAAAGCCACCTATCCCTTGGGGATCTCATCCACTAAACAAGTGCAAGCGGGTTACTATCGCCAAGGGAGCCATCAACTGATTAACCTCAATCAATGTCCAGTGCAAGACTCCCGTTTGAATCCCCTGCTGGCAGAAGTTAAACGGGATATCCAACAAAGAGATTGGTCGGTGTATGACGAAAAGCGTCATCAAGGGCAGTTGCGTCACCTATCCCTACGCATTGGACGCAGTACAGGAGAAATCTTGTTAACCTTGGTGAGTACAGATTGGCACTTAAAAGGCATCGGGGATCAAGCACGAGCATGGTTGCAACGCTATCCCCAGTTGGTGGGAGTAGCGCTGAATCGCAACCCAAACCGAACCAATGTGATTTTTGGCTCTGAAACTCGCTCTATTGCAGGTCAGCCTTACTTGCGAGAAACCTTTGCAGGGCTTGAGCTTCAACTGCGCCCCGATACCTTCTTTCAAGTGAATACAGAGGCAGCAGAAGCCTTATTAGAGGTTATTATTGAACAACTGGATTTGCAGGGCAATGAGGTGTTAATCGATGCCTACTGCGGGATTGGCACTTTTACCCTACCCCTGGCACAACGAGTACACAGGGCAATGGGGATCGAGGTGCAACGGGTATCAGTAGAGCAAGCGCAGCTCAATGCCAAGCTCAATGGTATTACTAATGTCACATTTGAAAAGGGGACAGTAGAAACCTTATTGCCTCAGTTCAAGGAACCAGATATTGTCCTCCTGGATCCGCCCCGTAAAGGTTGCGATCCCGCTGTCATTGAGACTCTCCTGAAAACTAAACCGCCTCGCCTTGTGTACATCAGTTGTCAACCTGCCACCCTAGCAAGGGATCTGAAACTACTCTGTCAGAATGGCAGCTACCAGTTAACCTCCGTCCAACCCGCTGATTTCTTTCCTCAAACTGCTCACGTTGAATGTGCTGCCTTCCTGCAACATTAACTGGTTTTGTGGTAAAATTGTATGGAGATTGTATCCATTTTATTCCTATTTCCCTTTGTTCTCGTGGTCTGTTCGTCGAAAATTTAGCCTGACAGGGTTGACAAAATAGTTTGCTTCCTTTATAAATATCAACAGGAGGCGATATCCATTGAAGCTTAAACGGAAATCAGCCACTTTGAGCTTAAATTACTTGTATCAAGATTATCAGCCATCGGAATTAGATTATGACTTGAGAGTTCATCAAATACGGTCAAAACCGCCTAAAAACGGCACGGCATCATTGCCGCCTTCCGCTCGAGTCCACTGCAATAAAAACTAGAGGTAAAGCGCATGATTGCTATTTCAATGCCTCTCAATAGACGCAATTGGAGCACAATGAGCTTCACTTCTACCCTCTACCTTTATCCCGTCCTAGATTTACTGTTAGCAAACGTTCCCTCCGAATTGCAGCCAGAAATACGGCTGGGACTACAAGAAGCGCTAGTAAACGCTGCTAAACACGGCAACAAGCTCGATCCTAGTAAGACTATTGTGGTTCAATTTTCCGTAACAAAGGAAGAGTACTCCTGGGTGATTGCCGACGAAGGCTCCGGTTTTATCCCTGATTGTAACTGCAATAACATTGATGTTCAACAATTGCCTCCAGAATACGCAGAAAGAGGTCGAGGGTTGTGTATCCTCCGCGAGATTTTTGACCAAGTCCACTGGAATGGCGAGGGAAACCAACTTAGGCTTTGTAAGGAGGTTAAACAAAGCAAGCAGCAACAACCAATATTGTATTAACCCTGGCGGTGATTTCCATGAGTCGGACAGGGAGGAGCACAGATGGAGCGATCTAGCCATCCTGCAGCCTGATTTAACCGCACTAGGGCTTCTTGAGGCTGATCTTTGAGCAGAAATACCAAAGCAGCGACGGCTTGTTGACTTGCTTGGGCTTTGCGATTAGCCTTTAAGCGATGCCAGTCATTAGGAGCGATTGCCAGACGCTGTGCTAAAGTCTGAGCCAGTTCTAGGGTACTAATTTGATTGAGAAGCTCAGTTTGAGATAGCTGGGTTGGTTGAGACATTCAATTAATCTAATATATATAGTCTAGACAAGCATTTCTTCTTCACTCTACACTCTACTTTATCAGATGAGGGGGTTTGGGGGAGCTATAATACCCCAGCTACAATCTTTGATTTAGCTGGGGATACATGGACGCCTCCAAGGTTTATTCTTGTTTTTAATGTATTTTAACATTTAAAGGGGTTGCGTTTTTTAGATAAATCAGGGAGAATAGTGGTATGCTGACATTCACTTACCTCTATCGTCTATACCCAGACATCCCTCAGCAACAGCTATTGGTTGAGTGGATGGATATCTGTCGCAATTGCTATAACTATGGGCTGCGAGAGATAAAAGACTGGTGTAATAGTCGAAAGTGTTTGATTGACAGGTGTTCTCTAGAGAAAGAATACATCATCAGCCCAGATGTGAAGTTTCCAGGGGAGATTGACATGCTTTTTTCAGTTACCAGTGAACAGTGACCAGTTACCAAACACTTAAAAACTAATAACTGGTAACTAATAACTGATAACTGATTAACTGGTAACTGGTAACTGGTAACTGGTAACTGTTACTGTCCAGAGTGTGGAGAAAAAGTAAAAAAAGATTTGAGGGTCAGGATTCATCATTGTCCAAACTGTAATTACACGACAGATAGAGATGTTGCATCATCTCAAGTAATTAGGAATAGAGGATTGACCCTAATTAGTACCGCAGGGCTTGCGGGAAAGGAAACCGCCTGTGCAGACGATCTACCGGGGGTT
>JBFRWF010000323.1:0-5759 GCA_051439465.1 Xenococcaceae cyanobacterium | reverse complement strand
CAACTATAATTTGAGTTTTGACCAAAAGCGGGCCCCAAACCCGGTGAAAACTCAACCAGTTGATGCGGTCGGAGACTGCTTGTTCATCCTGATTCGCTTCCTGCTCAAGAGTCGGTTTCAGGGGAAGCAGCTTGGTGATCGTCGCTTGCTCGGTTCGATTTGACATAAAGTTCACTCCAGATCGCCTCCTAGACTTCCGGGGTTGAGTGAAAGTTTCTCCCCTGCTAGCTTCCAACCATTGATGCTTGGGGGAAAACCTCGCACATTGTCATAGCCCAAAAGGTGTAAAGACATCACTGCCATGCCTGAGCGATAGCCAGAGGAACAGTACAGCACGACTGGCTGAGCTTTTGGAATCTGGTCGAGGTTTTGCGTCAGTGTCCCTAGGGGAATGTTAATCGCATTGGCAATGTGACCGGAAGCATATTCAGAAGGCTCTCTCACATCGATTAAAACGACATTATCCTTCTTGAGTAAGCGCTTCAATCCTTCCACCTTCCCCACCGTGTAATATCCGCTGGGGATTGATTTGAGGTAGGTGTCCACTGCCACTTGTACGTCTCCAGGGGAAGCTGGTGCTGCGGCTGAATCTACAGCAGCGATCGCGAGGGAGTGAAACCCAAACCCGAAGAAAATAGAGACAAACAGCCCTAGTCCGATTAGGATTTTTAGGAAAAACTTGTAGATTTTCATAGTTTCCAAAACAAAGACGAAAGAACTACTTCGGGCAATTCCCTTCTGATAATCCTCTGACTAAAAAGTTTTCAAGCAGCTTAGAGTCGCTGGAATTTGAACGAGCTGTTATCCTTCACCGGCGACTGTTTGCCATTCGAGCACTACCACCGAGGGAACTTGCATCTCAACTGACTGATTTGACTTTAAGGGTAACAGGAGACGCACGGGCAAATCCGTTGGCAGCCGAGGTAAGATATCCTTGATGTCATACTGACCCACATTGGCAGCAGGTGCTTTGGTGGCAAACATATCCTCAGCCTTGAAGACTTCGCCAATATTGGTGGTAATTGTTAGCGGTTGGGGGTGGGCAAACTCCGCCGTGCCAGGAAAGTCCACCAGCCGGAGATTGACGCTGGTTGAGCCATCGGGTTTCACCCGTTTAAACAGCACCACCTGCCAGGAATTCCCCCCATCGTCTCGCAGAGTATGCCTGGATTGATAAAGCATTTGTCCAGGGGCTTCTTCCATCTGGCGAATGGAAGCGGCAGCGGGTGGGGTAGTAAAACTACCTAGACCGATTAGAATCAACAGAACTAACACACCTGCTAGCAGCAGCCAGGAGAAAAATTGTCGAATTCTACACCACGTATTGATTTTGGATTGTCTCATTTTTAATGGCTGAAAAGATGCAACTTTTGTTCTATGTTCCCGTATTTGTGGGTGATAATCCCCGTAAAAGGAGCAGTTACGGTTCCGTAGTCCAGATTAGCGACAGTTTGCTCTACTGCTGCTCTGGCTTGCTCTACTCCCGCCCTAGCTTGTTCGATCTGTGCCTCAGCTTGCCGCACTTGTGCTTGAGCTTGGTCAACCGCAGTCATCGCTTGTTCAATTCCGGCTCTAATTTGCTGTTCCTACACGGTTTCGCAAGTTCTATCTCTCTTTTTTCAAGTTTAACACTATTTAGTTATAAAATTTATGAAGTAACTTTCTGGCGACGGGAATTGGGATTAGCCTCGGCTTAATTGGCGGCGGCGGCTCGATTCTGGCGGTTCCCATCCTAGTTTATGTGATGGGAGTGCCACCCAAATCGGCGATCGCGATGAGCTTGGTCATTGTAGGCACTGTCAGCCTCCTGGAGGCGATTCCCCATTGGAAGCTGGGCAACGTCAACCTCAAGAAAGCTTTCCTATTCGGGTCTGCCACCATGGTTGGGGCTTATCTCGGAGCCAGAATTGCCACCCTCCCCTTTGTGACTGGCATACTGCAAATATTGCTATTTGCCATTATCATGCTACTGGCGGCGGCGTTCATGATTCGCAAAACTTTCCGTTCTCCAGCCCCCAATAGCAATACAGATTTATCCATGTATCCCCAACCAGCGTGTAAATATTGTTGGCTGTGGCTGCTCAGTGAAGGGATTGGCGTTGGGATTCTGATGTAATATAAGTAAGGCAGAAAATCTAAATTTCCTGGTTCCACATGGCTGAGTTTTCCGACCAATTACCTCTATATTTCTTCACAAAAAACACTTTGTCGGTAAAGTTTTCTAGTCTTGACTTGAGTTCTGATGCGGGGTTGCTACTGGTGAGGCAAGCAGAAGAACAAATAAATGGCACAGCGACTTTCCACTGGCTCAGGACTGATTTTTTCTTAAAATTAAGAGCCTCATAGGATTGGTGTATTTAAATGACGATTAGAGGAGCTTTTTGACCCCTTAATTGTTAATTTTTGGCTGTTGATTAAGTATTTTTTCTCACTCATTTAAACAAAAGAAAAATCTGTCTGGAAATTTATCCCTTTCTGAGCTTTGTTTTTTGACTCATGAATAATGCAGGCTAATCCCTATCTGTGAGTCAAGGAAAAACCTGCAACCCACCCCCGTTGCACAAATAGTGGCAGCAGAGAAGCCACATCAATTGCAGGCTCATCAGCAGCGAGGTCTTCACAGACTATTTCAAATAGATTTTCTGCTTGAAAAGCCTTCAGCAATTGCCATTCTGCATCAGTTGGCAGGTCAATACGCATATCATAACCTTGTCGCCAAAGAAATATTTTTATTCCTCCTTCATTCAAACTCACTTGGTCCTGACCTTCATAATCAGACTGATTAACCTGCCAAATGCGATGAATAGGATAAGGAGATTCTAAGAGAACGCTGTTTTTGGGTAAGTGGAAAATCAGTTCTCCCCATTTTTCCTGGGGAACTTCGCTCAAAGCCTGCAAATCCAAACCCGTTACATCCTTGCCATTAAAAACCCTATGCCAGTGCCACTCTAAACGCGCCACATCCGGCAAATAAGGTAACTTGGCTACTGGCTCAAAGTTGGCCAGAAAATCGGGAAACTGCTCGCCATAATCTCCCAAATCAGGCGACAGGGAAGGAAAGCGGCGTATATAAGTTACCGCTGTCGCATCAAAAAATTTCTCTCCCACCAAACGACAGCAAACGGGATAAATTGACCTTAACGTTCGACTCAGTTTGCCCGCGACACTACCCCGATAAACAGCCAAACCTTGGATAGGTGTTAACTCCTTAGCCGCTTTGATATGTTGGCTAAGCTTTTGCGTACTGACGGCGTTTTTTTCAAAAAGAGCGTCGTAAAACAGTCTCTGTAGTTCAATAAGTTCCATTAGGCCACCTTTTTTAAATGCTCCTCAGCTTTGCTCGCTTCTGCCATTAATACCTCAAAACCAGGGATATCGGTATCCCATTCGATGAGAGTAGGCACGGAGCCAAAGCGCTCTAATGCCGCTTGATACAATTGCCAGACCGGAGGATGCACCGGATAACCGTGGGTATCAAATAGATAGTCCTCCCGCTCCTCATAACCTGCTAAGTGAATCTCTTTTACCCTTTTTGCTGGGATAGCATCGAGGTAATCAAGGGGGTCAAATCCGTGATTAGTAGCACTGACATAAATATTGTTGACATCTAACAGCAGATCACAGTCTGCTTTCTCTACCAATCCTTGAATAAATACCCATTCTGGCATGGTTGAGTCGGTGAAAGTCACGTAAGGGCAGGGGTTTTCAATCAAAATCCGCCGCCCCAGAAATTCTTGCGCTTGCAAGATGCGCTTGGCTAAACGATCTATCACCGCTTCGGTGTAGGGGAGGGGGACTAAATCGTTGAGATATTGACCATTAACGGAAATCCACGCCAGGTGATCTGAAATGTATGCGGGTTCAATCCGCTCCGCTAAACGTTTCAAATGCGCCAAATAATCTAAATTCAAAGGGTCTGTTGATCCCAAAGACATCCCTACACCATGGAGAGTAACCGGATAGTCTTGGCGTACTTGTTCTAAATGGTGAAGCGGCAGACCACCTGGACTCAAATAGTTATCTGATAATACCTCAAACCAAGGTACGGCAGGTTTATGGGTAAGGATATCCTGATAGTGGGGCGAACGTAAACCGATTCCCACTCCCTTAATTGAGATTGACGAGAAGTGAGTTGTCATAGCTTTATTTATCTAAACCACCGGGAAGACTCACGGTATAGTCGTTAGACATACCGTGAGATGAAAGATGGGTGTCAGTTAATTGGATTTGAGAGTTCCATTGACAATCTTGTTGCAAGTGCCTTGAGGAAGGTAGAGCCACTCTTCGGGATCGCCATCTGTCATAGCCTTCCCAGCGCAGTCATGCTTGCTAGTACCGCAATCGTTCAGTCCAGCCTTAACGATACCAGCACATTTTTCCATACCTTCGTTAGCAGCAAAGACGTTTTTGGATACTGTACTCAAGCCTAGGGCTAAGACCCCGGCTACTGCAGCGGCGACTGCTACTGTTTTTTTGATATCTTTCATAAAAAAATAGAATCCTCTCAATTCTAAGAATCGCTTATTAGTTTTATTGAATGTATCTTAAGAGATTATTTGAAACATCTGAGATAAACCTGAGAAAAATATATGTGTCGTTTACTAGGCTATCTTGGTCAGGAAATTCAACTTGACAAGCACTCACCGTTCGCTCATTTTAAAACTTGGTGGCTAAATTAATAGAGCTAAATCAATTCTAGGCAAAGCTTTCAGCGATTTGAGAGGCAACCTGAGAGAGTATTTAGTCCGAATGTACTTTTTTGACACAGCCAAAATACAGCCAAGCGCATTTGTTTCTGCCTACCCTTGCTTCCTTACATACCGGAGGCGATCGCTTGTTCAGTTTTGCTTGAGTCTAAAGGTCAAACTATACCGTCTAGTTTGACCTTTGGAGCCGGTTTCTTTCCATGCTCCTTTAGCAGCGATCGCACTCTCAACACACCAACTGTTTTTGACGGATTCGGACTAAAAATCAAATTTAACCCTAAATTAACGTGAGTTCGACGGAGGGAAAAATGACTAAACCCTTAATGATCTCTAAGCGAAGCTTAGCTATCATTTATGCAATAGGCTTTTGAGGATTTGGCTTAGAGGCTGGCAGATGTCAACAAGCCAAATTTTTGAGAATTGTGCCGTCGCTCTGTGGAATATGTCATATCAAGTTCGGATAATCACTTATAAAAAAAGACATTTGTGTAGGTTGGGTTGAGGCAACGAAACCCAACACCCATATCACTTATGTTGGGTTTCACTCTCGTGAAACCCAACCTACTTTTTTATAACTAATTTATCGAACATGATATCACTACGGGACAAGCACTCTACAACTGGTTAGACAAGAGCGATCGCCTTGATCGCCAGTGCCTTAAATCAGCCCCATCAGCAAGGTTTGATAATAGCGATCGCCTCTGATAAGGGACTAGCTCATCTGTCTTGGGAACTGCTATACAATAGCGAGTGCTTCTTGGTAGAGAAAAGATCCCTAAATATTCCGGGGCGGTGGGTATCAAAATATAAACCTAATCTATAAAATATAGGCTAGAAGAAGTTTTATCAAGCTTAATTTGGGTAATTTTGTCTACGAATTCATCAGCTTTTTCCTAATTCGAGGGCGAGGGTTGATCTTGTAGTGCGAGCGCCCTAATCTTCTCGAATTCCTCGAATCAAATAGCGTACTTCTTCAAGTACAACATTAAAACTCTGATCGTTTTCTGCTTGGCGTTGTTTAACTAATTCAATCTCTTGCTCAAACTGATCCAT
>JBFRWF010000322.1:0-39216 GCA_051439465.1 Xenococcaceae cyanobacterium | reverse complement strand
GAGGAGGAAGAAGTAGTTACCGATTTTCCCACTGAGGTAGATACAGCGGGGATGCTCGACGAGTCGATGGGAGAAGTGTCACAGCCGGAAGCCGCTATTGAAGCCAAGCCCGAAGAGCAAGAGCTTGAATTTGCGGAGGACGTGCTATCACTAGAAGAGGAAATACCTACCACAGCCACCCCAACAGCACAAATCAACGACAATGCTCCTGCAATCCCAACCCCTCAAAAAGAGGAGGAAGAAGTAGTTACCGATTTTCCCACTGAGGTAGATACAGCGGGGATGCTCGACGAGTCGATGGGAGAAGTGTCACAGCCGGAAGCCGCTATTGAAGCCAAATCCGAAGAGCAAAAGGTTGTCGCCCCTTTCTCATCAGTTGACAGCGAGAATCCACCTGCACCAACCTTTATAGAAGACGAAGAATTTCGAGAGCTGTATAAAATTTCTAGCCAAGAAAATTTGCAGAAACTCGAAGCAGGTTTGCTGCACCTACAAAACCACCCAGAGGACGAAAACACCTTGGAAGAGTTGCTGCAGGAAGCTCACAGACTCAGAGGGGACTCCAAAATTATCGGGGTAGAAAATGTAGAAATCCTCGCCCATTCTCTCGAAGACATTCTGGGAAGTATCAAAAGGAAAGAGACAGTTTTAACCCTAGATGTGAGCGATCGCCTCTATCAAGCCTTAGACGCAATGCGCCTCCTGGTAGAGGAAGCAATTACCGGTTCTCCAAGTGGAGTTGATACAGCTGGTATAAGCAATCAATTGATGGGAATAGTTTTAGAGCCAAATGAGCCAGATAGGGCTATTGAAGCCAAGCCCGAAGAGCAAAAGGTTGTCGCCGCTTTCTCGTCAGTTGACAGCGGAAATTTACCTGCACCAACCTTGATAGAAGACGAAGAACTTCGAGATATTTATAAAATTTCTAGCGAAGAACACTTGCAGAAAATGGAAGCAGGTTTCCTGCATTTAGAGAAATACCCAGAGGACGAAACTACCTTGAAAGAGTTGCTGCGGGAAGCCCACAGCCTCAAAGGAGACTCCAGAATTTCAGGGGTAGACAATGTAGAAACCCTCGCCCATTCTCTCGAAGACATTCTGGGAAGCATCAAAAAGAAAGAGATAGCTTTAACTCCAGAAGTGAGCGATCGCCTCTATCAAGCCTTAGACGCAATGCGCCTTCTGGTACATGAAGCAGTTACCGGTTCTCCGAGCGGGGTTGATACAGCTCCTATAGTAAACCAATTGATGGAAGTAATTTCACAAGCCAGTCCACCCCCTCAACCAGCTCAATCAGAGGTTGACAACGGCAATCCCCCAGCTACCTCAATACCAGAAATCAACGGCAATGCTCCTGCAATACCAACCGTTGAAGAGTCCCCACCAATTCCTCCTCCCTCCCCTCCTGCCAAAATTCCTGAAATAGCTCCACAAATGGCTGGTGAACCCTACCGCATCGATACCATTTACGTTCAAACTCGCCATCTCGATGCCTTAATGACACAAACCGGGGAACTAACAGTCAGCAAAATCCGCATGGCTCATACTGCCGCTGAAATTGAGGAATTGGCAAACCTGTGGGAAGAGTGGAGAGCCTTTCATAGCCGAGGGGAATACCTTGATTCTTCCTTAGAGGGCACAAATTCCTACGAAGAGCGCCTAGAAAAAATGCTCGACAACCTGAGAACTTCAGCTCAGGAAAACAGCACTAGGCTAGACACGATCGCTGGGGAATTAGAAGAGGGGATTCGCACCCTGCGGCTCCTGCCCCTATCGAGGGTGTTTCAGTTGTTTCCCCGCGTGGTAAGGGATTTAGCCAAACAACAAGCAAAAGAAGTGGAATTAATCATTGAAGGAGAAGAAACAACCGTTGACAAAAAAATCCTCGAAGAAATCAAAGACCCCTTGATGCACGTAGTTCGCAACGCCCTCGATCATGGCATCGAGACTCCCGCCGAGCGACAAAGACTGGGCAAACCCACCGTCAGCACCATTTGGCTGCGGGGCTATCGAACCGCCAACAACATTATTATCGAAGTATCAGATGATGGGCGAGGACTGGACACCAAGAAGATTAAAGAAACTGCCGTTAAGCGCGGTTTCTACCGCCCAGAAGAACTCGAGAATATGACCACAAGTCAGATTCACGCTCTGATCTTGACTCCTGGCTTCTCAACCCGGACTTTTATTACAGAAGTTTCTGGCAGAGGTGTAGGGTTAGATGTATTGCGCACCAACATCGAACGGCTCAAAGGCAATATCCAGATAGAATCGACCTTCGGCAAAGGATGCACCTTCCGGGTACAACTACCTACAACTCTAGCAACTGCTAATGTCCTGCTGGTAGATATTCAAGGGATTACCCATGCTCTACCCATTGAGTTTGTCCACACCATTTTGTTAGTATCTCCGGAGCAGATTTTTACCATTGAAGCCCGAGAAACTATTATCTTGGACGGTAAAGCTGTTTCTGTTGCGAACCTGGCTGATTTGCTGGAAATCTCAAATTCTCCCGCTTATGCCTTCACCCCCTCCTTTGAGCAAGAGCAGAGCGATCTGCGGCTGTGCATCCTGCTCGAAGTGGGAGAAGAACAATTCGGCTTATTTGTGGATAGCCTCTTGGATACCCAAGATGTGGTGATTAAGCCCCAGAGTAAGTTATTGACGCGGGTGCGCAATGTCACTGGAGCGACTATTCTCGGCACAGGGGAAGTTTGCATGATTCTTAATCCCTCAGATTTACTCAAATCATTGCAGAAGCTAACCACATCCGCAGCCTCCACCAAATCAAGGGAAAGAGAAAAAGTTCAAAGCAAGCCAGTCATTCTCCTAACAGAAGACTCCATCGCCGTTCGCACTCAAGAAAAACGGATTTTAGAAGGAGCTGGGTATGAAGTGGTGACAGCAGTTGACGGATTAGATGGCTATAACAAACTAACAACCCGTCACTTTGATGCGGTGATATCTGACATACAAATGCCCAATTTAGACGGGGTTTCACTAACAGCCAAAATTCGTCAAAGTCAAGAATATAACGAATTACCAATAATTTTGGTAACATCCCTAGAATCCGATGAAGATAAGAGAAAGGGAGCTGAAGCGGGAGCCAATGCTTACATCACCAAGGGCAAGTTTAATCAAGAGGTTCTCATAGACACATTGAGAAGACTTGTTTAATTTGAAGGAATTGATGATTAGGAATTGGTGATTAGACCTGGTCGGGCGAAGCATTTGGACATAAATTCTAGGGTTTGGGTAATAAATTATTACCCAAATGCTTCGCCCCTACAAATAATTATGATTACTGAACCGATGCTCTAGTCATACGGAATCCGGGTCTAAAACTCCCTTTATCAATTTGTTGTTTTTTTCTTCCCCTGCTCCCTACTTTTGCCTTTTGCCTTTTGCCTTTTGCCTTTGAGCGTTCTGCGAAGCAGCGACGTAGTCTAGCGAGTCCCTGTTCCCTACTTCTCTCAAAAAAGGGGGAGTTAACCCGGATTTGGTATCACCTTCTCACCACAATTGTTACTGCTTAAGTTGATAGCCGCCAAAATTGAAACTGAAAATGTTATTTTGGCAGGATTTCAGGGAACTATATAAATGTAAGCCAGCATTAAAAATTGATTGAAAAAGAAGAAAGATGAAAGATCATCACTATCTTACCTTTAGCTTAAATAACTCTCTTTATGGTATCAGCACATTTTCCGTTAAAGAGATTTTTTACCTGCCGGAGTTGACACCGATTCCAGAAGCACGTCGGGACATCGTTGGTGTTGTTAATGTCCGGGGAGATATTTTGCCAGTAATGGATATTAATATCCGCTTAGGCTATAAATCACCAGACTATCGCTTGACAGATAGTGTAGTGGTTTTAAGTTCAAAAGAATTGCGAGTGGGCATTATTGTTAATGAAGTCCACGAAGTGAGAAATATAGCCTCCGAGGAAATTACTACCGAACTTTCTCGCGGTCGAGAATTGGCGGTATCTGAGCGAAAAAAATTCATCGCTGGTATTGCCAGGAATGCAGAAGATATTTTCATCCTGCTCGATCCAGAAAATTTGCTCCGGTATGTAGAGACACAAGATGTTAGGTTAACTGAAGAACTCTTAAAAATTCAGGACAGTTATTATCCCGACCAATTTCACCCCAATGGCACTGAGTTATTGGAATCACAGCGTGTCTTTTCTCCAAATGCTACCCCGGAAGAAAGAGCAATTTTTCGTAAACGAGCTGAGAATCTCAGACAGTCAGCAGACGGCGAAGATTTAGCTGGTTTCAGCCCCCTAGCAGTGGTTGTTTTAAATGATGAATTTTTTGGCATCGATCTGAAAATGGTGCGGGAGTTTACCAATATCCGCCAAGCAACTCCCATTCCTTGCTGTCCGCCTCATATCATCGGCAATATGAATCTAAGGGGGGAAATTCTTACCTTAGTTGATATTCGCGGCTTATTGAATCTACCGCTGATGGATATGGCTGATAGTTCTAAGGCAATGATTGTGCAAGCTGAGGATATAGTTGCTGGAATCAAGGTAGAAGAAGTGTTTGATGTGATGTTTCTACACCCACAAGAGATAAAGTCGGTGCCGACTGCTATTCATTCAGTTAATGATGAATGCTTGCAAGGAACAGCTCCCTATCATGGGAAAATGATGAGTATTCTGGATATGCCAAAAATTTTACTCAATGGTGGGTTAATTGTTGATGAGGCAGTTTGATCAGCTGGTTGACTGACAAAACTTCACAAGACTTCGGCTACCCTTGCGCCCCGCCCTGGATTCACATCCAGGGCTAATGTCTCACTGATAACTATTAATAATACCTAATCTCCAATCCCCAATGCCAATTAAAGTTCTATTAGTTGATGATTCGCCGATTGCTATAGCAATCCTGAAAAGAATTCTGGGCTCATCACCGGAGATTGAAGTGGTGGGAACCGCCCGCACTGGCTTAGAAGCCTTAGCACTGATTCCCAAAGTTCAGCCAGATGTCATTTCTACAGACCTCCACATGCCCCAGATGGATGGTCTGGAGTTGACATCGAAAGTGATGGAGCTCTATCCGCGACCGATTTTGGTGATTAGTGCCTCAGTGCAGGAAGAGGATACCGATCATGTTTTTCGGCTTTTAGATGCAGGGGCAGTGGATATTTTTCCCAAGCCTCGTGCAGGGCGAGCAGCGGATTATGAGTTGCTCAAGCAGCAGTTGATCAATAAGATTAAAATTCTGTCTGGGGTGAAGGTATTTACGAAAAGGCAGAAGTACCCCTCCCCAGCAAAGAGCCTAAAAACAGAAAATCTTCCCGCTTTCTCGTCTAGTTCATTCCCCAAGCCAAAAGTAGTTGCCATTGGTGCATCTACAGGTGGCCCCAAAGCACTAGAGGAGCTGTTCACTCACCTACCATCGGATTTTCCCGTACCAGTGATTTGCGTGCAGCACATTAGTCCCGGTTTTTTACAGGGATTTATTGATTGGTTAGCCGGCAGTTGTCGGTTGCCAATTCAGATTGCTCAACCTGGAAATATGCCAAAACCGGGGACGATTTATTTCCCACCAGAACAGGAGCATTTAAAATTGGATGCTAGTGGTGGATTTATCTGCTCTAATTTACCGCCAGTGGGAGGACATCGCCCTTCTGTCACGGTCACATTTGAGTCGGTAGCTAAGTTCTATGGCAAGGCAACGGTGGGAATATTGCTGACTGGGATGGGTAGAGATGGAGCTGAGGGAATGCAGGCGATCGCCCAAGCTGGCGGCTTTACTATCGCTCAAGATGAAGCCACTTCCGTAGTGTTTGGAATGCCTAAAGAAGCGATCGCCCTGGGAGCAGCACAAGAGATTTTACCCATTGAGGCGATTGCGCCGATGCTCATCAAAAGAATTTTACCGACACAAACCCGGCGAGAAAGCCCAGTGTTTTTAGATCTAGAGTGGCAGTCCAGTCAGTAATTCTCATTTTGAAAAAGGTAACTTGGGCTAGTGGGCGATCGCCGTCTTAATGCTATGCCTACTCTAGTTTTTCCCAAAAATTAATCAAGAATACCATCAATATATTATCAGATTAATAAATTTGCTTATGTATGCCAGAGACAAATACCTTGAATTACTTCAGCAATTTCCACCTCGTCCGATTAATTCAGAGCAACAATTAGAAGCAACTCAGAAATTCATTTACTACCTACTGGATCAACCCCAGTTAACCTCAGAAGAAGAAGACTTTTTAAACCTCTTAGGGGCACTGGTTTATGAATATGAACAAACCCAAGAACCTATACCCGATATTTATGGCGTTGAACTGTTAAAAGTTTTATTAGAAGAAAGAGAACTGCGACAAAAAGATCTTGTTTCTATTTTCAAAACAGAGTCAATTGTCTCAGATGTTCTCAAAGGGAAAAGACAGTTAACCGTCAGACATATTCAAGAATTAGCCAAATTTTTTGCTCTCTCTCCTGCTGTATTTTTCCCCCGTCAGCAAGCGACACATACCGTTAAGTAGGTTGGTCAAATTAATTAGAAAATGGTTGAGAGAGGGAACTCTTAACAGGGAACTTCGTCTCAGGGAGGGAACTTCGGCTCAGGGAACAGAGAACTGAGATTCTGGTGAGGGTGAGACAAGGGTGATAAGGAAGAGGAATAGAACAAGGGAGGAAGACCGTACAACAATAGTGAGGTTACAAGTATTACAATAATCGAAGAAAACACCATTTTTCGTTTCGTTTGTATTATCTTCGGAGTCTACCTGTCTTCTAATCTTCCTTGTCTCACCTCACCGAGAACCTTTGTAAAAAACCTACCCTTGTCAGCTCGCCCCCTCGCCCCCTCACCCCCTCACCCCAACTGAGTTTTATGACTTCCCGTGAAAAGTCAGATAGTTCCAGGGGTCTGAGAGCTAATTCTCTTGACCGTTGTTCCCGTTACTTGAAGCTGGACGCCCAGAAGGCGAACCTTCTGGCGGGAAATCCAGAGTATCGCGGAACTGCTCACGCTGCTCGCCATAGTTATAAGTTAGCGTAATCTGTTTTTTAAAACAACTCATTTCCAAAGAGAATTAAGCTTTAAGGAACTTCGCTAATGAAAAAAGCATATTATCATTAATCTTATGCTTAGTCTCAGTGATTAATTCAAAAGCTCCTTTCATTCCTTTTGAATTAAACTGTTCAAATCTCTCTTTAGCAAGATGTGGATTTACTAAATCATCACCATCACCATTGAGACAATAAATAGGAAAACATGGAAAACTTTCAGATTTTTCTAGTCTCAGTGAAGCATTAAGAGTAATAACCTTTTCTGTGTTTCCATAAACCATGCCACAAAATGGAGCTAGATAACCGCCTTGAGAAAAACCAACAAAAGTGACTTTTGAATTAATTTTTAACTCAGTAAGTAAATTACTGATAATGTTTGCAGGTATATCGTACTCAATAAAATAATAATCTTTTTTATTATCATAAAAATACCAAGCAAATCGAAGATTATATGTATATTGAAGTTTTTGGGGAATGGGAAAAATACCGTTGGGTATTATAATCTGTTTATTTTTAGGCAAAACTTTTTTAAGTTTTTCGTAAATTATTTCAGCGCTTTCTCCAAAACCATGGAGAACAACAACCGCATCTTCACATTCTTTATTAAAATGAAAATAGTCTAATCGATAAGGGCCGTATATTTTTTTATTTTCTAAATTCATACTTTTATCGAAGACGTTTGCTCGAAGATAAACATGGAATAGGTTTTAAAAAACTAAAACAATTGAGCAAAAACTAGGTACCAAAGTGTTGCGTTCCCCTATTTTGAACAACACCGCTGCTTCTCGTTCATAGCTTCCAGGCTACCAGATAATGCCCAGACTATCTGCAATGCTTTTTACACCATCATAGACTGTTTCATCTGGATAAGTTTGGAATCTCAATAGGGAGCACAGGTTGTGTCATTCTGCTATTAAAGCAGATGGAGAGTCAAGCAAGCAACCCGCTGCCTCCGGCACTGCGCTCCGCGCAGACCGCCAGAGAGTGGTTATTGAGCAGTTACTAATTTATTTGCGATCGCCTTGGGCTAGGTAGCGCTGCCGCAGGCACTTGCTCCGCGAGACCGCCGATCGCCAAAAGTGAGCAAGAGCCTCTTTTCCTCTTTTTCACTCAATCAGGTACAATGTCTTCGAGTCAATTTTTAGTTTTTCACTTAGGATGAGATGACCATTAAGACAGTAATTATTCGGTTCAAATATATTTTGTTAGAACGCATTGTAACATTTTCCTTAGTGGGAATAATGTTGATTGTGAGTGTATTCATTAGTGGATATGCTCAAGCCAGTCTCACCACTAAAGCGGTCGCCATGGATGATTCCAAGACGGAAATCGATAAGTTTGTCTTGGATCCCCAACGTTATATCGACAAAGTAATTGTCGATAGCCAAAAAGCAATCGATCAATTATCAGAAGAACTAGAACGAGTCGTCAACTATACCAAATTTACGGCCCGGGCAAGTTTTAAACGAGATATGGCGGCTACTCAAAGAGCTTTAGAAGATGCTTCTCAAGCACTAGCAAAATTAGCCACCGATACCAAACGTTCTGCCGAAGATTTTTCCGACGAGCTACAGGCACAAATCCAACAAGATATCAAAACTGTAGATCGCGCTTTAGAAGATGCTGCTCAAGCAGTTAAAGATTTTGCTCAGTCTCCCTAATCGAACCTTCACAAAAGTTACTGAACTATTTGCCGCTCCTGGTAGGGCTTGGATTGGTTGCTTGTTCGTTCTTTCTTACCTGTTCCCTACTTCATAAACCCGTCCTTTCCAAGCCCCGCCTCGCCCTTGCCAGTGACGCACAGCTGAGTCTAGGGTCATTAGGGTATAGAGGAAGGCGATCGCGGGCAAGCAAAATGCTAACACAGACCAACATCGATACAACTTAAGCGTGGGCAAGTAAGCTACAGCCATCAGCAACCAGGCAATTAAACCAGCGCTTGCTACTAATCCATTTCCCATCAATGCCCCCAAAATCAAGCTTACAAGAGGAACTAGGTAAATCAGGGTCATTGCGATCAGTGTCCCGATTAACAGCAACGGAGAATAGTTGAGCTGCGTAAAAGCAGTGCGGGCAACCATATCCCAGATAGTAATCAGAGAGGTATAAGGTCGCAAGCTGCGGGTCGAATCACTCAGTCCGAGCCAAATCGATTTTGGATTTTGAGGTGGGCGACTAGACTTTACGGTTTGAGCTAAGGCGCAATCGTCAATTAAGGCTTGACGCACCACTTGAATTCCTCCAATGCGGTTTAAAGCCTCACGGCGAATCAAGATACATCCCCCAGCAGCAGCAGCAGTTTTATTTGTTGGGTTATTCACCCAGCGAAAGGGATAGAGTTTTTGAAAGAAAAAGACAAAGGCTGGAATCAGGAGTCGTTCCCAAAAGCTCTGACAACGCAGCAGCACCATTAAAGAAACCAGCTCCAAATCCTCTTTTTCAGCTTTGACAACTAGCTGGCGTAGATTGGTGCTCTCATGCTCAATATCGGCATCGGTGAGTAGAAAATAGTCAGGTGGTGGTGTTTGCTGCTGGGCATAGCGAATTCCTTGCTCTAACGCCCAGAGCTTACCTGTCCAGCCAGGGGGTAGGGGTTGAGCTGAGAAAATCTCTAGCTGTTGAGGTTGGTTTAAGCTTTCCGCTACCGCCTGAGCAACACTGGCTGTCCCATCTGTACTTTGATCGTCCACTAAAATAACCGAAAAAGAGCCAGGGTAGTCTTGAGTCAGGAGCGATCGCAATGTGATTGGTAACAACTCGGCTTCGTTACGAGCTGGAATTACAGCACAGACTGAGGGCCATGATTCCAGTTTAGTTGCTTGCTCTCCTAGGCGCTGGTCTGCTCGCCAAAACTGACCCCGAAAACCCAACAATCCTATCCAAATTGCCAAGGACACTCCTGTAGTTCCTAATTCAAGTTCATGCATCATATCGACAAGTTTTACAGTGTTTGAGATTATTGGTGGCATTTGGACAAATAGCCTAGCCATTATCACAGATGACTTGCACGATTTGGGAGATAGCTTGTCTGTGGGACATAGCCTCCAACATTGCCAGCCAATGACGGGAAAAGTAACCCTATTGCTAATTCTCTAGGTTAGAAAGCAGAATACAATGTTGGCTGTTTGTCGGGAAGAAATTTTTCTGACCTGCTATCTTATACAAATAGTGATGGAGTTGAACGGTAAAACATGCAAACGCAAGACAGGATAACTAAAACTGGGGTGGCACAAGGATACCGCAAGGTCAGTGAAGCCATCGCAGCTAGTCAGAATTATCTCCTCTCGATTCAAAATCCAGACGGTTACTGGTGGGCAGAACTAGAATCCAATGTCACCATAACGGCGGAGGTTGTCCTGCTGCATAAAATTTGGGGCACAGACAAAACCCGACCTCTGCACAAAGTCGAAGCTTACCTGCGCTCTCAACAGCGAGAACACGGCGGCTGGGAACTTTTCTACGGAGATGGGGGAGAACTCAGCACCTCAGTTGAGGCATATATGGCGCTGCGACTTTTGGGAGTCCCGGTAACAGACCTTGCATTAATCCGGGCGCGGGACTTTATCTTAAAACGGGGCGGTATTAGCAAAACAAGAATTTTCACTAAGTTCCACTTAGCACTGCTTGGCTGCTATGACTGGCGGGGTATTCCTTCGATTCCACCCTGGATCTTGTTGTTGCCTGAGAACTTTCCCTTCACTATCTACGAAATGTCAAGCTGGGCAAGGAGTAGCACTGTACCGCTGTTAATTGTTTTTGACAAAAAGCCTGTTTTTCCCACCAATCCAAGCATTACCCTCGATGAACTGTATGCAGAGGGGATTAACAACGTCCAGTTAAAATTGCCGCGTAATCATGATTGGACGGATGTATTTGCTTTCCTGGATAATGCCTTCAAATTGGCAGAAAATCTGAATTTAGTCCCCTTCCGCAAAGCGAGTCTCCAGGCTGCTGAACGATGGGTTTTGGAAAGGCAAGAAGCGACGGGAGACTGGGGTGGTATTATTCCCGCGATGCTTAACTCCCTTTTGGCGCTGCGCTGTCTGGACTATGATGCGGCAGATCCGATTGTGGAACGGGGACTGCAAGGGGTGGATCGCTTTGCTATTGAAACTGAAGATACCTACCGAGTTCAACCCTGTATTTCCCCTGTCTGGGATACTGCTTGGTCGTTAAAAGCGCTAGTTGAATCTGGTTTTGCCCCGGATCATCCAGCTCTAATTAGAGGGGGAGAATGGTTGTTAAATAAGCAAATTCTAGACTATGGCGATTGGGGAGTTAAAAATAAGCAAGGAAAACCTGGAGCTTGGGCATTTGAGTTTGAAAATCGCTTTTATCCGGATTTAGACGATTCCGCCGTTGTTGTCATGGCACTGAATGAGGTGCAGCTTCCCAATGAAAAATTAAAACAGGCAGCGATCGCTCGCTGTGTGGCATGGATGGAAACAATGCAGTGCAAAGCCGGGGGTTGGGCAGCCTTTGATCTGGACAACGATCAAAACTGGCTCAATTCTATACCCTATGGCGACCTCAAAGCCATGATCGATCCCAACACGGCAGATGTTACCTCGCGGGTGCTAGAAATGCTCGGTTGCTGTCATCTATCGATGGATGAGCAGCGTGTGAAGCGGGCGATCGCCTATCTGGAGCGGGAACAAGAATCCGATGGAAGCTGGTTTGGTCGTTGGGGTGTGAACTATATTTATGGTACCAGTGGGGCCCTCTGTGCACTGGCTGCAATTGCACCCAAAACTCACCAACGCAGTATGGAAAGGGGTGCAGCTTGGCTAGTCGGATGCCAAAACCCAGATGGTGGATGGGGCGAGACTTGCCGCAGCTATGACGATCCAGCTCTCAAAGGGCAAGGAGCTAGTACGGCATCTCAAACCGCTTGGGCATTAATTGGTTTGATAGCAGCTAGTGGGGCAATCGACTTTTCCAGTCTGAGTCAGGGAACGAAGGTAAAAGAAGCGATTGAATGTGGCGTTAACTATCTCTTGGCAACTCAGCGATCAGATGGGACTTGGGATGAATCAGAATTTACGGGTACTGGCTTTCCCAGTCATTTCTATCTGAAATATCACCTTTATCAGCAATACTTCCCTCTGATAGCCCTCAGCCGCTATCAACGGTTCAGGTATCAGGTGTTAGGTGTTAGGTGTTAAGGTGACGCTCCTACCCTCCCCTAATATAGCAATCGGAATTGATTTGTAAAAAAGAACAGAGGGGGAGAGGGGGAGAGGGGGAGACGGGGAGACGGGGAGACGGGGAGACTCCGGAGAAAATCGCTGCTGAGTTATTTAATGCCGACAGCATTGGTTTCACGAATCAAATTTCATTGCTATATCAAATCCGGTTGAATAACCATACTTCGTGGTGAGAGAGTAGGGGGAGCAGGGGGAGAAGGATTTTGACCCGAAAGCCTAAGTGCGGGCAATTATCCGGATTTGATATAACAGGTGAATGTAGGCTTCTGGCATTTATAAAGAACTACCAGAATGCAATTTACAATTACTATTTCTCCCCGAACCCTTACTAAACGCCTGACGATAGTAGTGTTGGTTCTGACTGCGATCAGTATCGCCATTCAGATTGGTAAATATGTCTTTAATTACCGATCTGACTGGACAACCTTGTTTAACCTAGATCGGGAGATGAATCTTCCCACCTGGTACACAGCCTTGATGCTGGCGTTCTGCGCCCTCCTGCTCAGAGCGATCGCAGTGGGAAAAGAAACACAGCGTGACCGCTACTACCGCCACTGGAAGATACTATCAATTATCTTCTGGCTACTGGCGATTGATGAGGTATTGACTATCCATGAAATTCTGATCATCCCTGACTTGTCGAGAGCTCTACCTTGGATCTTCTACTCTGTTTGGGTAATTCCCGGTATTATTGCTGTTCTGGTTTTTGTCCGACATTATTGGAAATTTACCGCACATCTGCCTAAGCGATCGCGCTACCATTTCATCCTAGCGGCAATGCTTTACGTCGGCGGTGCTTTGGGGATGGAGATGGTAGGAGGTTACTATACTGGACTCGAAGGTCAGCAACACCTGACTTATGCTCTGATAGCAACCCTAGAAGAAGTGATGGAAATGATGGGAGTTATATTCTTTATCTATGGACTGCTGTTCTATATCGGACGGTGGACACAAGACTTGCAGGTGCAGGTTAAAATTCTTGAAATTAGCGATCGCTCTGATTCCTACAAATAGGGGTATTGGATTTCACCCCTAAAATAGCTGGGAGACGTGGTGCAAAAATCATTTAAGGAGACTTAGATATTGGTTTTACAGGTCGGCAATAAGTTTCAAAACACTGATACCTTTGAACCTGTGGTATCTGTAGTCATGCCTTGCCTCAATGAAGAGGAAGCCATTGGCAGTTGTATTCAGAAAATTCAAACTGCATTTGCCAGGGACAATATTGCGGGAGAAATTATTGTTTGTGACAATGGCTCCACAGATAATTCGGTGGCAATTGCTGAGAGTATGGGAGTTCACGTTGTTCACCAGCCACTGCGAGGATATGGCAATGCCTATATTAAAGGTTTTGCCAGTGCTAGGGGTAAATATCTGATTATGGGAGATGCTGATGACACCTACGACTTCAGTCTCATCCCCCATTTCCTTGATTATCTCTGCTACCGAGGATATGACTTTGTTACAGGTAGTCGATACATCGAAGCTGGAGGGAAAAACATTACCTTATTACATCGTTTTCTAGGGAATCCAGCCATTACTGGAATTCTGAACTTCTTATTTGGAACCGCTTATACAGATGTTTATTGCGGATTTCGAGGTTTTAGTCGCGAAGCCTATGATTTAATTCAACCTGTAAGCCCAGGAATGGAATTTAACTTAGAGTTAGCTATAAATGCTGGGTTAGCTCGCCTCAAAATGGCGGAGATACCTATACAACTGACTCCTCGTAAAGGTGAATCTAAGCTACGTACCTTTAGAGATGGTTGGCGCAGTCTGCGAATGATGTTACTGTATTCTCCTAACAAAGTATTTATGTGGCCCGGCTTCATCCTGCTGACTGTTGGGATATTAATTCATTTGGTCACTTTGATGGGCTTAGTCCAATACGAAGGACGTGCTCTTGGCCCTGTGACTGGGATATTTGGAACTATATTTAGTGTAGTCGGATTTGAGATTTTAAGTTTGGGCCTGCATGCCAAGACTTACTCTTGGAGTCGCCGCTTTGAGAAAAACAATTTGACCCTGCGAATATTTTACAAATTCTTCAAGCTAGAAACTGGTCTTTTACTAGGTACGGCGATGATTTCAGTTGGTAGCTTAATTTTAATATTGCTGGTAATTGAATGGCTCAAGTCCAATTTAATGCCGCTATCGCACCCAGAAAAGGTATCCTTTGCAGCAACATTAGTCATTATTGGTTTGGGAACGGTATTCTCGTCATTATTTATTTCAGCAATGTCGATGAAAAAAGTAGGAAGTTATGAGCAGTAAGACATTCAGTAGATACGACAACTAAGTCATCACTTTTCAAAGCAGAACAGCTATTCATGAGATTTGCTAAGACTGGAACAGTATCTGCTTGTAAACTGGCGATCGCCTCTTTTGTTGCTGGCTGATACTGCTGAATCCAACGCTGATTAGCAAGATATTCTGGGGTAAAAGCTGACTCCTTTAACAACCAGAAATCAACTCCATACTTTTGAATAAAATTCTTGATCTCTGCTATGTCCGAACTATACTGGGCGCGAATCATGTCAACTGCCCGCTGGCGAATTTGGCTGTAATAACCCACATGATAAGGGAGGGCATATTCACTGCCTACTAAAATCGACCGTCTAGAAAAACTAGGCAAATTATTGACTTCCTCATCCAGGGAAGCGATGAGAATGTCTTTTGATTGCTCTGAGAAAAATTTATACAATTCTGGTTCCTTACCCACGCGATAACCAGTCCAGGGGAATTCATCTAAAAACAAGGGATAAAGAACCAACACAGATGCCAAAAAGAAGGTTAATCCAATTGCTGAGAACTGTCGAACAGAGATAGTTTGCGCCCATTGAAAAATAGCATCGAGTATTAATGTCAGAGCGATACCAGCAGCTAAAACCATGACAATTCTGAGGCTGTGCTGAGTGTAGCGGCTAGGAAGATAGAGCTTGAATATTAGAGCATGGGCAGCAAAAAACACCGTGAAAGAGGCGACTGTGAGTTGTAGCAGCACCATCACCTTCCGGTTGATTTGTTGAGTAAGGGGAAAACGTTTAGGAAAGCATAGCAGAAAGGGTAAGAATAGTCCCCCATAAACTAGAGGTGGCCTCAAAGCCGATGTCACCAGAATACCAGCACTGTTATCGTTGAACCAAAACCACCAAGGATCGTGGTCATGAAAAAAACTTGCCCTTGCTCCAGCTTGGAATTCTGGCAACTTCCTCGCTTCAGTAGCAGTAATGATTGGACCAAATTCAGAAACTCGTAGCGTATAGGGTAACAATACTAAAAAGCCGATCCCTAAGCCAACTGCACAGAATAGATAATCCTGCCGAGATTGAGAAAAACGGATACCTCCTCTGGACCAGCGTAATAACTGTAGGATTAACAGACCAGAGCAGATTAATATATAGGTGGGATAAAACAGTCCGAATAGAACAATTACTACCCCCATCGGTAGCAGTTCTTTTCTGAGGAAATAATATAAAAATGCCACCAACAGTGGATGAAGAAAAGCCTTTGGAGTTGCAGAAATTAAGGTATCCTGCATCCAAAGATTCTGACTCAGCAGCAGCGAAGTGATGAATGCCGCCGTTGGCACGGGAATTATCTCCAGACATACTCCAAAACAGTAGCCAGCAGTGATGACTCCTAACAGGGTGGGCAGAAGCTTACTGAAAACTAGGGGATCTACCCCTACCCATGCCATCAGTTTATACAGCGTTGAATAGCCTTCTGGAGCAATAGATTGAAAAAAATCTGCAATTAAATCATTGGGAAACAAATCGGGGTCTACAAAACGCTGCATCCAGAATACATGCTGCCTCGCATCATCCTGCAATATGTACTCACCACTAAAGCCTTGCTGTATGCCTAAAAATCCGTAAAGTGCAGCAAAAGTTAAGCTAAGGCTGAAGAAAAATAGAATTCGAGGACTGGACTTGTTGGCAGTTGGAGCGGTAAGAAATTTATGAACCTGGGTAATTAGCATTGTTGGTAATTTTTACGGATTTTCCACAAAGAACGAATAATGTTATTCCTCTGGTGCTGCTACACATTCTGCCTCCAGTACCACTAAGTTTTCGTTCTCAAAAACTGAGCAGCGCTCTAAAGTGCTAACTATAACAGGAGGAGTTTCCCCCTTTAAGATGGCTGAAACCTCTTTGGCAAAGGGCTTCCACTGTCTGAACCAAAAATTCTCAGATAAATATTCTGGTGTAAAGGCGGCGCGATCGAGCAGGAAAAAATCCACCCCATAGGTTTGAATGAAATTTTGAATCGCGACGGTGTCCTGGCTGTACTGAGCGCGAATCAGATCCACAGCTCGCTGAGTAATTTGGTCATAGTAGCCTAAGTGGTATGGAAGAGCGTGTTCCCAAGCAATTAAGACAGATCGCTGGGAAAATGTGGGTAGGTTATCCGCCTCTGGTGAGAGGGAGGCGATCATAATATCTTTCGGTCGATCTTGAAAAAACTCATATAATGCTGGCGTCCGACTGACTATTTCACTAGTCTTTGGAAAGTAATCTTTCCAAAATAAACTAGGATAAAAGACAAGTACAGTACCGATAAGAGCTGTTATCCCCAGTGGTAGGAGCGATCTGTTTTTACAAGCATGGAAAAGCGCATCTAAAATTAAGAGCAGCACGATGGCAGCGGCTATAGCCATCAGAATCCCTAGGCTATGGATAGTATAGCGACTGGGAAGAAAGAGCTTGAACAGCAGAGCGTGAGCCGCAAAAAACAGGGTGAGGGAAGACAGCAGAAGCTGAAGTAACACTATAACGTCGTTTTTTACCTGCTTTGCCAGAGGAAAGCGGGACGGAAATCGCAGTAGCAGTGGCAACAACAACCCGACACCAACAAGGGGCGGGTTCAACGACAGCCGAATACCACTACGGCTACCTTGCAACCAAAACTTCCAAGGTTGGTCATCATCAAAAAAGCTAGCTCGTCCTCCTGGCAAAAACTCCGGTAACTTTCGAGCCTCAGTAGCCGCGATCGTCGGACCAAATTCCGAAGATTGCAAGGCATAGGGCAAAATCACCAACAAAGCAGCGCCGATGCCCACAGCGCAGAGGATATAATCGCTGCGAATATGGGAAAAACGGATTGGCAAACTGTCCCAGCGGCACAGCCTCAGAATTAAAATTCCCGCAGCAACTAACATCAAAGGGCCATAAAACATTCCTAAAAGCGCGACGCTCAATCCTAAACCTAGCAAAGAGCGACGTAACAAATAATACAGAAATGCTAAAAACAGCGGATACACAAAAGCCTTGGCCGTTCCCGAAACCAAGGAACTATCAAGCCAGAAACTTTGATTGAGCAGCAACGAGCCAACAAATCCTGCTGCTGGCACTGGTAAAATCTGCAAGCACACCCCAAAACAGTAACCGGTAGCGATCAGCCCTAGCACAATTGGCAGGAATTTATTTAGCAAAACCGGGTCAATCCCCACTGTTGCCATTAGCTGGTAAAGTGTGGTAAATCCAGGGGGGGAAATAGATTGGAAATAATCCGCAATCAAATCATTGGGAAATAGCTCTGAGTCTAAAAACCGACGCATCCAAAACACATGAGCCCTGCCATCATCTGAAATCACATATTCACTACTAAAGACTTGCTGTAGTGCCTGGATGCCGTAAATCGCGGCAAAAGTCATACTCAAGGTAAACCAGAATATTATCCGGGGGCTTCCTTTATCTGGAGCAGTCAAAAACTTTTGCAGATGCATAGTGATTGGTGATTAATGATTGGGAGTAATATAATATGTACTCACTACTAAAGCCTTGCTGTATGCCTAAATTAGCATTGTTGGTAATTTTTACAGACTAGTAGTAGGAGCGATCACTTTCTACAAGCATGGAAAACCACATCTAAAATCAAGAGCAGCAAGATGGCAGCGGCTATGGCCATCAGAATCAGGAGGCTATGGATAATATAGCGTCTCAAGAAACAATTTCAAGGTTGAGGGCTCCTCAGAAACTTAAGTTTCTTCCCTGTATAACGGGCGCGGCGATCGCGCTCTTTTGGGGCTTACGTCGAACTCAGGTTTTATGAGATACTTACTGATCAGTTGTCAGTAATCTATCAGAAATACGACGGTAATTCCCATGGAGCTCAATAAACCAGTGGCGATTGTCTCCATTGATGTAGAGACAGATTGGGGAGGGAGATTAGCACCCTCTCCTGAGAATTTGCAGGGTGTCAAAGTGGGTTTACCCGCAATTTTTGAAATTTTGCAAAGTTATGGACTCCCAGCTACCCTCTTTGTCTCCGGTGAGATTGTACCATTCATCACCGAGGAACTAACTCAGGCTGTGAAGAGTGGTTATGAGATTGCTTCCCACGGGTTTACCCATCGTCGAATGCCAGAACTGTCTCCGGTAGAAATAGACGAAGAACTGGCAAAGTCAAAGGTAGTGTTGGAGGATGCTACAGCTCAGCAAGTAAGAGGCTTTCGGGCTCCCCAGGCTCGCATGCCCCAAGGATTACACTCCCGACTTGCTCACCACGGCTATATCTACGATTCTTCAGTTTTTGGTGGTAGGATGCCCACTCGATTCAAAAACATGGACGTGTCCTCCCAGCCCTATCGCCTGGGGGACATCTGGGAAATTCCCGTCAATCAACTACCGATTATCCCATTGCCGATGAGCTTGCTCTGGATAGATCTGTTCACCCTTTCTACTTTCAAATTGGCAGCCCAAATCGCTGGATGGCCTCCCTTAGTCCACATTTATATGCATCCTTTTGACGTGATTCCTTCCTATCCGGTGGACTCATACCAAATCCGGGTTAACTACCCCCTTTTTGAAGGAAGCAGGACTCGCTTCGCTCAAAGGCAAAAGGCATCTGCGTCAGCAGCGACGAAGTCTAAAGGCAAAAGGCAAAAGGGGGGAGCAGGGGAAAAAAAAGACAGAAAATTGATAAAGGGGGTTTTAGATCCGGATTCAGTATCAGTCCCTATTGGCGCAAAGTTGTGGTATACCCGCAGGCGAGGGTCACCACTGCAAACCCTAAATAATCTTCTCAGTCTGCTCCAGAAGCGTGGCTATTCCTTCTTCAATGTCTATGAACTCATATAGCAATCCTATTTCGGTTGTGAATAAAAACCCTACTCAAAAGGCAACAGGCAACAGGCAACAGGGGGTAAGGGTTCTGGTCGTTTTATATATGTTTTGATTGGCCACGACTCATTTAGGATTGCTATATAGAAAACGTTTTATAATTAAATGCTTTGACCAACAATTTTAATATGTTCCCTACTTTTTGAACAAAAGGTAGTAAAACCCTTCTAAATAGTTGAGGACTTGGTGTACAGTCCGAATACCTAATATGCGCTTCAAGAGGTAAGAAGGTCGCAGGTAAAAACTTCGCTTCACAAATTTGTGC
Organism: Xenococcaceae cyanobacterium; assembly: GCA_051439465.1. Classification (GTDB taxonomy): domain Bacteria; phylum Cyanobacteriota; class Cyanobacteriia; order Cyanobacteriales; family JBFRWF01; genus JBFRWF01. The sequence continues at coordinate 19,593 of JBFRWF010000322.1, read as the reverse complement.
AATTCCATGATTTCTTCATTAGACAAAGTTTGATTTTGCCAAATGGGTTTACTTTTTGAAGACTCAAGTACCAGTTCATCTTCACTAGCCCAAGCATTTTCTAGAGCATCCTGCCTAAATTTTGTCCCAAATCGGGGCATAGCAATATTAAAAGAAGCAAAGTCTAAATTGAGCTTCTTAGCAAATTTGAGGGTGTTCAAGGTAGACTCTCTTGTGTCTCCGGGTAATCCGAGAATAAAAGTGCCAACAGTTTCGATGCGGTATTTTTTGCACAGGGCGATCGCTCTGTGCATCTGACTTTGCTTTGTATTTTTCTCGTATTTTTTCAAAAGTTCCTCATCGGCAGACTCAATGCCAAACATAATTGTATGACAACCTGCTGCTTTCATCGGCACAATCAAATCTTCGCTCAGGGTATCTACCCTGGTAAAGCACGTCCAACTCATATCTAATGGCTTCAATCTTTCACACAATTCCAGGGTTCTTTTCTTATTAGCACCAAAGGTTTGATCTCGAAAGAATAATTCTCGGACTTCCAGTGACTTCAATAACTTGATTTCATCGATTACTTCACTGACTGGTCGCAACTTGAAACCCAGGGTGCTTATCGGACAAAAAGAACAACTGAACGCGCAACCAAAATCGGTCAAGATTGATGCAAATTTACTTCTGCGTTCAAAAGGAAATTTGTATTTATCGATAGGGAATAAGTCCCAGCGTGGGATTGCTATCTGGAATTGACCATAGCTATGCTTTTCTTTTCCGACATAAATTTTATTTTCATATTTGTAGATAATGTTATAAATTATTTCTCCTCGACCATTTTCTAGATAAGTGAGGATATCATCCGTTGAAAAATCAAGAACAATCCCATCTAGAAATTCATGTTGCTCGAAAGCCTCGCTTTGAAATTCTCGATAGATATCACCTGTGCCTATGAAGCGAGTCTTAGGTAATTTTGCTTTTAATTTAGTTAAAAAATGGACATCTATGTGGTAAGAAGGGGACGAAATCAGGAAGAGAATGATATCGGGATTAATCTCTTCGACTCGTTGGAGACATTCAGAGTCAGTGAGTGATTCAGCTATAGCATCAACCACAGCCAACTGACACAGCTTTGATAAGGTGCCACTCAAGTAAACTAAATCAACCGGATGATAGTAATAATGAGCCTTAGAGACTTTGGTACAGTAATAGTCTCGGAAATATTTTTGATCTCCAGGCGGGTTGAGTAAGAGAATGGTCTGTTGCTTAGTTGATTTTGAACTTGTCTTGGTTAATGTCTGCATAATCCTCACACCTCGCTCAAATCAGAGTAAGTATTAGCTGTCTAGGGCTGATAACTATAATAGCTTTATTTATGTGGTGCTGCTACACATTCTGCTTCTAGTACCACTAAATTTTCGCTCTCGAAAACAGAACAGCTTTTTAGGGTACTGAGCATAGCAGGAGGAGTATCCCCCTCCAAGTTAGCCAAAGCCTCTTTTGCAAGAGGTTTCCACTGTCTGAACCAGCCCTTTCTGTTAAAGTATTCTGGTGTAAAGGCGATGCGATCCAGGAGAAAAAAATCTATTCTATAGGTATTAATAAAATCCTGAACTAACTTTATATCTGGGCTATACTGAGCGCGAATCAGATCAGTGGCTCGCTGACGAATTTGGTTATAGTAGCCGACTTGGTATGGCAAAGCATATTCCCATGCGATTAAGACAGAGCGTTGAGCAAATGTGGGTAGATTATCCGCCTCTTCCGAGAGGGAGGCGATGAGAATATCTTTCGGTTGCTGTTGAAAAAACTCATACAGTGCTGGCTCCGTACCTTCTATATAACGAGTTCTTGGGAAGGCATTTTTCCAAACCAAACTAGGATAAAGAATTAGTAATGCTCCGATCAGAACTGTTGCTCCTAGTGCTAAGAGCGATCGCCTGCTACAAGCCCGAAAAATCCCATCTAAAATCAAGATAAGTGCAATTCCAGCAGCGATCGCCATCAGAATTGTTAGGCTATGGATAGTATAGCGACTGGGAAGAAATAGCCTGAACAGCAGAGCGTGAGCCAGAAAAAACAGGGTAAGTGAAGATAGCAGAAGCTGAAGTAACACGATAACGTCGCGGCTTACTTGCTTTGCCAGTGGACTCGGAGGAAATCGCAATAGTACTGGCAATAAAAACCCGACACCAAGAAGGGGCGGATTTAACGAAAGTTGAATACCACTGCGACTAGCTCGAAACCAAAAGTTCCAAGGTTGATCGTCATAAAAAAAGCTAGTTCGTCCGCCGGGTAAGAACTCCGGTAAATTCCTGGCTTTTGCTGCTGCGATCGCCGGACCAAATTCCGAAGATTGTAATAAGTAAGGCAAAATCACCAACAAGGCAACGCCGATGCCCACAGCACAGATGATATAGTTGCTGCGATGAGGGGAAAAACGAATTGGCCAACTGTCCCAGCAAACCAGCCGCAGAATTAAAATTCCCGCAGCAACTAACATCAACGGACCATAAAAAGTTCCTAAAAGCGCGATACTTATGCCGATCCCTAGCCAAGAGCAACGTAACAAATAGTATAGAAACGCTAAAAACATCGGATACGAAAAACCCGTAGCTATTGCTTTGACTAAATTATCATGCAGCCACAGGGTATGACTCAGCAGCAACGAGCCAACAAATCCCATCGCTGGCACTGGTAAAAGCTCGATGCAGACTGCAAAACAGTAGCCAGTCGTGCTCAGCCCCAGTACAATGGGCAGGAGTTTATTTAGCACAATTGGGTTAATCCCCACCATTGCCATTAGCTGATAAAATCCGCTAAATCCACGGGGACTAACGGATTGGTAAAAATCCGCGATCAAATCATTGGGAAACAGCTCTGGATCTACAAAACGCTGCATCCAAAACACATACTGTCGCGCATCGTCCATAATCAAGTATTCACCGCTAAAGGCTTTCTGAAGCACCTGCATGCCGAAACTGGCGGTGAAAGTCATGCTCAGGGTAAACCAGAATATCATCTGGGGTCTTCCTTTATCTGGAACAGTCAAGAACTTTTGCAGATGCATGTGGACTCGATGTTTATTTTTTTGCACTGGGGTTGGTAATCTCTCTGATAATACTCTGGCTAGCAACAAATAATCAGGACTGCGCAATCAATCTATGATCGAAGCCTCCCTGGGAAAGCAAATTCGGCTAATTTATCTGATGAACAGATCGACAGAAAAATAATGAATCAATCTACAACTAGGGAAGATTGGGAGTCAACTGCTGCCATCAAAAAGACTATTGATGGAGGTCAAGGACTATCAGTGGTCATTCCCGCCTTCAATGAAGAAGCTGCTATTGGTCTCGTTGTTGAGGGAATGATCGGGATGTTGAAAGCAACAGGGGGTGAGTTTGAAGTGCTGGTGGTGGATGATTGCTCCCGCGATCGCACTGCTGAAATTGCCGCTAATTGTGGGGCTAAAGTTCTCCGCCATGCCCGCAATCGAGGCTATGGGGCATCTCTGAAGACGGGGATTCGCAAGGCTAAATATGGTTTGATTGCCACTGCAGACGCCGATAGTCAGCATGACGCCAATCAACTGGCAAGCCTGCTGGTAGGGTTAGGAGATGCCGATGTCGCCATTGGTACCCGTCACAACACCCACGTTCCCCTAGCACGAAAGCCAGGAAAATTAATCTTGAAGTGGGTGGCAAATTGGGTTACGGGCTGGAACATTCCCGATCTCAATTCCGGTCTGCGGGTGACCCGACGAGATGCCATTCTAGACTGTATCCATCTTGCCCCTAATGGGTTTTCCTTTAGTACCACCACTACCATTGCCTTAATTGATGCGGGACTGTTGATTCAATGGGTGCCTATTCAGATTCACAAACGCTATGGTCGCAAAAGTTCAGTCAAGATTGTTCGGGATGGACTGAAGACTCTGTTATTAATCATCCGCATTGTCGTTTTGTTTGCCCCTCTGCGGGTTTTTCTCCCTGTCAGCGGTATCTTGTTTGCCCTTGGTCTCATTAGTGCTGCCATAGGAATGATCGGGGTTCAAAATATTAGCGACAAAGATGTGATTATTCTCCTAACTAGCATCATCATTTTTTTCTATGGAATACTTGCGGATCAGTTGTCAGCAATCCGGCGAGAGCTAAGGCGGTGATTCCGATGCAGTTGACACTCCCACGGCGTCAGCCTAAAACTAAGCGATCGCACCCTTCTGTTTTTCACTTACTCCCAGCTGGGAAAGCGATCGCTATTAAAGTCAGGTGTTAGCAATTGTCTAATTCAGTAATTGATAATTGGTTAATCATTTTCCCTCGTTCCCAGGCACAAGAAAGACTTGGGACTTCTCCGGTTTCCAGCTAACTGACTCCGAATAAGCTGCCAATCGCTCGCCCAATATTTCTTGGCTGCATCGCATCAATCGCGGCTGTGGGTTCGTAGCCACAATGTACCATACAATCACCACACTTAGGATTGCCACTAGTGTTACCGTAGTTGTCCCAGTTAGTTTCCTCCAGCAATTCTTTGAAGGTGGCATAATGGCCTTCATTAAGTAGATAGCAAGGCTTTTGCCAACCCAAAACGCTGTAGCTAGGGCTACCCCAAGGAGTACACTCATAATCTTTCTCCCCGATGAGAAAATCTAAAAACAGGGGGTTGTGGTTGAACTGCCAACGTTTTTTCCCTGCTTTCAACGGAGCCAGAATTTCTCGAAATAGAGCTCGTGTTTGTTCCCGCTTGAGAAAATTCTCCTGATCCGGTGCCCACTCATAGCTGTAGCCTGGGGAAATCATCATCCCATCGATTTCTAAAGTTTCGAGGAAGCCAAAGAACTCCTGCATTTCTTTCGGATCAGTTCCCTCAAAAACCGTGGTGTTGGTGGTGACTCGAAATCCCTTGGCTTTGGCGACGCGAATCGCCTGAATTGCCCGATCAAAAACCCCTTTGCGATCAACACATTTATCATGCTGATCCCGCAAGCCGTCTAGGTGGACGCTGAAGCTTAGGTAAGGGGAGGGTTGAAATTTATCCAGGCTCTTTTCTAGCAATAAGCCATTGGTACAGAGGTAGACAAACTTTTTCCGCTTTACCAATCCCTTGACAATCTCATCAATCTGGGGATGTAGCAGGGGTTCTCCCCCAGGAATGGAAACAACTGGAGCACCGCACTCTTCTACAGCAGCAAAGCACTCTTCAGGAGTCAGGTTTCGCTTGAGTACGTCCGTGGGATGTTGAATTTTACCACAACCAGAACAGGCTAGGTTACAGCGGAACAGGGGTTCCAACATCAAGACTAGGGGAAAGCGTTTGCGACCCTTCAGACGCTGAGAAACTATATAGTTCCCTACTGCCAGGGCTTGTTGTAATTGAATCGCCATTGACTTCCTCACACTTATAATCTCTATACAGAGTCATTTTGACATACTTCCTCTTATTCCCTATTTCCTGTTCCCTATTCCCTATTCCCTATTCCCTATTCCCTGTTCCCTGAATTTTTTCCTAATCAGGGACAATATAAGGTGTCGCGGGTGTTGCGTCCTGTAGTGGGATTCGTCCCCTTTGCTATCTTGCAAAGCATTTTTTCCGTATCCCGGCTCAATAACACATCGGTAAAATCAGCCCCGTCAATAATCGCCCTATCAAACTTGGCATTAGCGGCAAAAGCCCCTTCAAGCACTGCATTAGTTAAGTTAGCGCGAGTCAATCGTACCGAGTCTAGTACAGCATTGGTAAGGTTGGCTCCCTCAAAGTTCGCTGATTCAAGATTGGCAGCAAAGAAACGCACCCCTTCGAGATTGGCATGGCTGAAGTTGCTACCACGCAGATTGGCTTTGTCAAAGCTGGATTCAGTCAAATCTTGACCAGAAAAATCACTATTCATCAAAATGCGTTTGTTGTAATCTATTGCCCAGGCTGGTGCTACAAATGTATTGAAAGCGAAGATCCCCGCAATCAAAAAGGCAAGTACACTAAACAGAATAGAGAAAATACAACGGGGTTGCCGTTCATTGATGTTTTCCATTACCACATTAAAATTTATTTGTCAACTAAATATTTCTTGAAGACGACAGCCTTCAATGTGGCTGCTTCTTCTACTTTTTTCATCCTACCAGTAATGACCATGACTAAAATTGGTAAACTAGGAGAGCAGCTAGTGGCTCAATGGTTAGAGGCACAAGGATGGCTGATTCTGCATCATCGCTGGTATTGTCTCTGGGGAGAAATAGACCTAATTGCCCAACCAAAATCCTCTGAGATTTTAGTGTTTGTTGAGGTAAAAACCCGTAGTCGTGGAAATTGGGACGCTGATGGTCTTTTGGCTATTACCCTTCAAAAACAGGCGAAACTGTGCCGTACAGCGGCACAGTTTCTGGCTGAATATCCAGATTTAGCTAATCTTCCTTGCCGATTTGATGTTGCTCTTGTTAACTACAGGCGGAGCAAACAACCCTCAAATTACAAGTCAGATCGTCATTATCCCAACCAATCTATAACAATTGGTCAACCAATATTCTGGGAAGGGTACCAATTCATTCTACACAACTACATTGAGTCAGCCTTTGATGGCAATTGAACCGAAATATCTTTTCAGAATTCAGCGCACTCCGCTGGGTGTGGTCGCTATGGCTGAACAATTACAGGGTTTCCGATAGCCACCTGTTCAAATAAATCTCTGACATCCTTATTTCGCATCCGGACACAGCCGTGAGAAACTGCCTGTCCTATTAGTTGCTCAGCAGTTGTGCCATGAAACCCAATATAATTTTTTCCGTCAGTCCAAAAACCAATCCACCGCTGGCCAAGAGGATTATTCGGTCCAGGAGGAACTACTTTTCCTGTCCAAGGATGCTGCCAAGCTGGATCGCGCAGCATTTGTATAATCTGAAAATTGCCTGTAGGTGTTTCCCAACCTCTTTTCCCAATAGCAATTGGATAACTGGTTAACACCTGATTGCCTTGATAGACATAAACACGACGCTCACTCAATTTGATCACTAAACGGGTGTTTTCTTCTAGGGGAAGATACTGATTGGGGTCTCCAAGAGGAGGCAATTCTGGGAGATCAATTTCAAGGGAGCTGGTGGGAAATACAATTTTACTTGGCTCAGTTTCAGTAATGTTGTTAGCTTCAGAGGAAGCTGCCTTTCCTTGCCAGGTAGTTAGTAGAATTGTTGCTCCCAAGAACAGCAGCAGCGATCTGGAAAGTCGCGGTTTCCTTCTGACTATTTTCTTCATTGATTTGTCAGGATAAATAGGGTTATCAGTTACCTGCCCCTGACGGGGAATTCAAAATTCAAAATTCATCTGCGACAGTAGCGATGCGCTGCGTCAGCAGGGGCGAAGCCTAGTCTAAATTCAAAATGAATAATTAATTGAATCCCCGCAAAAGGAAAATCAGAAACTTAGAACAACTCCAATTATTTAGTACAAATGCACTAAATTACTTGAGTTGCTGGATAGCTCAATTCCTTACTATAAAAGTGGTTGAGGCTAGTCCAGCTTGAGTTAAGTTTCTGAGAGTTATCACTGAGCGTTGATAACTGGTAACTGATAACTGAGCCTAGTTGCCAGTACCGCAGGAAGTCCTGGCCTGTTAAACATTGGCGGCGCAACCGAAGGTTGCTTACAACCGCCTCGTTTTGAACAGGGGGACTTCTCGCTCACAAATGTTAAATTCGGAATCTACCACATTCCTCGAACAGGTATCTCCCCTCCGACACCAGTAAACGGTTGACGAGGGATAGTTACTACACGACCCCGATTCCTTTCAAGTTCCCGCCAAATCGCTGCAGTGCGAAAGCTAATGGGCTTTCCGAAGTACTTAGCGCGAAGGTCATTCATGCGCATATTATCGCTTAGCTCGAACTCATAATCCTGGATCAACTGCGTTATCCACATGGGATGAGCGGTATTAATTACTTTATACTCTCCCCCCTCCTTAAGGACGACAACATCGTTGGCATGATAACCGTTGCTAGGATAAAAAGCCACTTCCTGGTCGAAGCTCGTGCCATCCTGCAGAACCACAGATATTACATTACCAGATTTACCCACGATAGTGCCCAGCTTATAGCCACGCGGCAGGTTCATCCAGGGTTCGCCGAGAAACTCTTCATGTCCTAGGAGCTGGCTTAGAAGGATAGGTTCATCCACTGTAGCTTCTGAGAGCTGGGGTTGGGTTTGCTCATTAGTTGGTTCAGCAATCGCTGGAGCTACTGAGACTGCTCCCAGAGAGAGTAATAGGAGCATGCTGGCTAATGTGTGAGAAGTCTTGACTAGCATGGTAACCTCGCTTTAATTACCTGTAAAAAAATCTTTGATATTTAAACTTTAACTAAGTAAATATGGAACTCGATTGAATTTAACAAGAAATTTAAGTATTGCTATTTTTCTTTGAATTTCTCTTTACATATCTTTTCATAAACTCATAATTGTAGCTGTATTTTAGGATATTTTTCAGAAACCGGGTTTTTATATTAAAAAAGGTAAACTCTCGTTAAAACTAGATAAGATAATTGAGTAAAAATACTCATTCAACACCTTCTCGCTTCAAGAAATTGGAGAGCGATCGCACTCTAATCATGAAATTTAATATTGTCAAGTAAAAAAGGGGGCTATCAGGGGAAGCAGGGACTCGCTTCGCTCAAAGGCAAAAGGCAAAAGGCAAAAGGCAAAAGTAGGGAGCAGGGGAAGCAGGGGAAGCAGGGGGAGAAAAAGCTTATTTTTTCGTTTCTGCGATCGCCCTGACTCACCCTTTTGTTAAAAACCTACCCTTGTGAGGTCGCCCCGTCACCCCGTCATACCAAATCCGGGTTCAATACCCCCTTTTTGAAAAAGCAGGGGGAGCAGGGGGAGCTCCCGGGAGCAGGGGGAGCAGGGGGAGAAAATGCCAAATATTGAAAAGGGGGTTATCAAAGCGGATTTGGTATCACTCAGTCAACGACTGCATCTAGGTTTCGAGACTTCCTGTGAAAAGTCAGACTAATTGGGAGCCTCAGCTGAACGTCGGAAGCGACTAAAGAAGCGACTAAAGATGTTACTGGATTTGACGGTTTTTGGCTGTAATGGTTCCTTGGATACCGATTCAACTTCTGAAGTAGTCTCCTCTGGGGATACTTCCGGTTCACTTGGGAGGGCTGAGGCTTCCGGTTCTACGGTTAGCTCTGGTTCAGTTAGTGCTGATTCAGCTTCTGAAGTTACCTCCTCTGGGGATACTTCCGGTTCTACGGTTGGCTCTACTTCAGTTAGTGCCGATTCAACTTCTGAAGTCACTTCTTCTGGGGATGCTTCCGGTTCCCTTGGAGTTGCTGACACCTCCGGTTCTACCATTGGCTCCGGTTCAGTTGCTACCGATTCCGCTTCTGAAGTCCCTTCCTCTAGGTATGCTTCCGGTTCTAACGTTGGCTCCGGTTCAGTTACTACCGATTCAACTTCTGAAGTCACTTCCTCTGGGGATGCTTCCGGTTCCCTTGGAGTTGCTGACACCTCTGGTTCTAACGTTGGCTCCGATTCAGTTACTACCGATTCAACTTCTGAAGTCACTTCTTCTGGGGATGCTTCCGGTTCTCTTGGAGTTGCTGACACCTCCGGTTCTACTGTTGGCTCCGGTTCAATTACTACCGATTCAACTTCTGAAGTCACTTCTTCTGGGGATGCTTCCAGTTCCCTTGGAGTTGCTGACACCTCTGGTTCAAATGTTGGCTCCGGTTCAGTTACTACCGATTCAACTTCTGAAGTCACTTCTTCTGGGGATGCTTCCGGTTCCCTTGGAGTTACTGACACCTCCGGTTCTACCATTGGCTCCGGTTCAGTTGCTACCGATTCAGCTTCTGATGTCCCTTCCTCTAGGTATGCTTCCGGTTCTACCGTTGGCTCTGGTTCAGTTAGTGCCGATTCAGCTTCTGATGTCGGTTCCTCCACAAATTCTGGTGTTTCGCTGGGAATTACCGATGCCTCTGGTTCTGGCGTTATTTCTGGCAGCGGTTCTGAAAGTTCCGGCACGAAAGTTGGTTCGGGCGATCGGCTGGGAGCCTCAGCTGAACCTCGGAAGCGACTAAAGAAGCGACTAAAGATGTTGCCGGATTTGGCTGTTTCAGGTTGTAATGGTTCAGTTGTTACCGATTCAGCTTCTGAAGTTGGTTCCTCTGGAGATGCTTCGGGTTCGCTAGGAGTTGCTGACACCTCCGGTTCTATTGTTGGCTCTGGTTCAGTTGTTACCGATTCAGCTTCTGAAGTCGGTTCTTCTGGGGATATTTCCGGTTCGCTAGGAGTTGCCGATATCTCAGGTTCTGGTTCGGTTGGTATCGATTCAGCTTCTGAAGTTGGTTCCTCTAGAGATGCTTCGGGTTCGCTAGGAGTTGCCGACACCTCAGGTTCTGGTTTCTGCTCTGGTTCCGTTGGAACAACAGGTTCGGGTGACGGACTAGGAGTCGGTGTAACAGTTGGTGATGGGACAGGAGTGGGCTTTGCTATATAGTTAAGGTCTACAATCCCACGTGCTTCTTCTGCTGAAAGTTCGCCCCGCACTAACTTGGAGAGGGTGTCTTGACCATTGGGTTCGTAGGTAATCAGCCTCACTGTGTTGTTAAAGGCGTTATCTATATTATTTCCCTGTTCATCGAGAAATTCCAACTGAACCCAGTTTTTTCCTGGCTCAAAGCCTTTGAGATAAACTGGCTGCCAGCTATCGAGGAGAAAGCTTTGACCATTTATCGTGGCTCTAACCCGCCAATCAGCAATGTCATCTTCAGGGTTTTCCTCGGCAACCAAGTGTAGAGGCGCATTGGTTAAATAAAAGTCGAGCATTATTGGCTCGGCTCCGTAACTGCCTTGAGGCCGGCTATAGGTCAACAATGGCCCAGAGGGATCGGGGGCGTTATTGCCTGTTTTAGTAAAGATGTGAAATGTGGTTTGGGCGTAAGCACCTTCGTTTTTGAAGCTTTCGTGCCAAGGACGAGAGGCAAATATCCTCAGGGTATGGGTTCCAGGGGATAGGTCTTCAAAGACTATGGGTTGATCTGGGTCGTAGACTGCTCGATAGGGTTGGTTGTCCAAGAAGACGTGCAGGTGCGGTCCCATCTGTAGCTCTGGATTTTTAAAAGTTGGTAAGTCCTGCACTTGGACTTGCACGCTCACGGTTGTATCTTGGAAAACCCGATCGGGTTTTGGACTGAGAATAGTGACCTGAGGCTGATATTGCTCTAAGCTCTGGCGTAGCTCTTGAATCGCTGGAGGAGGAGCTACTTCTGAAAGTTTTCCTGCCAGTTCTGTTTGAGACACCTGGGCAGTGTCGGATAGCTGGGATGTTTCAATGCGATCGCCACAACTGACTAAACCCCAGCTCAACACTACTAATAATAGGCATGACCAAATTGTTTTCATCAAAAATTACCGCTGGAGACTCCCACCCTTTGCGAAAGCAGGGGAGTAGGGAGCAGGGGGGCTCTGGGAGTATTCCCCCTTGCTCCGGGCGCTCCTGCTCCTCCGCTCTTTTTGGCGGGAGAGGAAAGCGGGGCGGTTTCTAGAACTTTTGCCGCTTTCCTGTATACATCAACTTACCCACCGACAGCGCCAGTAGTAGTAGTTAACAAACTGGCAATCGGAAGGCAAAGCCTTTTGATACCAAATCCGCTAATTATAACCCCTTTATCATTCCAGAGTTTTTTCTCCCCTGCTCAGAAGCTCCCCTGCCCCCTGCTTTCAACTTATTATTTCCTTTTGTAAAGAAAAATTGATTATACTTGACTTTTTGTCGATTAAGTTGTTATGGCAAGCCAGAGTCTATCAATAATTGAGCTAGCAACAAACTTTAACAAATGGATCGCCTCAGATGCAGTAAAGTAAAGAGCAAGCGATGAGCTGAAAAGTTCGAGCTGTTAAACGTAATTAATGCTTTTGCCTGAAATCTAAGTTCATTGTCTAGAGAGGAGAATCCTCATGCCTTTCGGGGTTGATAAGGATCCAGTACCTGCTTTGTTTGAGAAGTGGGGAAAGCCTGGTCATTTTGACCGTACCCTGGCCAGAGGTCCCAAAACCACTACCTGGATTTGGAACCTCCACGCCGATGCACACGATTTTGATAGCCAGACGAGTGACCTAGAAGAAATTTCTCGGAAAATCTTCAGCGCTCACTTTGGTCACTTAGCTGTTGTCTTTGTTTGGCTGAGCGGCATGTATTTTCATGGCGCTCGTTTTTCTAACTACGAAGCTTGGCTGACAGATCCCACCACCATTAAACCCAGCGCCCAAGTGGTGTGGCCAATTGTTGGTCAAGGAATTTTGAATGCCGATGTGGGCGGCGGCTTTTACGGAATCCAGATTACCTCTGGTTTCTTTTACCTCTGGCGAGCCTCCGGCTTCACCAATTCCATTCAGCTATATGCGACGGCTATTGGTGGGTTGATAATGGCAGCGCTGATGCTATTCGCTGGTTGGTTTCACTATCACAAACGGGCTCCCAAACTGGAATGGTTCCAGAGCGTGGAGTCGATGCTGAATCACCACTTGGCAGTGCTGCTAGGTTGTGGCTCCCTAGGTTGGGCTGCTCACCAGATCCATGTTTCTCTGCCAATCAATAAGCTTTTGGATGCTGGGGTGGCTCCTGCAGACATTCCCTTACCCCACGAATTCCTCTTGAACAAGGGCTTGATGGCAGAGCTGTACCCCAGTTTTGCAGAAGGAATAAAACCCTTCTTCACCCTGGACTGGGCAGTGTATTCTGACTTCCTCACCTTCAAGGGGGGCTTGAACCCAGTCACCGGGGGCTTGTGGTTGTCGGATACGGCACACCACCACTTGGCCATCGGAGTTCTGTTCATCATTGCGGGCCACATGTACCGGAATACCTACGGTATTGGCCACAGCATGAAGGAAATTCTAGAGGCTCATAAAGGTCCCTTCACTGGTGAAGGACACAAGGGTCTTTATGAAATCCTGACCACTTCCTGGCATGCCCAACTGGCGATTAACCTGGCCATGGTAGGTTCCCTGAGCATCATCGTGGCACACCACATGTACGCCATGCCTCCGTATCCCTATATGGCGACGGACTATGCCACGCAGTTGTCTCTGTTCACCCACCATGTCTGGATAGGCGGATTCCTGATTGTGGGGGCTGGCGCTCACGGTGCCATATTTATGGTGCGGGACTATGACCCAGCTAAGAATGTTAACAATCTCTTAGACCGAGTAATCCGTCACCGAGATGCCATCATCTCTCACCTAAACTGGGTGTCCATATGGTTGGGCTTCCATAGTTTTGGTTTGTATGTCCACAACGACACGATGCGGGCTTTGGGTCGTCCCCAAGATATGTTCTCGGATACGGCGATTCAGCTACAGCCAGTGTTTGCCCAGTGGGTACAAAACCTCCACACCCTAGCACCGGGTGGAACTGCTCCCTACGCGCTAGAGACTGCTAGCTATGCCTTCGGCGGTGAAACCGTTGCTGTGGGCGGTAAGGTAGCCATGATGCCCATTGCCCTGGGTACGGCAGACTTTATGGTGCACCATATCCACGCGTTCACCATCCACGTCACAGTACTGATTTTGCTCAAGGGTTTACTGTATGCCCGTAACTCCCGTCTGATTCCAGACAAAGCGAATCTGGGCTTCCGCTTCCCTTGCGACGGTCCCGGTCGCGGTGGTACTTGCCAGGTATCTGGTTGGGATCACGTGTTCCTGGGTCTGTTCTGGATGTACAATTCTCTGTCGATTGTGATTTTCCACTTTAGCTGGAAGATGCAATCCGATGTTTGGGGAACAGTATTGCCAGATGGCAGTGTGTCTCACGTGACCGCTGGTAATTTTGCCCAAAGTGCGATTACAATCAACGGTTGGTTGCGCGACTTCCTGTGGGCTCAAGCTTCTCAGGTGATTAACTCCTATGGCTCAGCCCTCTCGGCTTACGGCATAATGTTCCTAGCCGGTCACTTCATCTTTGCCTTTAGCTTGATGTTCCTGTTCAGTGGTCGCGGCTACTGGCAAGAATTGATCGAGTCAATCGTTTGGGCTCACAATAAGCTAAAAGTAGCTCCAGCCATTCAGCCTCGCGCTCTGAGCATCATTCAGGGTCGGGCTGTTGGGGTAGCTCACTATCTCCTGGGAGGAATCGTCACAACATGGGCGTTCTTCCTGGCGAGAGGCCTTTCAATAGGGTAAACTCCCCTTAATATACTCAGCCAATCCTGTAGGGAGGGTTGTTGTAAAAGACTTTAACTTTCCCGCAGAGATTGGCATCTTACTCCCCCACAAGGAAGTAAGATGAATGTTGAAAGAAAAACGGCAAAATGTAGGGTAAATACACCCACTTGGAAACCGTTTTGAGCTCTTTACCCCTGTAAATTCGGTTCGGTGGGGGTAACCAAAGCAGGAAATGAGCAGCACTTTTGCATCAGCCTCATTTTTCGACAGAGGAGAATTTCCTAAAAAGCAGCTATGGCAACTAAATTTCCAAAATTTAGCCAGGATCTCGCACAAGACCCGACTACACGTCGGATCTGGTATGGGATTGCCACATCCCATGATTTTGAAACGCACGATGGCATGACGGAGGAGAATCTTTACCAAAAGATTTTTGCCTCCCACTTCGGCCATATCGCGATCATCTTTCTGTGGACTTCTGGCACCCTGTTCCACGTAGCCTGGCAAGGTAACTTCGAGCAGTGGATCAAAGATCCGCTTAATGTCCGTCCCATCGCCCACGCGATTTGGGATCCCCACTTCGGCGAAGGAGCAATTGATGCTTTCACCCAAGCAGGTGCTTCTAACCCAGTCAACATTGCCTACTCTGGGGTATACCACTGGTTCTATACCATTGGGATGACCACCAACAATGAACTCTATCAGGGTTCAGTGTTCCTATTGATTTTGGCGTCAGTGTTCTTGTTCGCTGGCTGGCTGCACTTGCAACCCAAGTTCCGTCCCAGCTTGTCTTGGTTCAAGAATGCTGAGTCTCGCCTGAACCACCACCTGGCTGGTTTATTTGGTGTCAGCTCTTTGGCTTGGACTGGTCACCTGGTTCACGTTGCGATTCCCGAATCTCGCGGACAGCACGTGGGTTGGGATAACTTCCTGTCCACTCCGCCGCACCCAGCAGGCTTGACTCCATTCTTCACTGGAAACTGGGGTGTATATTCCCAGAACCCAGATACGGCTAGCCACGTGTTTGGCACCTCGCAAGGGGCAGGTACAGCGATTCTGACCTTCTTGGGTGGCTTCCATCCCCAGACTGAGTCCCTGTGGCTGACGGATATTGCCCATCACCACCTGGCGATCGCCGTCATCTTCATCATTGCCGGCCACATGTACCGGACAAACTTCGGGATTGGTCACAGCATCAAGGAGATCCTGAACGCTCACAAGCCACCTAGCGGCAGGTTGGGCGAAGGTCATACTGGTATGTATGACACCGTTAACAACTCTCTCCACTTCCAGCTAGGCTTGGCCCTGGCTTCCCTTGGTGTTGTCACCTCCTTGGTGGCACAGCACATGTACTCGCTGCCGCCTTACGCCTTTATGGCGAAGGACTACACCACCATGGCAGCACTGTATACCCATCACCAGTACATTGCTGGGTTCTTGATGGTGGGGGCGTTTGCCCACGGGGCCATCTTCTTTGTGCGGGATTACGATCCGGAAGCTAACAAGAATAATGTGCTGGCTCGGATGCTGGAGCACAAAGAGGCGGTTATCTCTCACCTGAGCTGGGTGTCTCTGTTCCTTGGCTTCCACACCCTGGGTCTGTATGTCCACAACGACGTTGTTGTAGCCTTTGGCACCCCGGAGAAGCAAATACTGATTGAACCTGTGTTTGCTCAGTTCATTCAGGCAGCTTCCGGTAAGGCTCTGTACGGCTTTGATGTGCTGCTGTCCAATCCCGATAGCCTCGCTTCT
This sequence comes from Xenococcaceae cyanobacterium, assembly GCA_051439465.1. Lineage (GTDB taxonomy): Bacteria > Cyanobacteriota > Cyanobacteriia > Cyanobacteriales > JBFRWF01 > JBFRWF01. The sequence continues at coordinate 3,708 of JBFRWF010000322.1, read as the reverse complement.
AGTGGTGCTGCCTACTTACCAGGCTGGCTGGATGCTATCAACAGCGGCACTAACTCTTTGTTCTTGACCATTGGCCCTGGGGATTTCCTGGTACACCACGCGATCGCCCTGGGTTTGCACACCACCACCCTGATTCTGGTCAAGGGTGCGTTGGATGCTCGCGGTTCCAAGCTGATGCCGGACAAGAAGGACTTCGGTTTCGCCTTCCCTTGTGATGGTCCTGGCCGTGGCGGCACCTGCGACATCTCCGCTTGGGATGCTTTTTACCTCGCCATGTTCTGGATGCTCAATACCCTGGGTTGGCTCACCTTCTACTGGCACTGGAAGCATCTAGGGATCTGGCAAGGCAATGTGGCTCAGTTCAATGAGAGTTCTACTTACCTCATGGGCTGGTTCCGCGACTATCTCTGGGCTAACTCTGCCCAGCTAATCAACGGCTATAACCCCTATGGCGTGAATAACTTGTCTGTTTGGGCTTGGATGTTCCTTTTTGCACACCTAGTTTGGGCAACTGGTTTCATGTTCCTGATCTCCTGGAGGGGTTACTGGCAAGAGTTGATTGAAACGATTGTCTGGGCTCACGAGCGCACTCCTTTGGCGAACCTGGTTCGCTGGAAGGACAAGCCTGTTGCTCTGTCTATCGTTCAAGCCCGTGTGGTTGGCTTAGCTCACTTCACAGTTGGTTATATCCTTACCTACGCGGCATTCCTGATTGCCTCGACTGCTGGTAAGTTCGGTTAACGTTGCCTGATACTAGCGTTGTAGGTAAATTTAAAAATCCCCTGCCTTCTGGTAGGGGATTAATTGTATGTGATATCAAATCCGTTTAATTACCTATAATTCCGGAGATGGTGGAAAATCCTTCAAGCCCACTGCTTGAAAATCTGCCAGGATAGGAAGGAGAGGATAGGAGAGACAAGAGGTAGAATTTTGCTATTACTGATTACACATACTGTTTTTGTTTTGTCAATACCTAATTATTGTATTATCAAAATAGTTTTACGAAAATTAATAACAAAATTGTGACCGTTTTTGAATTTATGTCAAGTATCCCTAACTTTTTCTTCTCAGAAACAATTCTGTGTCTTGTGGACTGGGGACTGGGAAATACTCTAATCACTAATCACCAATCACTGCGATGCACGCGCATCAAAGATTTCTGCCCGTCGGATCCCTAATCACTGCGATGCACGCGCATCAAAGATTTCTGCCCGTCGGATCCCTAATCCCCAATCACCAATGCCCAATCTTGCTAAATCAGGCTTCGCTTTCGATGTATATAAACAAAAGACCCATCACAGCAAATGCGACTAAGGCAAGTAGGGGAACGAAAACCACGGGCAAGAATGAAGCTGCGTATACGCCTGTCATATCTTATTTTCCTATTTCTAACTACAACATTGACCCAAAGGAAGATTTAGTTTCTTTATTTAACCTGATTCTGGTATTGGCAACTGTTAATTTTTGTTGCAACCTTCAAAGTGCTGCCCCACCTTTCATCCTGCCCTATGAGTACCTATGCTTTATAAACATCTTTCTTAACATAAAGCTCGACAAAATTCATAATCTATGTATATGGGTCTCAAGCCCTAGAACTAGGTAGCGATCGCCCATAACAAAAATCTTGTTTGACCTATACATAATTTTGTTATTTTGTCAAGTCAGTGAAATTTAAGAGAGGGCTGTATTTCTTTGACAGCAAGCTTCAGAGCTTTTGTTAAGAAACTTACCTATAAAGCATAGCCTATGAGTACGGGGTATTCTCGGCGAGTTTTGATAAAGATTCTTAACAAAAAAGGAGCTAAAAGCAGGCTACAGTAAGGCTACTTAGAGAATTTGTAAAATTTGAGAAGAGATAAATTCACATGACAACAGACGTAATTCAGCATGGTGGAGATCCCCAAGTAGGTAATCTAGCCACCCCAGTTAATGCCTCAGGTTTTACCAAAGCTTTCATCAGGAACTTGCCAGCCTATCGTAAAGGGCTATCACCCAATCGCCGAGGTCTAGAAATTGGCATGGCTCATGGCTATTTTCTGTATGGTCCCTTTGCCATACTTGGCCCACTGCGGGACTCAGAGTTTGGCAGCGTTGCCGGTTTGCTGGCAGCAATTGGTCTGATTTCGATTCTCACTGTCGCTTTGTCCCTTTACGGTGCTGCGAGTGTCAGCAAACCCACGGCGACAGTTACCACCCCCGAACCACCTGAAGAGCTAGGGACAAAAGAGGGTTGGAGCGAATTTGCCAGTGGTTTCTTCCTCGGGGGTTGTGGCGGTGCCTTTTTCGCCTATTTTCTTTGTCTGACACCTCATCTAGGGCCACTCGAAAAGGTTGTTAGTAATGTGTGGTCATCTTAAGTGGAATGGCACTGACTTAAGCTGAAAGCCCTATGGTGGAAGCATCATCCGGGTCGTTGCGCGATCAGCGTAACGCACCATCCCCCGTTTGGTCAATGGTGCGTTACGGCGCAGATAGCCAAAACTGGTAGGTCCCGAAGCAGAGAGGACGTGCCTAACGCACCCTACAGAAATCTACAGAAATCGCCGAAGAGCTTTAAAATTATAGACTTACTCTGTCTGATTGCCTCTTATTTCAGTGCCATTCATCTTAACTAAGATAGTTAAGTTATGAGCTACTCCAATAAACATTAACTTACATTTGACATTTCCCCCGTTTGAAAACGAGGGATTCTAAGCTAAGGATTGAAAATCCTTTTTGATAACTTCGATAATGAACGACCAGAACTCTTACCCCCTGTCCCCTGTAACCTGTTCCCTTTTGAGTAGCGTTTTGATTCACAACCCTTTATAGGACTACTATAGTCACAAATTAATTCAAAAAAATATTGCTAATATTGATAAATCTATGCTAAACTTTTTCATATATGATAATTTTGGGAGGTGATAACACTGACCAAAGAAAGAAAAAAGAAAAAGAAATTAAACTACGGCTGTCAACCAATACTTCTCTCTACTGAGGGAGAATTAGGCAATATCCTTGAGTATCTTTGCTCGGAAGCAAATAAGTTAACAAATTGTGCTATTTACTTAGGTCGTCAACTATGGTTCAAAGTACATGGCTACTTGAATAAATACAGTTTAAACGCCGAATATAAAGGATATTCTCATTACCGTTCTTTGCATTCTCAAGCAGCACAACAAACTCTTCTTACTGTTTTTGAAAGTTTTAGGTCTTTCTATGAACTGGATAAAATGTATCGGGATGGGGAAATAGAGCAAAAGCCTAGACTTCCCCACTACCGAAAAAAAGGTGGACTTGCAGTTGTTACTTATCCCAAACAAGCATTAAAGTTAATAAATGAAGGCGAAATAAGAATACCGTTGGGAAAATCTGTCAAAGCATGGTTTTGTTTACAATCGTTTACTATTCCTATGCCTTCAAATTTACGTTTTGAAGACATTAAAGAATTTCGAATTGTTCCACGCAACCAATGTTTTTACGCTGAGTTTGTTTACACAATACCTAAAGCATCGCTACCTGAGTTAAACCCCAACAAGGCACTCGGTATAGATCCGGGAATTAATAACTGGTTGAGTTGCGTATCAAATGTTGGTAATAGCTTCATCGTTGACGGTCGCAAGGTTAAAAGCTTGAATCAGTGGTATAACAAGAGAGTTTCGACTCTCAAGGAGGGGAAAACTCAAGGATATTGGGACGAGCAACTAGCTCATATTACTGAAAAACGGA
>JBFRWF010000321.1:0-3968 GCA_051439465.1 Xenococcaceae cyanobacterium | reverse complement strand
CGGGTTCCTAAGAGTTTGTCAGATCGTTGGCATGATTGCCCCCATTGCGGAGCCTCCATGCAACGGGATCACAACTCTGGAATCCTGATCAAAAAAGTGGGGTTGGGCGTCGCCTCACTCAAAAACGTGAAGTCTCGGAAACGGGATGGAGAAGCCCGCGCTCTATGCGTAGCATGAGCGTCGGGAGTACGTCACACAGAGCCAAGTAACGAAGTACCCTGGTCATATCATGCCTATCATGCTTAGGGATTTGCTTATGTTGAAGTTGTACCACACCCCAATCTCTTTCAACTCTCGCCGTGTATGGATTGTGCTACTGGAGAAAAAGATACCCTTTGAACTGATACCCCTTAAACTCGATGGAGATCAGTTCCAACCAGAGTTTTTGGCAATTAGCCCCTTTCACCACATTCCAGTCTTAGTAGATGGAGACTTCAGTTTAGTAGAATCCTTGGCAATTCTTGATTACCTAGAAGCGAAATATCCCACACCTACCCTACTTCCTAATGATGCGCAATCCTTAGGAACTGTGCGCATGGTGGAGATGGTAACCCTGAATGAACTATTACCTGCCATGAACCCACTGATTCAACAGAAGATGGGTTTTGCTGAAGAAGATGGGCAAAAACTGGAACACTCAAAGCAGCAGGTATCGAAAGTGCTGACCTTTTTTGAGCAGTTACTAGGCGATCGCCCCTATTTTGGCAGCGAACATCTCACCCTAGCAGAAGTTGTTGCCGGAACTGCGGTGCCCATCTTGCCTAGTTTAGGGGTATCCCTAAATGACTATCCCAAGTTGAGAGACTGGTCTAAGGATTTGATGAAGCGGGATAGCTGGCAACAGACTCAGCCTAGTCCAGAGGATGTTGAAGCCTTCAAGTCAAGCATGGAGACTTTAATGGCAAAACAGAACCAATAACAAATCAATTGCGGTGATTATTGCTATAGCGAACCCTTGCCCCTGCCCACTGCAACTTTTCCCGTAGAGTCTGGTAAAACGAGTAACTTTCTCGCAGGATAATAAACTTAGCGAAACAATCCGCCATTCTCACCGCCACCCATTGCCCTGGCCAGATGGAAGTTGCTAAACTTCCATCAGTCCAGAGTTTGTTATTAAGTTCTTGATCTCCCAACGGCCAGATACTAACTACAGAACCAGAAGGCAGGACAATCGGGCGGCTAGAAAGGCTTAAGGGGCAGATAGGTGTCACGGCGATCGCTTCCATCCCTGGATGCAAGATCGGACCATTGGCAGAAGTAGTGTAGCAGGTAGAACCAGTAGGTGTCGCCACCAGCAACCCATCTCCATGATATTGGTCAACTACCTCCCCATCTACTTCCATCTCTAAAATTGAGGTGGGCATTCGGTCGATGGAGGCGGGTTTGACGCACATTTCATTGAGTGACAAAAAGCGATCGCTGACAGGTTGGGGGTGTGTACGACTCCCCTCAAACAGACACGCCTCCAACATCATCCGCTGCTGAACTGCATAATGGTCTGATTGTAATCGATCCCAAACTCGCTCAGTGTCTTGAAATTCCTCAAAAGGCTCCGTGAGAAACCCCAGATGTCCTCCCACATTTACCGCCAACAGGGGAATCCCCTCTGGGGCAAGATGCCGGGCAGCTGCCAGAGTCGTGCCATCACCCCCTATCACCAATGCCAGATCTATTTTTGAGGTGGAGGAAGCGAGAAAAACTGGGTAGGGATTATCCTTAAAGCCACTCGGTCCCATTAAAACATTACACTGGCGTGCTTCCAACTCCCGAGCGCATTTTTCTGCCCAAGCTTGGCTTTGGGAGTCTCCTGCTTTATGGGCAATAATGACTTTCTTTAAATCCACTGTTGCTTTTTGTCCTTTGTTTTGTCTTGTTTGTTATTTACTGATCGCCTATCTAGGATTGCAGTCTAAAAGTCTGAATACTTGTTTCAAAATTGGGCAACTGCTGGTTAAATGCGTCGGCGGTGGCGGCATAGGTGACAACCCAGAAGGTATCGTCATTCTTAATGGTATAGACTAGCTGCTTGATCTGAGTTTTCCCAGCCTCAACTGTAGCAACAATTCGCCCTGCCCGATACTTGTCAATGGATACTACCTCTTGCTCTTCAATCTTATAAATAGAGGAGAGTTGACTGTTAGCACGCTCTAGATATTTCTCAACTGTTACTCCTTCATCTACTTTTTGGATGGTAACGTTGACATTGGTGAGAAGCCCGGTTTTATTACTCTGAGTGTCGAAGGCTAAAAGAGCGATCGCCGCTGGATTTTGTTTAATTCTCTGGAATCTCTCTGCATAGCTGGGGTTTATCGCTTTCAGTATTTCTTCAATTTCATCAATATCTTTCTCTTTACTAGGGTTGCCACCCTCATACTCCTGGGGTAAGGACAGAATAATCCCCTCACCGACAATGTTTTTCCAACCTGCTTGAGGGCTTTCTATCGATGAGGTTGTTTCTGTGGCTTCGGGTGTTGTTTGACTACATCCGATAATGCTACCAAGCAGCAGTAGACAGACAAGCATTACCCTTCGAGATAGTATAGATAAATGTGACATTTTTCTTAGCCATTTTCCTCATCTGTTGGGGGTTGCTTCGGAAGAAACTCTGCCAACCCCAAATAGCGAACCCCTTGGGGCGTAACTTCAAAGCGGTAGGGTAACACTTCTACCCCTTGTTCAACCGCCTCTCGCAACAGTTGCCCATAAGCTGGATCGGCATTATCACCAGGAGCGAAATAGGGACAATCGCTACGATTAATAAAATACAGCATGACAGATTTAGCTTCAGGCAGGAGCATCATCAGTTCCCGCAGGTGTTTTTGTCCCCTGGTGGTTACAGCATCAGGGAACAGTGCTACATTACCCTGGACTAAGGTAGCATTCTTCACTTCTAAATAGATAGCAGGTTTTGACTCGTCGCCAGTGAGGAGAAAGTCTACGCGACTTTTTTTGTCTTTGCCGTAGGGGACTTCTGGGCGAATTTGTTTATAGTACCTGGCTAATTCTGGGAACAGTCGTTTTTCTAGGGCTAACTTAATTACTCGATTCGGTAGCCCTGTGTTAATTCCTACCCAGGTTGGCTGAGTGTCATTCACCTGAATCATTTCCCAGGTATAGGGTAACTTGCGTTTGGGGTTGTCACTCTTGGATACTTGTACTGGACTTCCGGGGGTGCAAACGCCAGTCATCGGACCAGTATTGGGGCAATGGGCGGTGATAATTTCTCCAGAAGCGAGTTCAATATCGGCGAGAAAGCGCTTATAGCGTTTGAGTAAGATGCCGGGAATTAGGGAAGGATATTGGTAAAGCAAATTTGATGTCATTTGATTTTACTATATAGTAGTCCTATAAAGGGTTGTGAATTAAAACGTTACTCAAAAGGGAACAGGCAACAGGCAACAGACAACAGGGGGGAAGGGTTCTAGCTCTCACCCCCCCCTTATAGAATGATTATCATTATTTTTGGTTAGCAATCGCTCTTTTTGGGCATTCTCAATAAGCTCATCCAGTTGCTTGATTTTTTCGTCAACTCATCAAGGCGATCGCCTCCGGCGCAGCGAAGCTGACCACAAAGCCCTGTAAGGGGTTTGACGCGGTTGTCACCCCGTCAGCCGTGTAATCATTCACACCCCCCCTTGAAAAATTGCTGAAACCATTGATTTATCGTTGATTAAGTAGGGGAGGAGTGAACGGTTACGTCAGCCGTAGGGGCGCACCGACGTGCGCCCTTTTAATCTCCGCCTAGGTTATTCGATTTTTGGATGTGTGTCGAAAACCTAATGTTTCTCTGGTGGAGTCATCCAGATGATTGGGCGCACATTGGTGGCGGGCGCACATTGGTGGCGGGCGCACATTGGTGGCAGGCGCACATCGGTGGCGGGCGCACATCGGTGGCGGGCGCACATCGGTGGCGGGCGCACATCGGTGGCGGGCGCACATCGGTGGCGGGCGAACATCGGTGGCGGGCG